>DATKNX010000144.1:0-9865 GCA_035541085.1 Gemmatimonadales bacterium | reverse complement strand
AGGGGGGCGTCCGCGCCCCCCTCGGCGCGTCGGCCGACCTGGCGGCCGAAGCACGAACGTCTAGATTCGAACCGTGCGCCCGCGCCCCCTCCTCGCCGCCGCGCTCCTCCTCGCCGCCTGCGCGAGGGGCCCCGGCGGCACCGCGCGCGACGCGATGGTCGTCGCGACGACGGGCGACGCCGACGTCCTGCTCCCGCCGGTCACCAGCGTCACCACCGGCATCAACGTCAGCGACCTCCTCTTCTGCCGGCTCGCCGAGCCGACGGCCTCGCTCAACACGGTGGACGACTCCGGCTTCCGGCCGGTGCTGGCGCGGAGCTGGGAGCACCCCGACTCGCTCACGATCGTCTTCCACCTCGATCCGCGCGCGCGCTGGCAGGACGGCGCGCCGGTCACCGCCGCGGACGTGGCGTACACCTTCGGCGTGTACCGCAGCCCCGACGTGAACGCGCCGCTCGCGCCGTTCCTCGGCGCCATCGCGTCGGTCACCGCGCGCGACAGCCTCACCGTGGCGTTCCGGTTCAGCCGCTGGTATCCCGAGCAGCTGTACGACGCGACGTACCAGATGCGGATCCTGCCGCGCCACCTCCTGGACACGATCCCCGACGCGAAGCTGGCGACGGCGCCGTTCGGCCGCGCGCCCGTGGGCGACGGACCGTACCGCTTCGTGCGCTGGGTCGCGGGCGCCGAGATCGACCTCGCGGCCGACACGGCCTGGTTCCTCGGCCGGCCCGGCATCGCGCGGCTGATCTGGCGCGTCACGCCGGAGCTGGCGAGCGCCGTGAGCCAGGTGCTCGCGGGCGAGGCCGACGCGATGGAGGTCATCCCCGCGCGCGGCCAGCTCGAGCGGGTGCAGGGCGCGAAGGGCGTGCGGCTCGTGCCGTACCCGTCGCCGTTCTACGCGGCGATCGTGTTCAACCTGCGCCGCCCGCCGTTCACCGACCGCGAGGTGCGGCGCGCGCTGGCGATGGCCGTGGACCGGCGGACGGTCGTGCAGTCCGTGTTCGGCCCGTTCGCCGACGTCGCGGTGGGCGCGACGAGCCCGATGCAGTGGATCTGGAGCGACTCGGTGCGCCAGCTGCCGTTCGACACCGCGGCGGCGGCCCGCGCGCTCGACGCGCGGGGCTGGCGCCGCGGCGGGCCCGGCGGCATGCGGGCCCGGGCCGGCGTGCCACTGCGCTTCACGCTGCTCGTGCCGACGTCGAGCTCGGTGCGCCAGCAGGCCGCCGTGGTGATCCAGGACGAGCTGCGGCGGGCCGGCGTGGCGGTGGACATCCAGCCCCTGGAGTTCACGGTGATGGAGCGGCGGACGGAGACGGGCGACTTCGACGCCGCGTTCGTCTCGCGCACGATCGACCCCAGCCCGGCGTCGCTGCTGCAGTGGTGGAGCCCCGGCGCCGCGGCCAACATCGGGCACTTCGCCGACCCGGCGTTCCAGTCGCTCACGGCCGAGGCGCTGCGCGCCCCGTCGCGCGCGGCCGCCGCGCCGCTGTGGCGCGAGGCCCTCGGCCGTCTCAACGACGACGCCGCCGCCGTGTTCGTCTTCTCCCCGCGCAACAACGCGGCGTTCGCGGCGCGGATCCAGGGCGTCACGATCCGGCCCGACAGCTGGCTCGCCACGGTCACCTCCTGGCGCATCGGCGGCGCACGGGCCGGCGCGCCCGAGCGGGGCGCCGCCCGGCCGTAGGCGTGCTCCGCTTCGCCGTTCGCCGGCTCGCGTTCGCCGTCGCCAGCGTCGTCGCGGTCGTCGTCATCACGTTCCTCCTCGTCCACGCCGCGCCCGGCGAGCCGATGCTCGGCACACCCGAGCGCACCGTCGCGTCGCCGGAGACCATCGCGCGCCAGCGGGCGCTGTTCGGGCTCGACCGGCCGCTGCCCGAGCAGTTCCTCCGCTACGCGGGCAATCTCGCCCGCGGCGAGCTGGGCATGTCCTTCGTGCTGCACCGGCCCGTCGCCGCCGTGCTGCGCGACGCGCTCCCCAACACGCTGCTGCTGGGCGGCACCGCCCTGGTGGCGTCGCTCCTGCTGGGCCTCGCCGCGGGAGCGCTGCAGGCCGCGCGGCACCGCACGCGCACCGACGCGCTGCTGGGCGCGGCGACCCTCGTGCTCTACTCCGTCCCGGTGTTCTGGCTCGGCCTGCTGCTGCTGCTGGTCTTCGGCGAGGGCCTCCACTGGCTGCCCGTGAGCGGGATGACGACGCCGGGCCTCGGCGACGACCTCTCCCGCCTGGGGCGCGCGCTCGACGTGGCGCGCCACCTGGTGCTGCCCGCGGCGAGCCTCGCGCTCGTGCAGGCCGCGGCGTTCGCGCGCTTCCAGCGCAGCGCGCTGCTGGAGACGCTCGGCGCGGAGTACGTGCGTGCCGCGCGCGCCAGGGGCCTGGGCGAGCGCGCGGTGCTGCTCCGCCACGCGCTGCGCGGCGCCCTCGGATCCACCATCACGCTGGCGGGCCTGTCGGTGCCGTACTTCCTCGCCGGGTCCGTCCTCGTCGAGAGCATCTTCGGCTGGCCCGGCCTCGGGCGCGTGGCGTACGACGCCATCTTCGCGCGCGACTACAACGTGATCACGGCGGTCGCCCTGGTGTCCGGCGTGCTGGTCGCGGCCGGCAACCTGCTGGCCGACGTCGCCCTCGCCGTGGCCGACCCGCGCATCCGGCTCGGGCGATGAGCCCCTGGCGCGCCGCCGCCCGGCGCTTCCGCCGCAACCGGCCCGCGGTGGCCGGCACGGTGGTCGTCGCGGCCATGGCGGCGGCGGCGCTCCTGGCGCCGCTCGTCACGGTGGACCCGCTCGCGCAGCCCGACCCCGTCGGGCTGCAGGACCGGCCGCCCTCGGCGGCGCACCCGCTCGGCACCGATCCCTACAGCCGCGACGTGCTGAGCCGCACCCTGCACGGCGCGCAGGTCTCGCTCCTGGTGGGCGTCGGCGCCGCGCTGCTCGCCGTCACGCTCGGCACCGGCGTGGGACTGGCCGCGGGGCTCGGCGGCCGCCGCACGGACGAGGTGCTGATGCGCGGCGTGGACGTCGCGCTCGCCCTGCCCCGCATCGTGCTGCTGCTCGCGGTGTTCGCGATCTGGGACCGCGCGCCGCCGGCCGCCGTGGTGGTCCTCATCGCCGCCACCGGCTGGTTCCAGACCAGCCGCATCGTGCGCGCGTCGGTGCTCGGCCTCAAGCAGGCCGACTTCGTGGCCGCGGCGCGCGCCCTCGGCAGCGGGCGCGCCGGCATCGTCCGCCGCCACCTCTTGCCACACGTCGCCGCGCCGGTCATCGTGAGCGCGTCGCTGGACGTCGGCAACATCATCCTGCTCGAGGCGGGCCTGTCCTACCTCGGCCTCGGCGTCCGGCCGCCCACGCCCACCTGGGGCAACATGATCATGGACGGCAAGGACGTGCTGCTGAGCGCGCCGTGGGTCGCGCTCGCGCCCGGCTGCGCGCTCGTTCTGACCGTCGTCGCCTTCAACCTGGCGGGCGACGGCCTGCGCGACGCGCTCGATCCGAAGGCGGCGTGAGCGGACCGTCGCGCGCCCCCCTGCTCGAGGTCCGCGACCTCGCCGTGCGTTTCACCGGCTTCGACGGTGTCGCGCGCGCCGTGGACGGCGTGGACCTCACCGTGAGCGAGGGCGAGACCGTCGGCCTCGTGGGCGAGTCGGGGTGCGGCAAGTCCGTCACCGCCCTCGCCCTGCTGCGCCTGATCGAGCCGCCCGGGCACATCGCGCACGGCAGCAGCGTGCGGCTCGAAGGCCGCGACCTGCTGGCGCTCGGGGCGAAGGAGATCCGGGCCGTGCGCGGCAACCACGTCGCGCTCGTCTTCCAGGAACCGCTCAGCGCCCTGAACCCGGTCCTGCGGGTCGGCCGCCAGATCGCCGAGGCCATCCGCGCGCACGAGGCGGTGAGCCGCAGCACCGCGCGGTGGCGCGCCGTGGAGATGCTCGCCGCGGTCGGGATCGCCGACGCCGAGCGGCGCGCCGCGTCCTACCCGCACCAGCTGTCGGGCGGCATGCGCCAGCGCGTCCTGCTCGCGATGGCGCTCGCCTGCCGGCCCAAGCTCCTGCTGGCCGACGAGCCCACCACCGCGCTCGACGTCACGATCCAGGCCGAGATCCTCGAGCTGCTCGACGGCCTGCAGCACAAGCTCGGCATGGCGGTGCTGCTCATCACGCACAACCTCGGCATCGTCGCGGAGCGCACGCGGCGCGTGTACGTGATGTACGCGGGGCAGATCGTCGAGGAGGCCGCGACCGAGCGGCTGTTCGCGGCGCCCGCGCACCCCTACACCCAGGGGCTGCTGGCCGCCGTGCCCCGGCTCGACGAGCGGCGCGAGCGGCTGCGGGCGATCCCGGGCCAGGTGCCGCCGGCCACCGCGTGGCCCGCCGGCTGCCGCTTCCACCCCCGCTGCCCGTACGCGTGGGAGAAGTGCCGCACGGAGATGCCGCCCCTGCTCGAGGCCGCACCGGGCCAGAAGGCGAGATGCTGGCTGGTCCAGGAACCGGGCAGACGCAAGAGCAGACCCGACGGGGAGGTGACGAAGTGATGAAGGTGATGAGGTGAGGAGGTGAGTCCGACGCCCCTCGTTCAGGTTCGCGATCTCGTGACCCACTTCACGCGCCGCGTGGGGCTCCTGGGCGCGCGGCGCGAGGTCGTGCAGGCCGTGAACGGGGTCTCGCTCGACGTCGCGGCGAAGACCACGCTGGGCCTCGTGGGCGAATCCGGCTGCGGCAAGACGACGCTTGGCCGGACGATCCTGCGGCTCGTCGAGCGCACGTCGGGCGAGGTGCGGTTCGACGGCCGGGACGTGTTCGCGCTGCCGCCGGCGGAGCTGCGCCGCCTGCGGCGGCGGATGCAGATCGTCTTCCAGGACCCCGACGGATCGCTGAACCCGCGCCTCTCGATCGGGCGCGCCGTGCGCGAAGGCCTCGAGGTGCACCGGCTGGCCGAGGGCGCCGAGGCCACCCGGCGGGTGGAGGCGCTCCTGGCGGAGGTGGGACTGCCGGAAGGGTCGGCCGCGCGCTACCCGCACGAGTTCTCGGGCGGCCAGCGGCAGCGCGCGGGCATCGCGCGGGCGCTGGCCGTCGAGCCCGAGTTCGTGGTGTGCGACGAGCCGGTCTCCGCGCTCGACGTGAGCGTGCAGGCGCAGGTCCTCAACCTCCTCGTGGACCTGCAGGCGCGGCGCGGCCTCTCCTACCTCTTCATCTCCCACGACCTCGCCGTGATCCGGCACGTCGCACCGCGCGTCGCGGTGATGTACCTCGGCCGCATCGTGGAGCACGGGCCGTCGGACGGCATCTACCACCGGCCGCTGCACCCGTACACGCAGGCGCTGCTCACGGCGGTGCCGGTGCCCGACCCCGCCACCCGCCGCCCCCGCATCGTGCTCGCCGGCGACCCGCCGTCGGCGGTGCATCCGCCCCCGGGCTGCCCGTTCCACCCGCGCTGCCAGCACCCCGGCAAGGACGAGACGTGCCGCACGGTGCGCCCCGAGCTGCGCGAGCTCGCGCCCGGGCACCAGGTCGCGTGCCACCTCGCCGACCGCTGAGCGCGGGGCCGTGACCGCGGCGATCCTGGCGGTCCTGCTCCTGGTGGCGGCCGGCGTGGCCCTGCTCGTGCTGCGGCGCCCGCCCGCCCCCGGCAACGAGGCGGCGCTCCTGCAGCAGCAGCTGATCGAGGTGCGCCAGCGGCTCGACGTGCTCGCCACGGCCCAAGGCTCCGCGGTCGGCGACGTGCGCGAGCGCCTCGGACGGCTGGCCGAAGCCACCGAGCGGCTCGAGGCCGTGGGGCAGTCCGTCGTCAAGGTCCAGGAGCTGCTGCAGGTCCCGCGGCTCCGCGGCACGCTGGGCGAGGTCTGGCTCGAGGAGCTGCTGCGCCAGATCCTCCCGGCCGGCGTCTACGAGACCCAGCACGCGTTCCGCTCGGGCGAGAAGGTGGACGCCGCCATCCGGGTCGGGGACCGGCTCGTGCCCGTGGACTCGAAGTTCCCCCTCGAGGCGTTCCAGCGGATGCTCGCCGCCGACGGCGCCGACGCCGAGCGGGAGCGGCGCGCGTTCCGCCGCTCGCTGCGCGAGCGCATCGACGAGATCGCCGACAAGTACATCAAGCCCGACGAGGGGACGTTCGAGTTCGCCCTGATGTACGTGCCGGCCGAGAGCGTGTACTACGAGGCGGTGGTGCGCGGCGAGTCGCTCGAGGACGGCGAGAGCGTCGTCGGCTACGCCCTCGGCCGCAAGGTCATCCCGGTCTCGCCCAACACGTTCTACGCGTATCTCGCGGCCATCCTGCACGGGCTCAAGGGCCTCGAGGTGGAGAAGGAAGCGCGCGCGATCCTCGACTCCCTCGGCGGGCTGCAGCAGCAGTTCGCCCGCTTCGAGGACGCCTACCGCCTGATCGGGAAACATCTGGATCACGCCGTCCGTCAGTATGCGGAGGCCGAGCGGCAGATCGGCCTCATCCAGGACCGGTTCGAGCGCATCACCGGCGTGCAGGCGGCCGGCACGCTGCGCCCGGCCGGCCGCGAGGGTCCCGACGGGGACGTTCGCAACGATTCCGAGGCGCCCGCCATCTAACTCGGACGGCCGTCACCCACTGCCGCAGGACGCTTCACCGCTCTCGATGGAGACTCGGATGCGCACCGGATCGTCGCTCGCCCTGCTGGCGGCGCTCGCCGCCGCCGTCCCCGCCCACGCCCAGGTCAGCGCGCGGATGTTCCGCTACCCGGACGTCTCGGCCACCACCATCACCTTCGTGTACGGCGGCGACATCTGGGTCGTGCCGAAGACCGGCGGCGCGGCTTCGCGCCTGACGACCACGCCCGGCGAGGAGAGCTTCCCGCGCTTCTCGCCCGACGGCAGTCGGATCGCCTTCACCGCGAACTACGACGGGAACCAGGACGTGTACGTGATCCCCACGGCCGGCGGCGTGCCGGTCCGGGTCACGCACCACCCGATGCCCGACCGGCTCGTGGACTGGTACCCGGACGGCCGCTCGCTCCTGATCGCCACCTCGATGGCGAGCGGGCGCCAGCGCTACGACCAGCTCTACCAGGTGGGCGCCGCCGGCGGCCTGCCCCGGAAGCTGCCCGTGCCCTACGGCGAGTTCGGGGCCATCTCGCCCGACGGCCGCTGGCTCGCGTACACGCCGATGAGCCAGGACTTTCGCACGTGGAAGCGGTATCGCGGCGGCTGGAAGGCGGACATCTGGCTGTTCGACCTCGTGACCGACTCGTCGGAGAACCTCACCCACAACGACGTGAACGACGCCCAGCCGATGTGGCACGGGCGCACGCTGTACTTCCTCTCGGACCGCGACTCCGCGCAGCGCAACAACATCTGGGCCTACGACCTCGACACGAAGCAGAGCCGCGAGCTGACGCACTTCACCGACTACGACATCACGTTCCCGGCCATCGGCCCCGCCGACATCGTCTTCCAGGCCGGCGGCCGGCTGTACCTGCTCGACCTCGCGAGCGAGCAGACGCGCGAGGTGCAGGTCGACGTCGTCACGGACCTCGCGACGCTGAAGCCGCGCGTGGCCCGCGCCGACTCGTTCATCCAGAACACGAGCGTCTCGCCCACCGGCCAGCGCGCCGTGGTGGAGGCCCGCGGCGACCTGTTCTCGCTGCCGGCCGAGCACGGCCCGGTCCTGGACCTGACGCAGAGCTCGGGCGTCGCGGAGCGGTTCCCGGCGTGGGCGCCGGACGGCAAGAGCGTGGCGTACTGGAGCGACCGGTCGGGCGAGTACGAGCTGTACGTGCGGCCGGCCGACGGCTCGGGCCCCGAGCGCAAGCTGACCTCCTACGGGCCCGGCTACCGCTACCACCTCACCTGGTCGCCCGACGGCAGGAAGCTCGCGTTCGTTGACCAGACGATGGCCATCCGGATCTTCGACCGCGAGACGGGACGCACGACGGACGTGGACAAGGCCGGCTGGTGGTACGAGGGCGACCTCGAGGGCTTCCGGCCGAGCTGGTCGGCCGACAGCCGCTGGCTCGCCTACAGCCGCGACCTGGGCGACCGCGCCAACCGCGCCGTGTTCCTCTTCGACACCCGGAGCGGCCGCGCGCAGCAGGTCACGTCGGGCTACTACAACGATGCCGGCCCGGTGTTCGACCCCGACGGCAAGTACCTCTACTTCACGAGCAACCGCACCCTGCGGCCCATCTACAGCGACATCGACGACTCGTGGGTGTACGCGAACACCACCAACCTGGTCGCGGTATCCCTCCGGGCCGACGTGCCCTCGCCGCTCGCGCCGCGCAACGACGCCGAGGGTGCGAAGGCCGACAGCGCGCCGCCGGCCGCCGCGCCGGCCGCCGCGCCCGCCCGGGGCCGCGACCGGCACGCCGCCGCGCCCGACACGGCGAAGCCGGCGACGCCGGCGCCCGTCGAGATCGACACCGCGGGCTTCGAGGGCCGGCTCGTCGTGCTGCCGCCGGCCGCCGGCAACTACGGCGAGCTCGCCGCCGCCTCCGGCAAGGTCGTCTACCGCCGGCTGCCGGCCGCGGGCACCGACGGCAAGGGCACCATCTGCTACTACGACCTGAAGGACCGCGAGGAGAAGACGGTCCTCGGGGACGCCGACGGTTTCGAGCTGTCGGCGGACGGCAAGAAGCTGCTCGTCGCGAAGGGCGACCAGTACGCGATCGTGGACCTCAAGGCCGACGCCAAGTTCGAGCACCCGCTGCGCACGGCCGAGATGGAGGCCACGGTGGATCCGCGGGCGGAGTGGCGGCAGATCTTCGCCGACGTGTGGCGCTTCTACCGCGACTTCTTCTACGACCGGAACATGCACGGCGTGGACTGGAACCTGATGCGGGCCCGCTACGCGCCCCTCATCGACGAATCGGTGACGCGCTGGGACGTGAACTTCGTGATCGGCGAGCTGATCGCCGAGCTGAATTCGTCGCACACCTACCGCGGCGGCGGGGTCCTCGAGCCGGAGGAGCACCTCGGCGTCGGCCTGCTGGGCGTGGACTGGTCGCTGGAGAACGGCGCGTACCGCATCGCCCACGTCGTGAGCGGCGCGCCCTGGGACAACGAGGTGCGCTCGCCGCTCGCGGCGCCGGGCCTCGCCGTGCACGCCGGCGACTACGTGCTGGCGGTGGACGGCGTGCCCATCGACACCGCCGCCGATCCGTGGGCGGCGTTCGCCGGCCTCGCCGACCGCGACGTGCAGCTCACGGTGAACGACCGGCCCACGCTCCAGGGCGCGCGCACCGTGGTGGTGAAGACGCTGAGCGACGAGACGCGCCTGAGGACGCTGGAGTGGATCGAGGCCAACCGCCGCCACGTGGACTCCGTCTCGGGCGGCCGCGTGGGCTACGTGTACGTGCAGAGCACGGGCATCGACGGCCAGACCGACCTGGAGCGGCAGTTCCAGTACCAGTTCACCAAGCCCGCGATGATCGTGGACGAGCGCTGGAACAGCGGCGGGCAGATCCCCGACCGGTTCATCGAGCTCCTCGACCGGCCGCCGCTGGCGTTCTTCGCGGTGCGCGACGGGCACGACTGGCAGTTCCCGCCCGTGGCGCACTTCGGACCCAAGGTGATGCTGATCAACGGCTGGAGCGGCTCGGGCGGCGACGCGTTCCCCTTCTTCTTCCGCGAGGCCGGCCTCGGACCCCTGATCGGGACGCGCACCTGGGGCGGCCTGATCGGCATCTCGGGCGCGCCGCCCCTGGTGGACGGCGGCGGCATCACGATCCCGACGTTCCGGCAGTACGACCCGTCGGGCCGGTGGTTCCCCGAGGGGCACGGCGTGGAGCCGGACATCAACGTGGTGGACGATCCCACCCAGCTCGCGCACGGCGTGGATCCGCAGCTCGACCGCGGCATCCAGGAGGCGCTGCGCCTCGCGGCGCAGAAGCCGTTCGCGTGGCCGC
>DATKNX010000143.1:0-5847 GCA_035541085.1 Gemmatimonadales bacterium | reverse complement strand
CGCGCCGGTCGTGGATCCCGACGCCCGCACCGCGCGGTGCGGTGCGTCCGTGACCTGCCAGGAGCTCAACGCGGCCGCCGTGGGCTTCGGCCTGCGCCTCCCCCCCGATCCGTCGAGCGCCGCGTTCTGCACGCTCGGGGGAATGGTCGCCACCAACGCGGCCGGCGCGCACAGCGTGATGTACGGCGCGATGCGGCGGTGGGTGCGGAGCCTGGAGTTCGTGACCGCGGACGGAGAGGCGGGGCGGACGGACGCCGGGCACGGGGGCACGGGCGCTCAGGGGCACGGGAAGACGGCCGCGGAGCAGCGGTTCGAGCGCGACGTGGCGCCGGACCTCCGCGCGCGCGCGGCCGCGCTTGCCGACGCGGTGCCGCACACCACGAAGAACTCCGCCGGCTACGCGCTCGACGCCTACGCCGCCGGCGGCCGCGTCGCCGACCTGCTGGTGGGGAGCGAGGGCACCCTCGCCGTGGTCACCGCCGTCGACGTCGCGCTGGCCCCGCTGCCCGACGACCGCTCCACCCTGCTCGTCACGCTGCGCTCGCTCGATGACGTCGGCCCCGCCGTGCTCGCGCTGAAGCCGCTCGGGCCGGCGGCCGTGGAGCTGCTCGACCGCACCTACCTGGATTTCGTCCGCGGCGCGGCGCAGCGCCGCATCCCGGCGGGCACGGAGGCCGTGCTGCTCGTCGAGTTCGAGGGCGACGCGGCCGGCGCCATCGCCGCGGTCGCCGGCATCGCCGAGACCACCGCGCTCGCCGACGACCCCGCCTCCGTGAGCCGGCTGTGGGAGCTGCGCCACCTCGCGAGCCCGATCCTGGCCTCGCTCCCCAACAACCTGCGCTCGCTCCAGCTGGTGGAGGACGGCTGCGTGCCCGTCCCCGTGCTCGGCCGTTACATCCGCGCCCTGCGCGAGGGCGCGCAGGCGCACGGCTTCGAGATCGTCATCTTCGGACACGCCGGCGACGGCCACCTCCACGCGAACCTGCTCGCCGACGTGAGCGCGCCGGATTTTGCCGCCCGCCTCTCGTCGTGCCTCGACGCGGTCACCGGGGCGCAGCTGTCGCTCGGCGGGACGCCGTCGGGCGAGCACGGCGACGGCCGGCTCCGCGCCCGGTTCCTGACGTCGACGTTCGGCGAGGCCTACGCGGAGCTGTGCGCGCGCACGAAGCGGGCGTGGGATCCGGCCGGCATCCTGAACCCCGGCGTCAAGCTCGCGGCTTCCGACGCGCCGCTCGACGGCGCGATGCTGAAGGTCGGCGCCAGGGCCCCGGCCCTCCCCGCGGAGGTGGCGGCGGCGCTCCGGGAGATCGAGCGCTCCGCCGGTTGGGGCCTCTTCAAGCTGGACCTAGCCAAGTGATGGCCTCTCTCACGTCATCACCTCATCACCTCATCACCTCCATCACCTCCATCACCTCCCCGTCATGGACATCCTGCGCGCGCCCCGCATCACGCTGATCGCTCGGCCCCAGTTCGTGGAGCCGCCCCACCTCGCGGTGAGCTGGCGCGGCGACGCGTCGGACGGCGAGAAGCTCGCTGAGTTCGCCGGCCGCCTGTGCTACATGAGCCAGGCCAACCCGGCCAAGCGCACCACGGCCGAGTACCTCGACAACATCAAGAAGCAGGGCCACGGGTCGGTGCTCGAGCATTCCGTGTACGTGCTGCTGATCGAGGGCATCTCGCGCTCGTGCTCGCACGAGCTGGTGCGGCACCGGGCCGGCTTCGGCTACAGCCAGCTCAGCCAGCGTTACGTGGACGAGTCGCACGCGGCGTTCGTAGTGCCGCCGGCGATGCTGGGCGACGAGAAGCTCGAGGCGGCGTGGCTGGCGCAGGTGAGCGCGGCCCAGGAGGCCTACGTGCGCGCCGTCGAGGACCTGATGCGGCGCTACGAGTGGGTGGCGGACAAGGTACACCGCCGCAAGATGGCGCGCGAAGCCGCGCGCTCCCTGCTGCCGAACGCGACGGAGACGAAGATCGTGGTGAGCGCCAACGTGCGCGCCTGGCGGACGATGCTGGAGCTCCGGTGCGGCGAGGGCGCCGAACAGGAGATCCGGCGGATGGCGGTGGCGGTGCTGCGGACGCTGGCGGCGGAGGCGCCGCAGCTCTTCGCGGACTTCGAGATCTACGCGGCGGAGGACGGGGCGGAGGCGGCGCGGGTCACGTACCACAAGGTGTGAGCCCGCGCCGCGCCCGGCCGGCGGTCAGCCTTCCTCTTCCTTTTCCTTCTTGGTCTTCTGGTACTCGTCGATGACCTTCGCCGCCGCGTCCGGCGGCACCTCGGCGTAGCCCTTGAACTTCTTCCGGAACGTGCCGCGCCCCTGCGTCAGGGAGTGCAGTTGCGTGGCATACTTGTAGAGCTCGGCCTCCGGCACCACCGCGCGCAACTTCAGCATCTTCGCGTCGGGCTCCGAGCCCAGGATCTGCCCGCGGCGGCTGTTGAGGTCGCCCATCACCGCGCCGAGGTACTCCTCGGGCACCTGCACCTCGAGGTCCGACAGCGGCTCGAGCAGCACCGGCTTGCAGGTCGGCGAGACGTTCCGGAACGCCAGGATGCCCGCGAGCTTGAACGACATCTCGTTCGAGTCCACGGTGTGGTAGGAGCCGTCGAACAGCTCCACCTTGAAGTCCACCACCGGGCAGCCGGCCAGGATGCCGCGCGCCGCGGCCTCCTGGATGCCGCGGTCCACCGCCGGGATGAACTTGCTGGGGATCGAGCCGCCGACGATCGCGTCCTCGAACAGGTACCCCGTGCCGCGCGGCTGCGGCGCCATCCGGATCCAGCAGTCGCCGAACTGCCCGCGCCCGCCCGTCTGCTTCTTGTGCCGCCCCTGGCCCTCTCCCTTGCCCTTGATCGTCTCGCGGTAGGGGATCTTGGGCTTGGCCTGCGTCGCGTGCACGCCGAACTTCCGCGCCAGCCGCCCCAGCACCACCTCGAGGTGCCGCTCGCCGAGCCCGAAGATCCAGGTCTGCCGCACGTCGGGGTTGTACTCCCAGCGGAAGGTCGGATCCTCCTCGGTGATGCGCGCCAGGCCGAGGTTGATCTTCTCCTCGTCGCCGCGCTCCTTCGCCTCGACCGCCACGTGGATGATCGGCTCGGGGAAGGGGATGCGCGGCAGCACGACCGGCACGGCCTGCGTGCACAGCGTGTCGTTGGTGTGCGTGTCGCGCAGCTTGGCGATCACGCCGATGTCGCCGGCGTGCAGCACGTCCGCCTCGAGCTTGTCCTTGCCCTGCGCCACGGACAGGTGATTCAGCTTCTCCGGCGCGCTGCGCGCCGCGTTGTAGACCTCCTGGCCGTTCTTGACGCTCCCCGAGTAGATGCGGAACAGCGACACGTCGCCCACGTGCGGCTCGGAGACCGTCTTGAAGACCAGCGCGCTGAAGGGGGCGTCGTCCTTCTCGGCCAGCTCCACCTTGTCCGCGGTGCCCCACTTCTCCGCCGCCGCCGGCGCGTTGTCGGCGGGCGGCGGCACCAGCTCGACGATCTCGGAGAGCAGCGCGCGCGTGCCGAAGGTCAGCTCGGCGGCGCCGCACAGCACCGGGAACAGCTCGCGCCGCTTCATCGCCGCGCGCATCGCCGTCACCAGCTCGTCGTGCGAGATCTCCTTCCCCTCGAGGTAACGCTCCACCAGCGAGTCGTCCGTCGAGGCCACCGTCTCGATGAGGTCGTTCTCGTACTTCTCGTAGTCGGCCTGCAGCTCCTTGGGGATCGGCTGCTCGTCGTACTCGCCGGTCTTCGTGCCCGGCTTGTAGATGAGCGCCGTCTTGCTGATCAGGTTGATGATGCCGCGGTGCTCGGCGCCGGCGCCGATCGGGACCTCCACCGGGATCGCCTTGGGCGTCAGCCGCTCGCGGATCTGCCCGTAGACCTTGGCGAAGTCCGCGTGCTCCTTGTCCATCATCGAGACGAAGAAGATCGCCTCGTGGTCGCACGCCCGGGAATACTCCCACACCTTCTCGGTCCCCGTCTCCACGCCCGCCGACGCGCCGAGCACGATCAGCGAGGCGTCGGCCGCGTACACGCCCGCCAGCGCGTCGCCCGCAAAATCGAGGTACCCCGGGGTGTCGATCAGATTGATCTTCACGCCCTCCCACTCGGCGTGGGCCAGGGCGAGGCTGATGCTGTAGCCGCGTTCGATCTCGTCGGGAGAGTAGTCGGTGAGGGCGGAACCTTCCTTGATGCGGCCGTGCCGCTTGCTGCTTCCGGCCACGAAGGCGAGGGCGTCGACCAGGCTGGTCTTGCCGCTGCCTCCGTGGCCGACTACCGCCACATTCCTGATATGTGTGCTCGGATATTCCTTCATGATCGACCTTCGAACCTAAGGGGCGGGTAACCTATCCCAAGGCGGACGGCGGAGGCAAGCGGTTGACCGGCCCCCGCGTGAACCGTCCGTAGCGCGGCGGCCGTCCGGGCCGCATACTCTGCCGCATGAACTGGGAGTTCGAGCTGGCGGTGGTGACGGGCGCATCCCAGGGCATCGGCAAGGCCATCGCGCAGGGCCTCGCCGACCGCGGCGCGGCGGTCGCCGTCTGCTCGCGCAACGGCATCGCCATCGAGCGCTTCGCCTCCGAGCTCCGGGCCGCCGGCGGCCGCGCGTTCGGCGCGCCGTGCGACGTGCGCGACGAGACGGAGGTTTCCGGCTTCGCCGCGCGCGTCCACCGCGAGCTCGGTGCACCCACCATCCTCGTCAACAACGCGGGCGTCGGCCGCTTCGCCCCGGTGACCGAGATGACGGCGGAGCAGTGGGACGAGGTGATGGCCACGAATCTCCGCGGCATGTTCCTCGTCACCCGCGCGTTCCTGCCCGCGATGCTCGCCCACGGCCGCGGCGCCGTCGTCAACATCGCGTCGCTCGCCGGCCGCAACGGCTTCGCCTCCGGCACGGCCTACTGCGCGTCCAAGCACGGCGTGCTCGGCTTCTCGAAGGCGCTGCTGATGGAGGTGCGCAAGCGGGACGTCCGGGTGATCGCGGTGTGTCCGGGCTCGGTGACGACGCCGTTCTTCGACGGCAGCACGCCGTTCCAGCCCGACCGCGAGCGGATCCTGCGCGCCGAGGACGTCGCGACGATGGTGCTGCAGACGCTGGAGCTCGACGAGCGGGCCACGGTGTCCGAGCTGGACATCCGGCCGACGAATCCCTAGCCGCGGGCGCCGACTGCCGGGGCCGCGCCGGCCGCCGGGCTACTTCTCTCCTTCCGCCGCCTTCTCGTGGCTGAGGAAGAAGTCCCAGATGGCGAAGGTCGCGTCGAAGTCGCGGCACACCCGGCCCACGAGCCGGCGTGGCAGGTACTGCGGGCCGCCCGGCCACGTGTGCCCGCCGCCCTCGAGCCTGTAGAGCCACACCTCCGTGCGCTTGCGCCCCCCGCTCCAGCGTTGCCAACTCACCCGGCAGTGGTCGTTCGGATCCGTGTCGGGCAGCGTGCCCGTCGCGGGTTCGGCGCGCATGCCGTCGGCGTCCTCCCAGCGCTGGGCCGTCGCCTCGGCGCCGAGCTCCCGGCCCAGGCGCCCGCCGGCCACCGCGCCGCCGCGCCAGGGCACCAGAGGATCGGCCGTGCCCTGCATCACGAGCACCGACACCGGCGCGGCGGGGGCGAAGTGGTGCGCGAACGGCCAGGCCAGCCCCCCGGCCACCGACGCGATGGCCGCGATGCGCCGCGACAGCTGCGCCGCCAGGTAGTGCGCGAACGTCCCGCCGTTGGAGATGCCGGTCGCGAAGATGCGCCGCGGATCGAGCCGCAGCTCGGCCGTGAGCGTGTCGATCACCGCCGCGATGAACGCCACGTCGTCGATGTTGCGGCGCTGGGCTTCGGAGCCCGCCGTCGCGCGGCCGTCGTTCCAGCTGCGGCCGA
>DATKNX010000142.1:0-7959 GCA_035541085.1 Gemmatimonadales bacterium | reverse complement strand
CGTGCGCTCGAACCACTGCTGCGCGGCCGTCTCCTCGGCGTTGGGCGGTTGGTGCATCGCGAAGCGCGCGAGCGAGACGATGCGCTCGGCGCGCATCGGGTTCCGCTTGTAGGCCATGGCGGACGAGCCGACCTGGTCGGCCTCGAACGGCTCCAGGATCTCGCCGAGGTGCTGCAGCAGGCGAAGGTCGTTGGCGAACTTCGCCGCCGACTGCGCGACGCCGGCCACCGCCCCCAGGATCTGCGCGTCCACCTTGCGCGGGTACGTCTGCCCGCTGATCGGCACGACGCGGCCCACGCCCATCTTCTCGGCGATTCGCCGGTCGAGCCCGCGCACCTTCTCGTGGTCGCCGCCGAACAGGTCGAGGAACGCGGCCTGGGTGCCCGTCGTCCCCTTGCAGCCGAGGAGTGCGATTCCGTCGGCCCGGTGGCGGACCTCCTCGAGGTCGGCGGCGAAGCCCTGCATCCACAGCGCCACGCGCTTGCCCACCGTGGTGAGCTGCGCCGGCTGGAAGTGCGTGTAGGCGAGCGTCGGCAGCGCGCGGTAGCGCGCGGCGAGGGCGCCCAGGAGCCGCAGCACCGAGGCGAGGCGCGTCTCGACCAGCCGCAGCGACTCGCGCATCACCAGCAGGTCCGCGTTGTCGGTCACGTAGGCGGACGTGGCACCGAGGTGGATGAACGGCCGCGCCGCCGGGGCCGCGTCGCCGAAGGCGTGCACGTGCGCCATCACGTCGTGCCTCAGCCGCGCCTCGTACTCGGCCGCGCGCGCGAAGTCTACGTCGTCGGCGTGGGCCCGCATCTGGGCGAGGGCCTCCTCGGGGATCGCGAGGCCCAGCTCGCGCTCGGCTTCGGCGAGCGCGATCCACAGCCGCCGCCACAGCCCGATCCGCGTCTGCGCGCCCCACAGCCGCTGCATCGCGGGCGACGCGTAGCGCGTGCCCAGCGGCGAGTCGTAGCGGTCGCGCTCGGCCGGGGCGGGGCTCAGAAGTCCTCCCAGATCTGCTGGCCGTTCCGCTCGAACCACAGCCGCACGCCGCCGCGCCCGCGGAAGTAGTTGATCACCTTGCGGACCTGCTCGGCGTCGGTGATGTCCTCGTTGTTGATGCGGAAGATGACGTCGCCCGCCTGGAGCTGCAGGGTCTGCTGCGCCTCGGGGCCGGCCGTCACCACCAGCGCGCCGTGCGAGACCAGGAGCCGGCGCTCCGCCTGCACGGCGGGCGTGACGGTGATGAGCTCGAGATCGCCGAGGCTCACACGCGCCGCACGCTCGGAGGGCAGCTCGTCGGCACGGACGCCCACCGCGTGGACGGCGCCGTCCTGCCGGTAGGCCAGGTGCAGCGTGTCGCCCACCGCGAGGTCCAGCTGCGCGCCCTCCCAGTCGAGGTAGTTCCGCACCGGCTGGTCGCCCACGCGGATGATCGTGTCCCCGGCGGCGATGCCGGCGTCGGCGCCCGGGCTCCCCGGCGCCACGTACTGCACCGCGACGCCCGACTGGCGGCGCCAGCCGTCGGAGTTCGCCCCCGGCTCGGCGATCTGGACGCCCGTCCAGCCGCGGCGGACGCGGCCGTAGGCCCGGAGGTCCCGCGCCACCTTCATCGCCCGCTCGATCGGGATCGCGAACCCGAGGCCGACGTTGCCGCCCGACTCGGAGAGGATGAACGAATTGACGCCCACGACCTCCCCGAGAACGTTCACGAGCGGCCCGCCGCTGTTTCCGGGGTTGATGGCCGCGTCGGTCTGGATCATGTCCACGTAGAGGCCGGCCTGCCCGGCCGACGGGAGCACCGAGCGCCGCACGGCGCTCACGACGCCCGCGGTGACCGAGGGCTCGCTGTTGCCGAGGAGGAAGCCGTAGGGGTTGCCGATGGCGACGACCCAGTCGCCGATGGCGAGGTCGCGGCTGCGGCCGATGCGAGCCACGGGCAGGTTCGTCCCGGCGATCCTCACCACGGCCACGTCGGTGCGGGCGTCCTCGCCGAGCAGGCGCGCGGGCAGGTTCCGGCCGTCGCGCAACGTCACGACGATCGAGTCGGCACCCGTCACCACGTGCTGGTTGGTGATGATCATGCCGTCGCTGCTGACGATGAAGCCCGAGCCGAGGCCCTGGACCACCTGCTCGGCCCCCGGCGGGAGGAAGAACAGGTCGAAGACGGTGCGGGGCAGGGCCCGCTCGCGGCGCACGACGTTCACGCTGACCACGGCCGGGGCGATGCGCGCGGCCGCGATGCTGATGGCCGAGTGGCGGCTCGCGGTGACGGCGTCGGGCCGCTCCTGGGCGGCGAGGCCCGGCGCGAAGGCGGCGAGCGCCGCCGCGCAGAGCACGGGGCGTGCCGCCCTCACGGCACGTCCCCGCGGCTCGGATTCGTCGTCACGGCGCCGCTCGGGCCCGCCGTCTTGACCCGGCGGATGTCGTCGAGGTTCGCGGTATCCAGGGAGATCGTCATCACGCCGGGGCGTAGAGGTGGGCCGGATACCGCACGCCGACGAGGAACAGGCCGTGCGGCGGCGCCGGCGGAGAGGCCGCGTGGTTGTCCTGCGCCGCCAGCAGGCGCGCCACGTCGGCCAGGGGCCGGCGTCCGCGCCCGATGTCGGCCATCAGCCCGACCACGAAGCGGACCATGTGGTGCAGGAAGCGGTCCGCGGTGATCCAGAACTCGAAGCCTTCGGCGTCCTCGCGCCGCATCCACAGCGCCTCGAGCACGCGGCAGCGGTAGTGGTCGCGCTCCGGCCCCTTGGCCGAGAGGCCGAGAAAGCTGTGCACGCCCAGCAGCACCCGGGCGGAGGCGGCGAGCCGCGCGGCGTCGAGCGTGCCGGGCGCGGCCCACTCGTAGCGCCCGCGAAAGGGGGACCGGCTGGCCCCGTCGGTGCCGATGCGGTAGCAGTACGTGCGCTCGACCGCGTGGCGCCGGGGGTTGAATCCGGGCACCATGCGATGCGCCGACGCGATCCAGATGTCGGAGGGCAGGAGAGCATTCATCGCGCGCACCAGTTCCCGGGGCTGCCATCGCTCGGGGACCATCGCCGCCGCCGCCTGGCCCGTGGCGTGGACGCCGGCGTCCGTACGTCCGGCTCCCACCACCGGCGTCCGTCTCCCGAGGAGACGCGCCAGGACGTCCTCGAGATCGCCCTGAACCGTGCGCGCTGCTGGCTGCCGCTGCCACCCTGCAAAGGCCCCGCCGTCGTACTGCAGCAGCAAGAGGGTCGGCCGCGCCGCCATGTGCGCAAAACCTAGCCGCCGCGCGGGGGGTGGTCAAGCGACGCAAGTGCTTGTTCTATTTGATAAAGCGCCATCTCACGCCCATCCGCGGGCGCCTTCCGGCGCACCGCTTCGAGCCGCGCATCGCCCGCACGGCGGAGGCCCATGAACGACCCCGTTTCTCGCGCCATCAGCGCCCTCGTGGAACGGGAGGACCTGCCCGCGTCGCTCGCCCTGCAGGCGTTCGGTCAGATCATGGCGGGCGAGGCGACGCCGGTGCAGACCGCGGCGCTGCTGGTGGCGCTGCGCACGAAGGGCGAGACGGCCGCCGAGCTCGAGGGCGCGGCCCTCGCGCTCCGGGCCGCGATGCTGCGCGTGGATACCGGATCGCCGGACCGGCTCGTGGACACCTGCGGCACCGGCGGCGGGGCGCCGACGTTCAACATCTCGACGGCCGCGGCGTTCGTCGCGGCGGGCGCCGGCGCGCGGGTCGTCAAGCACGGCAACCGCTCCTTCACCTCGCGCTCGGGCAGCGCCGACGTGCTCGAGGCGCTGGGGGTCGAGATCCAGCTCGAGCCCGCCAAGGCCGCCCGCGTGCTCGAGCGGACGGGGATGACCTTCCTCTTCGCCCCGCTCTACCACCCGGCGATGCGCCACGTGGGCCCGGTGCGCCGCGAGCTGGGCCTGGCGACGATCATGAACCTGCTCGGGCCCCTGGCGAACCCCGCCGGCGCCACGCGCCAGCTGATCGGCGTCGCCTCCGCCGCGCGGGCGCCGCTCCTCGCGCAGGCGCTGGCCCTGCTCGGCGCCGAGCGCGCGCTCGTGGTGCACGCGCCCGCCGGCCTCGACGAGATCGCGCCCCCGGGCGTGGGACCCACGGAGGTCTGGGAGGTGCAGCGGGGCGCCGTCGCGCAGTGGACGCTCGAGCCCGGGCGCTACGGGCTCATCACGGGCGACGCCGCCGAGCTCGAGGGAGGATCGCCGTCGGACAACGCCGCGATCGCCACCGCCATTCTCGGCGGCACCGACCGCTCGGTGCGCCGCAGCGCGGTCGTGATCAACGCGGCGGCCGCGCTCGTGGCGGCCGGGGTGGCGGCGTCGTGGGAGGAGGCGGTGCGGCGCGCCGGCGAGTCGCTCGACTCGGGGGCGGCCGCGGGCGTGCTGGAGCGGCTGCGGCGCGAGAGCCGGGCCTAGTACTTCCGGATGACGCCGACGACCACGCCCTGGACGGTGACGTCGTCCTCGTGGACGAAGATCGGGTCCACCGTGGGATTGGCGGGCTGGAGACGCACCCACCCGCTCTTCTCGCGGTAGAACTTCTTCACCGTCGCGTGCGTGCCCTGGAGGAGGGCGATGACCATCTCGCCGTTGCGCGCCGTGTTGCGGCTGTGAACGATCACGTAGTCGCCGTCGCGGATCTGCTCGTCGATCATCGAGTCGCCGCGCACCCGCAGCACGTAGTTCGGCCCGGTGGCCGGGAGCATCTCCTCGGGGAGCGTGATGGACTCGTTGTCCTGCACGGCCTCGATCGGCTCGCCGGCCGCGACCGTGCCGAGGAGCGGCACCTCGGCCAGGCCGGGCGCCTTGGCGCGCGTCAAGACCTCGATGGAGCGGCTCTCGTTGAAGAGGCGCCGGATCACGCCTTTGCGCTCGAGGTTCGTCAGGTGTTCGTGGACCGTGGCCAGCGACGCGTACCGCATCGCGACCGCGATCTCCTCGAAGCTCGGCGCGAAGCCGTGCTCGCCGATGTAGCTCGTGAGGTAGTCGAGGATTTCCCGCTGGCGCTTGGTGAGGGCTACCATGGCTCCTTCCGGCCCGGGTGCGAGGTCGGCGATCCCCGAAGATACGCCGAAAAGAAGCTAACCGAATGAAAGCCGAAGCACAATACGGCACCCTGGCCGGCATCCTCCGCGAAGCCGGGCGGCGGGCGGAAGCGGCCAGGCTGGACCGGGCGCGGCTCGAGCGCGACGCGGCGCGGGCGCCGGAGCCCGCCGCCTTCGCCGCGGCGCTGCGCGCCGGGGACCGGGTGCGGGTCGTCGCCGAGATCAAGCGCCGCTCGCCCTCGGCCGGCCGCCTGGCCGGCGCGGCCTCGGCAGACGTCGCGGCCCTCGCCCGGGAGCTGGAGGCGGGCGGGGCGGCCGCGCTGTCGGTGCTGACGGAGGAGCGTCACTTCGGCGGCTCCCTGGACGACCTCGCGCGCGTGGCGGCGACGGTGCGCATTCCGCTCCTCAGGAAGGACTTCCTGCTCGAGCCGGCGCAGGTCTTCGAGGCGCGCGCGGCGGGAGCGTCGGCGGTGCTCCTCATCGCGCGGATCCTCGAGGCCGGCCGCCTGGCGGAGCTGGCGCGGCTCGCCGCCGAGCTCGGGATGACCGCGCTGGTCGAGCTGCACGCCGAGCCGGAGCTGACGGCCGCGCGCGCGGCGCGGCCCGGCGCGATCGGCGTGAACGCGCGCGACCTCGACACGCTCGCCGTGGACGCGCGCGTCGTGGAGCGGCTGCTGCCGCTCGTGCCGGACGGCTGCGCCGCGGTGGCCGAGAGCGGCATCGCGGCCCCTGCCGACGTCGAGCGCGCCGCGGCGTGGGGAGCCGACGCCGTGCTGGTCGGGACCGCCATCTCGGGCGCCGCGGATCCGGCCGCCGCGCTCGCGACGCTGATCGGGATTCGCCGCGAAAGGAGGGTCGAACGGTGAGAGCGCCGCGCCCCCGTGCCCCCGTGCCCCTGCGCCTCCGTGTCTGACCCCGGACGGTTCGGCAAGTACGGCGGGCGCTACGTCCCGGAGACCCTGATCCCCGCCCTGGACGAGCTGGCGGCGACGTACGACCGGCTCGCGGCCGACCGCACCTTCTGGGCGGAGTACGAGACGCTGCTGTCGGACTACGTGGGGCGGCCCACGCCGCTCTCGGAGGCTCCGCGCCTCTCGGAGGCCGCCGGCGCGCGCGTCCTGCTCAAGCGCGAGGACCTGAACCACACCGGCGCGCACAAGATCAACAACGCGCTCGGCCAGGTCCTGCTCGCGCGGCGGATGGGCAAGCGGCGCATCATCGCGGAGACGGGGGCGGGGCAGCACGGCGTGGCGACGGCGACCGTGTGCGCGCGCTTCGGGCTCGAGTGCGTGGTGTACATGGGCGAGACCGACATGGAGCGGCAGGCGCTCAACGTGTTCCGGATGCGGCTGCTGGGGGCGACCGTGGAGCCCGTGCGCTCGGGCACGCGCACGCTGAAGGATGCGACGAGCGAAGCCATCCGCGATTGGGTCACGAATGTCCAGACCACTCACTATATTATCGGCTCGGTGGTCGGGCCCGACCCCTACCCGAGGCTCGTGAGGGACCTCCAGGCGGTGATCGGGCGGGAGGCCCGCCGGCAGTGCCTCGAGCGCACCGGCGCGCTTCCCCGGGCGGTGGTGGCGTGCGTGGGCGGCGGGTCCAACGCGCTCGGCATCTGGACGGCGTTCCTTCCCGACGCCGCGGTCGAGCTCGTGGGCGTCGAGGCCGCCGGCGCCGGCATGGCGCCGGGTCGGCACTCGGCCTCGCTCCTGATGGGGCGGCCCGGCGTGCTCCACGGCAGCCTGAGCTACCTCCTGCAGGACGGCGACGGGCAGGTGAGCCCCGCGCATTCGCTGGCCCCGGGGCTCGACTATCCCGGTGTCGGTCCGGAGCACGCCGCGCTGAAGGACTCGGGGCGCGCCCGGTACGTGGCGGTGGACGACGCGGCGGCGCTCGCGGCGTTCCGCCGGGTGAGCCGGCTCGAGGGCATCATCCCGGCCCTGGAAAGCGCGCACGCGCTGGCCTGGGTGCTGGGCGAGGCCGGGCGCTGGCCGCCGGACGCGATGGTGATCGTCAATCTCAGCGGGCGCGGCGACAAGGACGTCGCCACGGCCGCCGCGGTCGAGGACAAGGCCGAGTGACGATGGGTGTAACTCCAGAGCCTGAGCTGGCGCTGCCGCCCTCGGCGGTCGAGGAGCTGATGCAGGCTCTGTCGAAGGGGTTGCGCGCCCACCAGCTCTACCTGCCGAACAACCCCGTCTACCAGAAGGCGATGGAGAACCTCCGGGCGGCCTTCAAGCCCGTCTGGGAGGCGCAGGACGAGCTCGTGCTCGACGTGTACGAGGCCGAGCTGCGCTGGGAGGGCCACGTCGTCTACACCCAGACCTCGCGCAGCGAGAGCTTCTCGTGGGTGTTCTTCAAGGACGGCGTCCGCTCGCTCACGCTGCTCGCGGGGGTCGAGCAGGAGGAGATCGTCGGCCTGCTGGACGTCGTGCACCGCGCGCGCACGCTGCAGCCCGAGGACAACGACGACCTGCTGACGCTCCTGTGGGAGAAGGACTTCCAGCTCATCCGCTACGTCTTCCAGGAGATGGGCACGGAGGGCGGCGGCATGCCGCTGCCGTCGGCGGAGGAGGTCGAGAAGACGGCGGGCCCGCCGCGCCACGTGGCGCAGGCCGTCGAGGAGGAGGCGCCGCCGCGGCCGGGCATCGTGCGCGCCGACGACTTCGACAGCACGCTGTACTTCCTCGACGAGAAGGAAATCACGCACCTGCGCGACGAGGTCAACCGCGAGTACGCGCAGGATCTGCGGCGCAACGTGCTCGCGATGCTGTTCGACGTCCTGGAGCTCCAGCCCTACCCGACGGTCCGCGCGGAGCTGATCTCGATCCTCGAGAGCTTCCTGCCCTACCTGCTCGGCGCCGGCGACTTCCTGTCCGTCGCCTACGTGCTGCGCGAGGTGCGCGCGGTGCTGCAGCGGGCGCGGGAGCTGCAGGCG
>DATKNX010000141.1:0-7944 GCA_035541085.1 Gemmatimonadales bacterium | reverse complement strand
CGACGACGAAGAGCTGGACGAGGACGAAGAGGACTTCGACGATTTCGAGGAGCTGGACGAGGAATACGACGACGACGACATCGTCCCGCGTCGCGGCGGCGGCCGTCCGCGGCGGGAATGGGACGGCGGGCAGTGACCGTGTCGTCGGGCCAGTAGCTCAGGTGGTTAGAGCGCACGCCTGATAAGCGTGAGGTCGGTAGTTCAACTCTACCCTGGCCCACTGATCCATGGAAACCGCCCCGCTCGAGGCAGGCTCCTCGGGCGGGGCCTTTCGTTCCCGGGAGCCGGGCTCCGCCGCACCGCGACGCCCCATCGCCGACGGATCTACTACTAAATCATTAGTTGACAGACCAGGGCCCGGCCCGTACCATCTACTAGCACCTTAGTAGATGGAGGATCCATGGCGGTCGCCCTGACGGATCGCGAGCTCGACGTGATGGCCGTGCTGTGGGAGCGCGGCTCCGGGACCGTGGCCGAGGTCCGGGACGCGCTGCACGACGAGCTGGCGTACACGACGGTGCTCACCATCCTCCGCATCCTCGAAGCCAAGGGGCACGTGCGGCACGAAGGGGAGGGGCGGGCACACCGCTACTACTCACTCGTGCCGGAGCGCGTCGCCCGCCAGGGCGCCGTCCGCCAGCTCCTCGACCGGTTCTTCAGCGGCTCGCCGGAGCTGCTCTTGACCCAGCTCGTGGGCGATCGGGTGCTGAGCCCGACCGACCTGCGGCGGCTGCGGAAGCTGCTCGACGAGCGCATCAAGAGAGGCCAGCCATGATCGCGCTCTGGATGCTCTACTCGTCGCTCGTCGGCCTCGGCTTCGGCCTCGCCGCCCTCGCTTTGGAGCGCGGCGCGGCGCTGTGGACCAAGCCCCGCCGACTCGTCTGGGCGGGGGCGATCGCGGCGTCGCTCATTGTGCCCGTGGCCGCGCTGACGATCCGGCGCGCCCCCGTTCCCCAGGCGATCGGACCGGGCTCGCTGCTGATCGAGGGCATCGTCGCGGGGCCGCGGCTGGTGGCCAGGTCGCCCGTCGGGGCCTCCAGCGGCGCGAGCCGGATCCGTCCGCGCATCGCGGCCCTGAACCGGCCGCTGCTCGTCGTGTGGGGGGCATCCTCGCTCGTCCTCGCGATCGGCTTGCTGAGAGGCGCCATCCGTCTACGGCGCCGGGCGCGCGCGTGGCGGGTGGCCGCCGTGGACGGGACCGAGGTGCTGGTCGCGCCGGATCTCGGACCCGCCGTGGTGCGGCTAGACGGCCTCCGGGTCGTCTTGCCTGAATGGGCACTGTCGGCGGAGCCTGCGGCGCGCTCCCTGATGCTGCAGCACGAGATCGAGCACCGCCGCTCGCGCGACCCGGATCTGCTGCTTGCGGCCACCGTGGCGCTGGCACTCGCCCCGTGGGCTCTACCGCTGTGGTGGCAGGTGCGTCGCCTGCAGCTCGCCGTCGAGACCGATTGCGACCGCCGAGTGATGCGCACCGGCGCCGATGCACACGCCTACGGCACATTGCTCGTCAGCGTGGGAGCCCGCTCGACGCTCCAGCCGCTGCTGGCGCCAACCGCATTCTCGGAAGCTCGCACGCTCCTGGAGAGGAGGATCGAAGCCATGACGCCTCCAAGCCCGAAATGGCGCCTCGTCCGGACCGCGCTCGTGACGGCAGCGGGCGCGGTGATCGTCGCGGCCGCCTGCGTGACGCCGCGGCCGGCGCCTGCGCCGGCCGTGCAGGGTGCACGGGTGTACTCGGAAGATTCGGTGACGGAGCGGCCGGCGCTCGTCGCGCACCCGCCGATCAAGTATCCCGACAGCCTCAAGGCGGCCGGTGTCGGTGGTCGCGTGGTCATCGAAGCCATCATTGACACGACGGGCCACGCCGAACCCGCATCGGTACGGATCGTGTCGAGTTCGCTTGCGGCGTTCGAATCACCTTCCCGCGAGGTGGTGCTGGCCAGCACGTACCGTCCGGGGCGGCTCGACGGGCGGGCCGTAGCCGTGAGAGTCCGGATACCGCTGAACTTCTCGGTTGCGCCCGGCCTTCCTGCTCCCCAGCCGCCTCCGGGCGTGTACCTGGAGGATTCGGTGACGGATCGGCCGCGCCTCGTCAGTCGGCCGCCCCCTGCGTTCCCTGACAGCCTGCGTGCCTTCGGCGACACGCTGCGCCTGATGGGCCGGCCCTACGTCCTGGGCGTCGAGGCGATCGTGGACTCGACCGGGCGCGTAGACCCCGCGTCCGTGCGCATCCTGATGAGCTGGCATCCGGGCTTCGACGCAGCCGCGCGGGCGTCCGTGATGGCGTCCGTCTACGCGCCGGGCCGGATCAACGGGCGCGCCGTGCCCGTGCTGATCAGGATGCCGATCGAGTTCCAGCCGCCCGCCGCGCCGGCGGCTACCCAGCACTGATGTACTGATAGGGAAGGGGTCCGCCCCGCTCGAGGTCACTCGGGCGGGGCGATTCCGTTTGCCCCGTGGCCCGAGGCCATTGGCGGCTGTCCGGCATCCAGCCTACATTGCCAATGGCGCCGCGAATCCGAGTCGCGTGGCGCCTCCGCTCGTCGCGTCGAGCGCACGGCGGACCCCACTTCTCCCACCCGAGCAGGGCACCGGACGATGAAGGTCGTCCTGATCTACCCGGAGTTCCCGGATACCTTCTGGAGCTTCAAGCACGCCCTGAAGTTCGTCCGCAAGAGCGCCTCGTATCCTCCGCTCGGCCTGCTGACGGTCGCCGCCATGCTGCCCGCCGACTGGGAGCTGCGCCTCGTGGACGCGAACGTGCGGCCGCTCAGGGACCGCGACCTGGCGTGGGCCGATTGCGCCTTCGTCAGCGCGATGGGCGCGCAACGGGAGGCGGCGGAGAAGATCATCGCGCGGTGCCGCGTCCGCGGGCTCCGCGTGGTGGCCGGCGGGCCGCTCTTCACGGCGCAGCGCGAGCGGTACGCCTACGTGGATCACCTCGTGCTGAACGAGGCCGAGCTGACGCTCCCGCCGTTCCTGCGGGACTTCGCCGCCGGCCGGGCCGAGCACCTGTACGCGACGCCGGATTTCGCCGACCTTCGCGAGACCCCGATCCCGCGCTGGGACCTCGTGCGGATGTCGCGGTACGCCTCGATGCTGGTGCAATTCTCGCGCGGCTGCCCGTTCGACTGCGAGTTCTGCGACGTCACCGCGCAGCTGGGCCGCCACCCGCGCACGAAGAGCCCGGACCAGATCGTGGCGGAGCTGGACCGCCTCGCCGCACTGGGCTGGCAGGACGGCGTGTTCTTCGCGGACGACAACCTCATCGGCAACAAGAAGTGCTTCGAGCGCGACCTGCTGCCCGTGCTCCTCGGGTGGCGCCAGGCGCACCGCGGCATGCCGTTCAACGGCCAGGCGTCCATCAACCTCGCCGACGACGAGCCGCTCGTGCACCGGATGGTGCGGGCGGGATTCGACGCGGTGTTCATCGGCATCGAGACGCCCGAGGAGGAAGCGCTCGCCGAGTGCAACAAGCGCCAGAACCTGCGCCGCGACCTCGTGGCCGACGTGCGGCTCCTCCAGCGCGCGGGCCTGCAGGTGCAGGGCGGGTTCATCCTCGGCTTCGACAGCGACTCGCCCGCGACGCCGCGGCGGCTGCTCGAGTTCATCCAGAAGAGCGGGATCGCGACGGCAATGGTGGGGCTGCTGCAGGCGCTGCCGGGCACGCGGCTCTACCAGCGCATGAAGTCGGCGGGCCGCCTGCTCGAGGGCGGGTCGGGCGACAACGTGGACGGCACGACGAACATCCTGCCCCTGGACGGCGCGGGCGGCCCGCAGGGCGTCTACCGGGAGCTGCTCCGCCGCCTCTACGCGCCGCGCGCCTACTACCAGCGGGTTCGCGCCATGCTGCGGGACTACCATCCGCCGAAGATCAAGGCGCGGCTGAGCCTCGGCTTCGTGCGCCGGCAGGGACTGGCGTTCGCGCGGTCCGTCGTGCGGCTCGGCATCATCGGCCGGGAGCGCGTGGAGTACTGGAAGCTGCTCGTCTGGACGCTGTTCCGCAGGCCGAGGGCGTTCGCGCACGCCGTCACCCTCGCCATCTACGGCCATCACTTCCGCGTGATCAGCGAGCGCCACATCGCCTGATTGGGGCAACTGCAAGTCGGCGCTCGAGATGCGCCATGATCTGCGGCGTAAGGTCCGATACGAAGCCGCGGTAAGGCGTTCGCCCCAGGTTTCCCTCCGGCGAGCATCGCAACCGGATCGGCTCGTTCGCGCCCACGGGCGGATTCCTCCGCCAGGTCTCGCGGAGGCTCCGTGGGTCGAGCGAGACACACATCACACTCGTCTCACGGAGGTACCAGATGCGCCCGACGGTGCGTTCCCTGTTCGGAGGTTCGGCTCTCCTGTTGGCCCTCGCTGCCGCTCCGCTCGAAGCGCAGCTGACGCCGGAGGTCTCTCATCATGCGGATGTGTCGGTGGCGCTCCGCTTCGGGACCACCGGCCTGGGTCTCGAGCTGGCGAAGTTGATCACCGGCCACCTCGCCGTGCGCGTGGGGGCCGACTACGCCAAGATCACCGCCACGAAGGAGCAGTCCGACGTCACCTATGCCGCCTCGCTGAAGATGCAGGCCTTCGCCGCGTACCTGGATCTCTACCCGTGGCGGCGGGGCGGCTTCCACTTCACCGGCGGCGTCGTCACCAACCCGGTCACGATCACCGGCACCGGCCAGCCCTCGGGCGGCACGTACACCATCAACGGCGTCGACTACACCAGCGCGCAGGTCGGGATCCTGACCGCGCAGGCGAAGTACCCCGGTGCGAGCCCCTACCTGGGGATCGGCTTCGGGACGCCCGCGCGGAACCACGCCCTCGAGTTCGTGTTCGACCTCGGCGCGGTCATCGGCCAGCCCACCATCACGATGAGCGCCACGGGAGCGGCCGCCGACGCGGGTCTGACGAGCGATCTGCAGGCGCAGATCGCCCAGACGCAGAGCGACGTCCGCAAGTACCTCAAGGTGTATCCGGTGATGAGTTTCGGGCTGGCGTATCGCTTCTGATTCGGAGGCCGGCTCTCGACGTCCCGCCCCGGGCAGGCTGCTCGGGCGGGGCGTCTTCGGCTGGCGCACCGCCGCGCGGCGTCGCGCCTCAGCCGCTCGCGCGCGCCCTCGCCGGCATCGTCGCGATCGCGATGACGCCGCCCAGGACCAGCACGGTGCCGACGATCGTGCGCGGGCCCAGTGGCTCTCCGCCCAGGAAGTAGCCGATCAGGACGGCGATGACGGGGTTCACGTACGCGTAGGTGCCGACCTTGGTCGGCGAGTGGTGGTGGAGCAGCCAGGTGTACGCGGTGAACGCGACGATGGACCCGGCGACGACGAGGTAGGCCAGCGCGATCCACGCGGCGCGCGAGACGGCGGCCGGGTGGAACGCCGGCCACTCGCCGAGGGCCGACGCGGCGAACGCCAGCATTACACCGCCCGCCAGCATCTGCGATGCCGCGCTCATCACCTTGGACGAGGGCAGCGGCAGCCTCCGGCTGAGCGCCGCCGCGATGGACCAGGCGACCGCGCAGAAGAGCAGTGCCACCGCGCCGGCCGGATCGACCGGCTCCCCGCCCAGGTGCGACGGCACGGTCAGCACCGCGACGCCGCCGAAGCCGATCGCGAGCGCCGCCGCGAGGCGCACGCCGAGGCGCTGCGTGCCCAGCAGCACGATCTCCGACAGTGCCGTGAACGCCGGGATCGTCCCCACGACGACCGCGGCGATGCCCGACGGCACCCGCCGCTCCGCCCAGAAGAGCACGCCGTAGTCGAGGACGAAGATCAGGAACGCGATGACGAAGGTGGACTTCCACTCCCGCCAGGTCGGCGGGCGCACGCCCCGGAGCAGCAGCCAGGCGTACAGCGCGCCGCCCGCGACGAGGAAGCGGAGGGCCGCGAGGAGGAAGGGCGGGACCTCCTCGACGCCGACGCGGATGGCGTAGAAGGTGGAGCCCCAGACCAGGTAGATCGTCGCGAAGGCCAGCAGCGACTTCCAGGCCGGCCCCCGGGCCGGCGCGTCAGCCACGCTCATCGGGCGGGGGCGGCAGCGAGAGCGCCTTGCCCGGCCCGCCGCGCGCGACGGTGATCTCCGCGAAACCCATCATCGCCCGGCCGGTGACGCGCACGACGCACGGCGCGTCCGTGCCAGCCGGCGCGCCCCCGCCCTTCACCGAGAAGAAGCCCATGATCGCCCGGCCCAGGCACTCGACGCGCACGCCGGCCGGCAGGCGGACCTGCACGTAGCCCATCAGCGCGCGCACGTCGATCTCCGTGACGCCGGGCTCGAACGTCGCGCGCGAGAGGTCCATCTCCACGTAGCCCATCTGGCCGCGCAACTGCAGCTGCCGGGGCACGACGCCCGTGACCCGCTGCTCCTGCGCCGAGAGCAGGGCCACGACGCGCTGCGGCGCGGTGCCCGGCGCGGCGGCGGGGGCGAGGTTCGCGGGCAGGTCCGCCACGACGGCATCGAGCTGCGCGAGGGTCACCGCGTGGTAGGCGCGCTCGAGCCGCGCCTCCAGTTCCTCGGAGGAGATGCGGTCCTCCGCATAGTGCTGCGTGAGCACCGCCACGACGCGGTCCACGGCCGCCGGATCCACGGTCCGGGCCGGAAGGCGCTCGCCGGGCGAACGGGGCTCGCTCATCGCGCGAACGGCTCGCTCATCGGAGAATCCCCCTCAGCTCCCGGGCGCCTTGTGCGCCCAGTGCGGCGCCGTCGTCCACTGGGCGACGTCGAACAGGGCCGGCGCGAGCGGCGCGTTCGCGGCCCAGTCGTGGTACTCCTCGCGCTGCACGAGCTTGCCGCCGACGTAGAACTCGCACCGCGTGGCGAGCCAGCCCCCGGCGAGCGGCACGAGGCTGTCGAGCCGGGCGTCGAGCGGCGGCGCGCCCGGCGGGCCTCCGGCGATGACGGACCGCACCAGCACGAGCCGCTCGGCGTCCACCCAGAACTGCGGCGAGGTGCTGTCGGCCGCCGAGGCCGCGCCGGCGATCCAGACGGTCCGGCCGTTCCACCGTGCCGTCAGCACGGGGCGCTGCAGGTCGAACGCCGACGCGCCCAGCTCGGCCGCCGTGCGCGAGAGGGGTTGGAGGTAGACGCCCTCGATCAAGGGCAGCAGGTCGTTGCCGCCGGCGCGCGCCGCCACGAGGTGTCCGCCGCGCAGGGCCCAGAGCGAGTCCGCGGTGTAGAGCACGCCGTTGCCGGCGGCGGGGTCGCCGATGTCGATGCGCAGCTGCGTGTTCGTGGAGTCGATCTGGCGCAGGCTCTCGTACCACGTGGAGACGGTATCCGAGCCGTCGGCGCGGCGCCGCGTGGTGGTCTGCGTGAACGTCAGCGTGCCGAACCAGCGACCGGCGTAGGCGTCGTGCATCCGCCGCAGCAGGTCCAGGCCGGTGGCGGGCACCCCCTGGGCGCGGAGCGCCGGCGCGATCGCGAGGAAGCACGGAACCAGGACCGACGCACACCGGTGCAGACGCACGAGGCCTCGCCTTGAAATCGGGTTCCGCAAGATAGCCGCCCCGGGCCTGCGCCGCCGCCACGCGGCCGGCGCCGCGCGCGAGCGCGTAGCGCGCCCGTACAAATTCCCTGCGCGCCTGGTTATCTTCCGTGCCGGCAGCGGGCGAAGTGCCCGCCGGCTACCACAACCCGGGCCTCCCACTCGCGGTGGCCCGTTTGCGTTCGGCGCCCGGCGCGGGCTGCGACCCGCCGGTCGGCCGGTTGTGAAACCACCACTCTCAACCAGGGGCACCTGTGATCGGGGCGTTCTCCTTCGAGCACGGCGGTCGGACGTACAACTGCGCTCCCGAGAAGCGGATCACGCCACCCGTCGGGACGTGGTGGTGGTTCACGGTCTCCAGCGATTCCAACCGGTACGCGCCGTTCGAGGCGGTCTCCGGCGACACGCGGCAGTCGATCCAGAACCGCGTGGTGGCCTACTACGAGCACCGTCTCCACGTCCGC
>DATKNX010000140.1:0-12626 GCA_035541085.1 Gemmatimonadales bacterium | reverse complement strand
CGGATGTCGGCCAGCTCGTTCTTGGTCATGCCGTCCACCCGCACGCCGTCCAGCCAGTAGCTGCCCTCGCTCGGCCGGTCCAGGCAGCCGAGGATGTTCATCAGCGTGGACTTGCCCGAGCCCGAGGCGCCCATGATCGCGACCATCTCGCCGCGCTCGATCCGGACGTTCACGCCGCGGAGCGCGTGCACCTCGGTCTTGCCCGTCACGTAGGTCTTCCGGATCCCCTCGACCAGGATGACCGGCGCGTCCGAGGGAGCCGCCGCCTCGCCCGGCGCGCGCAGCGATGGCTTGAGTTGCGTGGCCACGGCTACAGCACCCGCCGGCCCGGCCCGCCCTGCTGCTGCTGGGCCTGGAACGGATTGTTCGCCGCGCCGGACTTCTCGTTCGTCACCGCGGCGATGATCTTCATGCCTTCCTTCAGGTTGGGGCCGGAGATCTCGGTCATCTGGCCGTCCGTCAGCCCCGTGTGCACCCGCACCGGCGACGGCTTGCCGTTGGCGTCCACCGTCCACAGCACCGCGACGTTGTTCGCGCCCGCGGCCGCCATCCCGAACGCACCAGCGCCGCCCGCGCCGCCGGAGCCCCCGGCACCACCGCCGAAGCCGCCCGCGCCGCCGCCTGCGCCGCCGCCTGCGCCACCGCCGAACCCGCCGCTACCACCGCCCTGTGCCCGCCGCTGCGCCATCATCTGGCGGAAGCGGGCCGAGTCGGCCGCCGTGAACTGGCGCCGCGCGCCGCTCGAATCGGCGCCCGCCGCGCCGCTCCGCCGCTGCGGCAGGTCCGCCGCCGCGAGCATCATCTCCGAGGGCCGGAAGCGCAGCGCCGCGTTCTGGATCCGCAGCACGTTCGCCGCCTTGGCCGTCTGGAAGTTCACGGTCGCCGTCATGCCCGGCAGCAGCGTCATGTCCTGGTTGTTCACCGCCACCACGACCGTGTAGTCCACCACGTTCTGCACGGTCGCGTATTGCAGCCGCACCTGCGCCACCGAGCCGTGATAGGTCCGGTTCGGATACGCCTCGACCGTGAACGCCACGTCCTGGCCGGTCTTGATCTGCCCGACGTCCGCCTCGTCCACCTGCACGAGGATCTGCATCCGCTTGAGGTCGGAGGCGATGATGAACAGCTGCGGCGCCGCGAAGCTCGAGGCCACCGTCTGGCCCACCTGCACGTCGCGCTCCTGCACCACGCCGTCCATCGGCGCGTAGATGTAGGTGTAGGCGAGGTCCTGCTGCGCCCGCGCGAGCTGCACGCGCGCGGCCTTCAGGTTGGCCTTCGACTGCTCGAAGGCCGCCTGCGCCGCCACGAAGTCGTTGTCGGTCATCATCCCGTTGGTGTGCAGCGGGGTGGCCTGCGTCAGCGTGAACGCCTTCAGCATCGAGTCCGCGATATCCTGCTGGACCTGGGCCTCCGCCGTGTTGACCTCGAGCTCGGCCGGCCGCGGGTCGAGCCGCGCGATCAGCTCGCCCTTCTTCACGTGGCTGTTGAAGTCCACGTGCAGCTCGGTGATCTGCCCGGACACCTGCGCGCCCACCGTCACCGTCGTGTCGGCGCTCAAGGTGCCCGTCGAATTCACCGTGGCGGCGATGTCGCCCCGATCCACCGCGACGAAGCGGTAGGACGCGGTGTAGCCGGAGTGCCCGCGGAGCAGGAAGCCCGCGGTGACGCCACCCGCCACGACGACGAACGCGATCGAAAGGAGGATGCGACGCTTCATGGTGCTTCTTCCTGACTGAGGTTCTCGCGGAGGAACGCCCTCCGCCTCGGATGCACTACCAAGGCATTGTCCATGCCTGAGCTTATCTCTTTATTTCACAATGGCTTGGAATATACTGCAGTGTCTCAAAATGCGGAATCCGCACCAGTTGGAGTGCGGAAAGCGCACCAGAACGGAGAGGTGATGAGGTGATGTAGTGATGATGTAATGAGGTGAGACAGCCTGTCAACCACCTCGCCTCATCACCTCATCACCATTCCGTCGCTGGCCTATCTCAGCGGCAGCTCGGACACCGCATCCGTGTAGTTGAGCACCGGCACCCGGACGGCGATGGCCGCTCCCGAGCCGAACTGCAGGGCCAGGGTGACCGTGTCGCCCACGGCGAGCGGGTGCTTGAGGCCCTCGAGCATCAGGTGGTAGCCGCCCGGCCCGAGCTTGACGAAGCCGTGGGCGGGCACGGTGAGCGGCGCGGAAGGCTGCATCAGGCCGCCCACGAGGCGGTGCAGGAGCACGGAGTCCGCGGCGGGCGTGAGGGCGCCCGTGAGCGCGACGTCGCTCGCGCCCCCGTTCGAGATGACGAGGAACGCCGACGCCTCGGCGGTCGAGGGCGGCGCGGGGATCACGGCGTGCGTCACGGACAGGTCGCCCGCCGCCGCGTGGCCGCCGCGACTCGGGTGGCATCCCGTCGCGGCCAGCGCCGCAGCGAGCATCAGGCTCGCCTGCCGGATCATAGCCCTGCCCTGGTCATGGATGCGCGGAACGTACCTTTGTTGGGCGGCGCTGGACAGGCCACGGATAGATTAGCACGCTTCTTGCGCGAACGCGGGCGATCTGCATCGGCTATCGGGAAGCGCACGAGGATCGGAGGAGTCGTCATGATCATCGGTATTCCCAGGGAGAGCTTTCCGGGGGAACGGCGGGTGGCCATGGTGCCTTCCGTCGTGCCCACCCTGACGAAGGCGGGGTTCGAGGTCGCGGTCGAGGCGGGCGCGGGCGCGAGCGCCGGCTACCTCGACAAGGACTACGCCGACAAGGGCGCGAAGATCCTGGCGAGCCGCGCCGACGTCTTCAAGACGGCCGACGTCGTCGTGCAGGTCCTCTGCTACGGCTCGAACGACAAGACGGGCAGGGACGACGTCGCGCTCTACCGGTCCGGGCAGTTCCTGATCGGCTTCCTCCGGCCGCAGGGCGCGGTCGAGACGCTGAAGGACATCGCGTCGAAGGGCGTCGCGTCCTTCAGCATCGAGCTGATGCCCCGGATCACGCGGGCGCAGAGCATGGACGCCCTCTCCGCGATGGCGACCGTGAGCGGCTACAAGGCGGTGCTACTCGCCGCCGACACGCTGCCCCGGCTCTGCCCGATGCTGACGACCGCCGCGGGCACGGTGACGCCGGCCCGCATCTTCGTCATGGGCGCGGGCGTGGCGGGGCTGCAGGCCATCGCGACGGCGCGCCGGCTGGGCGCCGTCGTCTCGGCGTACGACGTGCGGCCCGCGGTGAAGGAACAGGTGCAGAGCCTCGGCGGGCGCTTCGTCGAGCTGCCGCTCGAGGCCAAGGACGCGCAGGACGCGCGCGGCTACGCCACGGCGCAGGACGACGCGTTCTACCGCAAGCAGCGGGAGCTGCTGGGGAAGGTGGTGGCCGAGAGCGACGTCGTGATCACGACCGCCGTCGTGCCCGGCAAGAAGGCGCCGATCCTGGTCACCGAGGAGATGGTCAAGGGGATGGCGCCGGGGTCGGTGATCGTGGACCTGGCCGCCGAGCGCGGCGGCAACTGCGAGATCACCGAGGCCGGCCAGACGGTCGTCAAGCACAACGTCAGCATCGTCGGTCTCATCAACCTGGCCAGCGCCGTTCCGTACCACGCCAGCCAGATGTACGCGAAGAACGTCGCCACGTTCCTCGTCCACCTGTTCAAGGGCGGGAAGCCGGAGCTGAACCTGGACGACGAGATCACCCGGGAGACGCTCATCACGCGCGGCGGCGAGATCGTGCACGCCCGCGTCCGCGAGTTCTTCAAGCTGCCGGCGCTGGCCGCGCCGAAGCCGGCCCAGTAAGGAGGGTCCCGTGCCGCAAGGCTTCATCGAGAACCTGTACGTGTTCCTGCTGGCGGGCTTCCTCGGCTTCGAAGTCATCCGCCGGGTCTCGCCGCTGCTGCACACGCCGCTGATGGCGCTGACCAACGCGCTCGACGCGATCGTCGTGGTGGCCGCCATCATCATCGCCGCGCGGCCGGGCACCACGCTTTCGATGGTCCTGGGGGCCATCGCCGCCTTCGCCGCGTTCAGCAACATGGTCGGCGGCTTCCTGATCACCGACCGCATGCTCCGGATGTTCAAGCTGAGCGGAAAGAAGAAGGCATGAACATCACGGCGGTGGACCCCGGCACGGTGCAGCTCCTGACCGACGTCGCGTACATCATCGCGATCGCGTTCTTCATCCTGTCGCTGAAGTGGCTGAGCACGCCGGCGACGGCACGCCGCGGCGTGCTGGTCGGCGAAATCGGCGCGGCGCTCGCGGTCGTGACCACGTTCTTCAACCCCGAGCTCGTCCAGTTCCAGTGGGTGCTGATCGCCCTGTTCGCGGGCGCGATCGTCGGCATCCCGCTCGGCCTGGTGCAGATGACGGCCGTCCCGCAGCGGACCGCCCTGAGCCACGCCTTCGGCGCGCTGGCGGCGGCGCTGATCGGCATCAGCGAGTACTACCTGCACCTCCACGAGCTCACGAAGTTCCAGGTCGTCGAGATCTCGATGGAGGTCATCATCGGCTCCCTGAGCTTCACCGGCAGCCTGATCGCGGCCGGCAAGCTCCAGGAGTGGCTGCCGCAGCGCCCCATCACCTACAAGGGGCAGAACTACGTCAGCTTCGCGGTGCTCGGCGCGGCGGTCCTGGCGGCGCTGATCCTCGTCTTCAACCCCACCGCCGCGTTCGTCTTCCCGGCGATGGTCGTGATCTCGCTGCTGTTCGGCGTGATGCTGGTGACGCCGATCGGCGGCGCCGACATGCCGACCGTCATCGCGCTCCTCAACTCGTACGTCGGACTCACCGCCGCCCTGCTCGGCTTCGTGCTGAACAGCAAGGTGCTGGTGGTGGCCGGCGCGCTCGACGGCTCGTCCGGCTTCATTCTCGCGGTCGTGATGTGCAAGGCGATGAACCGCTCGTTCACCAACGTGCTGTTCGGCGCCTTCGGCCAGCTCCAGGTGTCGGCCAAGGGGGCGCAGGAAGAGCGGACGGTACACACGGCCACGCAGGAGGAGGCTGCCGCGATCCTCTCGGCGGCGAACACCGTGCTGGTCGTACCCGGCTACGGCATGGCCGTCGCCCAGGCGCAGCACAAGGTGCGGGAGATGCTCGACGTGCTGCTCAAGAAGGGCGTGGACGTGAAGTTCGGCATCCACCCCGTCGCGGGGCGCATGCCGGGGCACATGAACGTGCTCCTGGCCGAGGCCGACGTGCCGTACGACCGGCTGGTCGAGATGGACGCCGCCAACAGCGAGATGCCGCAGACCGACGTGGCGCTCGTGATCGGCGCCAACGACGTCACGAACCCGGCCGCCAAGACCGACCAGGGCAGCCCGATCTACGGGATGCCCATCATCGAGGTGGACCACGCCCGGACCGTGATGGTCATCAAGCGGAGCCTCAATCCGGGCTTCGCGGGCATCGACAACCCGCTCTACTACGAGGACAAGACGTTGATGCTGTTCGGCGACGCGAAGGCGTTCGTCAGCGGCATCGTCAAGGAGCTGACGGGAGGCGGTGAGTAGAGGGGAGTCTGCGGAACAGTTGCCAGACGCCAAGTTGCCAGTGGTTACCAGATGCAAGCCGACGGATGCAGAACAGGCCCCGCACATCAGCACCTGCGAGGCCTGTTCTGACTTCCGGCCACTACGAGCTGGCAACCACTGCCGACTTGGCGTCTGGCAACCGACCTGACGTCTCGTCCCCGCCACCTGCCGCCTTGGTGGTAGCCTGGCGATACCCGAAATAGATCAGCACCAGCCCCATCAGCTCCGTCACGTACAGCACTTCCGTGTGCCCGTAGCGCGTGGCCGCGCCGCCGATCCCGGGCAGGAGCGCCCCCACCGCGATCAGCACGTTGCCGACGAACCGGTTCCGCGTGGCGGTCTTCTTCCGGAAGCGCCACGCCGAGAGCGCGGCGCCGCCCACCAGCAGCACGAACGCGTAGCTGTTGAGGAACGGGGCGAAGACGCGCGGCCACGGTGCCGCGAAGACCTGCCCCGTGAGGTGGTGCGGCTCGACGCGCGCGAAGTCGATCGGCGTGCGCCACACAATGGCCGCGGCGAAGGCGACGGCGGCAACGAGCGCCACCGTGAGCACGTCGGCCGTCCTCCGCTTGAAGAGCAGGTACGCCGTGCCCTGCGCGAGCGGCGCCCCGCCGAGGAGCGCCCCCGAGACGTACCAGGCGCGGAACATCGCCTCGTGCCACCCGGTGAGCGTGGTGGCCGCCTCCGTGAACGTGCCGACGCCGTAGACCGCCACGCCGAACGCCCACCACAGGAGGTGCGGCCCGCTCTTCCGCTCGCGCCAGCGGCGGAACAGCGCCGCCGAGAACGCCGCCGCCACGAGCGTCGTGACGATGGGCAGGTAGTCCACCGGCGGCGGCCCGCCGGCGGCACCCGCGGCCTCGAGGAGCGCCGCCACCTAGCGGCCTATCCCGACCGACGCCTCCGCGTACAGGCGGCGGCCCCAGATCAGCGCCTCGCCCGACGGCTTGGCGTCGTTGAGGTCGTCGGCGCCGAGCGTGAACCTCACGCCCCGCGTCACGGGCGCCTCCGCGCTCACGTTGAGCCGCGTGAACGCGCCCTGGTAGCTCACCACGCCCGCCATGTCGCGCGCGACCGCCTCCCGGCCGGTGAAGACGACGCTGGCGCCCACGCTCCAGCCGTTCCGCCCGAGGGCGAGCGACCCGTTGGCCGTGTTCGAGGCCCGGCCCAGCAGGTCCGTGTTGTTCGTGATGTCCTTCGTCGTGAGCCACGTGTACGACGCGCTGGCCGTCACGAGGCCGCGCGTGGCGCCGGCGCCGGCCTCGACGCCGCCGGTGCGCGCCCGGTCCACGTTGTCGTACGTGAAGAGCAGGATGCCGCTGCTGTCGCCCGTCTGGTCCGCCTCGATGAAGTTGCGCAGGCTGTTGGCGAAGCCGCGCACGTAGACGTGCACGTCCCGGCGCTCGAGGCCCGTCTCGCCCGTCACGTTCCACGACTGCTCGGCCTTGAGGTTCGGGTTGCCGTACACGGCGTAGCCGAACTGCGCCTGCAGCAGCGAGAGGTACTGCTCGTCGAACGACGGCGCGCGGAAACCGTGCGCCACTTCGGCCTTCACGTAGAGCCCGCCGTTGGAGCGCAGCGCGACGCCGAGCCGCGGCGAGAGGTCGCTGCCCCACAGCTGGCTCGCGGTGAACCGCACGCCCGTCGTCACGTGCAGCGCCGGCACGATCTGCCAGTCCACCGAGCCGTACAGCGCCGCCGACGAGGCGTCGCGCTGGTAGCCCGAGATGCGGTCGGAGAGCAGCCACTCGCGGTTCGCCTCGACGCCGGCCACCCACGCGCTCGCGCCGACCGAGCCGCGGTGCACCAGCTCGACGTCGGCGATGCGCTCGCGGTCCCACTGCGCCGGCTGCGGGCCCGCCGAGTCCGTCGCATCCACGAACCTGTGGTCGAACCAGCTGCCGTGCAGCCTGAGGTCGGTCTGGCCGTTCGCGCCGAACGTGACCTTCACGAGGCCGTCGTACTGCAGGTTCGTGCTCGTCAGGTGATCGGGCAGGATCGAGTACTTCTGGTCCTCGTCGATCGTCATCAGCCGGGCGTCCACGGCGCTGCCGGCGATCTCGCCCGACGCGCGTCCCATCCAGTCCCACCGGTCCGCGCTGCCCGTCGTGCCCGGGTTCGCGCCGGGCACCGCGTCCACGCCGCGGTGGTCGCCGTCGAGCGAGAGGAACCACCCGCCCACCGGCGCGCCCAGGTTGCCCGCGAAGTCGCGCTGCCGGTCGCTGCCCATCGTGCTCGAGAAGCGCGCCGTCGGCACCGCGTCCCGCTCCGTGATCAGGTTCACCACGCCGCCCAGGGCCGTCGAGCCGTACAGCGTGGACTGCGGGCCCTCGACGATCTCGATGCGCTGCAGATCGGCCGGGCTGATGCGCGACAGGTCGAACTGCCCGTCGAGCCGGCCCGCCATCGGCGAGCCGTCCAGGAGCACGAGCACGCGGTCGGAGCCCAGGCCCTGCAGGTAGATGCCCGAGCCCGAGCCCACCACCGCCTCGGGCTGGATGCCCGCCACGTCGCGCAGGATGGTCGTCACGTCCACCGCCGCCCGGCGCGCGATGGCGTCGCTGTCCACCACGATCACCGGCGCCGTCACGTCGGACGCCGGCGTGGGTCGCCGCTCGGCCGTCACGACGATCGGATCGAGGACCGTCGGCGCCCGCCTGGCCAGCGTGTCCGGCTTGGTGGTGGTGTCCTGCTGAGCGAGGGCCGCCGCCGGCAGACCGGCCGCGGCGAGGCCAAGGACGAGCACGGGCATCAGGCGTCGGATCGACATCAAGTACTCCGGTGTGAGTGCGGCCGAGACGGCAATGGCCGAGCGCACTCGCACTTTACATGCCAATCCAGACACGACCATTCGGATTTCTACGGATATACGACCGTAGAACTACGGAATGCAGTTGATCAGAGAGCCAGGGTTCAGTTGAGTTCCCAGACGCCAAGTTGCCAGTGGTTCCCAGTCGCCAGGAGCCGGAAACAGAACGGGCCCCGGGGCGCGATGCCGCCCGGGGCCCGTTCCTGTCACCGATCACTTCTGTCTTGCAACGACTGGCAACTTGGCGTCTGGGAACTCAACTGTCGTCCCGCCTCTGCCCTCCGGTTTGGGTCAGTTGCCGGGTCGGCGGCGCTCCTCACCCTTCGCGGGCGCCGGCTTCGGCGCCTGATGCTGCGGCGCGGCCTTCGGCGCCGGCATGGCACGCGGTGCCGGCGCGGGGTGCGGCGTCGCCGGCTGGGGCGCGGGCCGCGGCATCGGCTGCGGCGCCGGCCGCGGTGTGGCCGTGTGCGCGGGAACCTCCGTGTCCCTGGGCGGACCCGCGGGCTTGCCGCGGCGCAGGTTGTCGATCTGCTGCGGCTCGAGCGGGCGCCCCTGGTCGTTCTGCATCGCGCGCTGCCGCTCGGGGAACGAGGGCTCCTGCGGCGGCGGGGCGTGGCGCGTGATCAGGATGGGCTGCGGCCTCGCGGGCTCGTTGCCGGGCCGCGGCTCGGGCGCGGGACGCACGACCGGGACCGCGCGCCGCACGACGACCGGCTGGTTGGGCCGGAGCGGGGGCGCCTGGCGCGGCGCGGGGGCCACGGTCCACACGGGCCGCCGCTCCCTCGGACGCACCGGCGAGAGGCTGCCGCCCGCGGCGGCGGCCGCGCCCGGCTGGACGAACGGGTGCGGCGCGATGCGCGAGCGCAGGATCTGATCCCGGTTCACCGTCATGATGCGCCGCGAGATCGGCAGCCCGCTGCGGAAGGTCGTCACCGGCACGGCGGTGAAGCCCCGGTCCCGGTTGCGGTACGTGATGGTCGTGACGCTGACGTTGAGGCCGACGTTGGTGACGCGGCCGTATCTCGGCGCGTTGAGGCGCTCCCGGTAGACCGCACCGACGTGGTACCACGGATGGTACGGCTCGCCGGGCCCGAGCGGGAACCACGCCTGCGCCCCGAAGCCCGAGCCGTCCGCGAACACCACCAGCGCGGGCGCGTAGTACGGCCGCCCGGCGAACGCGCCGGGGCACCAGCCCCAGCGCGAGCGCGCGTACACCCAGCGGCCGTAGTGGAACGGCGCGTAGCCCCAGGGCTCGCGCTCGACCCACGTCCAGCCCCAGGGATCGATCCACACCCAGTGCCCGTGCCGGTAGGGCGCCCAGTCCACCGCGAGGCCCGACGGATACCAGACCGGGCCGTACTCGGCGTCGGTGTCCCACGTGCCGGCGGCGTCGAGGTCGGAGTAGCCCGGGATGTCGCGGCTGACGTACTGCGCCGACGGCGAGGAGGAGAGCGCGCGATCGCGATCGACGGCCCAGCTGTCGAGGTCGTCCGTGGGCGGCAGCGTCGTGCTCGCGAGCTGGATGGGGTTGATGCCGCTCACGACGATCGCCTGCCCGCCCTCCACCGTCTGCGCGACGCCGCCCGCGGTCCACTCCAGCGTGCCCTTGCGGACCGCCACGGTCATCGTGCTGTCGTCCGCCGGCGCGTCCACGCGGTACTCGCCGGGCGCGAGGACGGTGAGCGCGCCGCGCGGCGTGTCGATCTCGATCGAGTCGCCGGCCGGCAACTGGTAGACGCTCACCAGCAGCGTGCCCTGCGCGAGGCCGACCTGGACGAACTGGTCGGTCAGGTTGGTGACCGTGAGGTCGGTGCCCTCGCCGGTGCGCAGCGTCAGCGCCCCCACCTCGAGCTCGGAGCGGCCGCCGCGGTCCGCGTACAGCCGGTCCCCCGTCGTCAGCGGGTAGTTCACCGACGCGACGGTCCACGTGGTGTCGCCGGCGGTCTGCACGGACACGGTGCCGGCCAGGTAGCTGAGGCGCGCGACGCGGGCCGGCGGATCGCCGGCGGGCGGCGGGGTCGGTTCCTGGGCGGCGACGGCTCCCGCGACGAGCGGCAGCAGCGAGCCCACGAGCAGGCTGAGGCGGTTCATCCCTCGCTCCGTGGTTGAGGGTGCTCCCGCGAATCTAGACCCGAAGCTGATACCCTGAGAAGGGCGCCCGGTTGTTCCCCGGTGACGCCGCTCACCAACGCGACGCCGCCGGCCCAATCCGGTTCGGGGTGCCGGGTTTCGAGCGGTGGGGAGCCGGGGGCGGGCGGAGCCGGGCGGACGCACGAAGCCCCGACCCGGCGGTCGCCGGATCGGGGCTTCAGTGCGGGGCGGCGGGACATACGCCCGTGCCCCGCCCGTCGGTCCCGGCGCTTAGGCTGGCGGGAGCTTGACCACGGCCTCGGCCGCCGGGCCCTTCTGGCCCTGCACGACCGAGAATTCAACGCGGTCGCCCTCGGCGAGGCTCTTGAACCCCTCGGCCTGGATCGCCGAGTGGTGCACGAAGCAGTCCTTCTCGCCGCTGTCGGGCGTGATGAACCCGAAACCCTTCGCGTCGTTGAACCACTTCACTTTGCCGGTGATACGTGCCATACGATCCTGCTCCTTGTGTGCTCGTGATCACGCCCTCACGATAGGCTGTGTCCGGGCAGGGAGCGGCGGACGCCGCCGACTGCAGCAACCTCGACAAACACGAAGGGCCGGCGAAAGCGCCAGCCCCAGTTGTCGCCGGAACGGTACGCATGCTGCCGTACTGGTCGCGCGTGAATCGTAGCCGGTGCCGCTCGAATGCGCAATCGGCGAAATCCGCCAGCCCGCCGCGAACGCGCCGTTACCAGGAGGCCCCGAGCGGCCCCACGGCCTGCTCCACCGCCTCGAGCACGTCGCCGCGCTCGACGGCCGCGCGCATCGCGTTGTGGTCGCGGTAGAGCGGGCGGTCCTCGTCGAGGTGCTCCACCACGAGCCGCACGGCGGCGTGCGCCGCGCGCACGCCGCGGCCGGGCGCGAACTCGCGGAAGTCGAGCGCCTGGGCGGCGGCGATCAGCTCGATGCCCAGGACGCCGTACGCGTTCGCCAGGATCTGCTTCGTCTTCAGGGCCGCGTTCATCCCCATGCTGACGAAGTCCTCCTGGTCGGCCGCCGCGGGGATGGACTGGACGCTCGCGGGCGCGGAGAGGATCCGCTGCTCCACGACGAGCGTGTCGGCGGTGTACTGCGAGAGCATGTGGCCCGAGAACATCCCGGCGCCCTTGGTGAGGAAGGCCGGCAGCCCGACCGACAGCGCCGGGTTGAGGAGCCGGTTGAGCCGCCGCTCCGACAGCACGCACACCATCGTGACCGCGGCGCCGACGACGTCGAGCGGCAGCGCGACCGGCGTGCCCTGGAAGTTGGCGCCCGTCAGGACGACGTTCTCGTCCGCGACGAAGATCGGGTTGTCGGCGACGCCGTTCAGCTCGGTCTCGAGCTGCGCGCGCGCCCACGCCAGGGCGTCGCGCAGCGCGCCGATGACCTGCGGCGTGGCCCGCATCGAGTACGCGTCCTGCACCTTCACCTTGAGCTTGCCCGTCACCAGGTCGGAGCCTTCGATCAGCCGGCGCAGGTTCGCCGCGCAGGTCTGCGCGCCCTTGAAGCCGCGCAGCTCGTGGAGCCGCGGCTGGTAGGGCTTCATGTTGGCGAGCAGCGCCTCGAGGCTCATCGCCGTGGCGATCTCGGCCTGCTTGATCCACCGCTCCACGTCGTGGAGGATCAGGCAGCCCATCCCCGTGATGAGGTTCGAGCCGTTGATCGCGGCGAGCCCGTCGCGCGCCTTGAGGCCCGGCACGGCGATGCCCGCCTTGTCCATCGCCGCCCGGGTGGGCATCCGCTCACCCTGGTAGAAGCACTCGCCCTCGCCCATCAGCGACAGCGCGATCTGGCTCATCGGCGCGAGGTCGCCGCACGCCCCGACGCTGCCCTTCTCGCAGGCGACGGGCGTGAGCCCGGCGTTCAGCATGGCGACGTAGGCGAGCGGGATCTCGGGACGGCAGGCGGAGTAGCCGCGCGCGTGCACGGCGACCCGGGAGAGCATGGCCGCGCGCACGTGCTCGACGGGCGCGGGCTCGCCGATGCCGGCGGCGTGGTTGTAGATGAGGAAGCGCTGGAACTGCTGCACCTGCGCGTCGTCGAGCCGGACCTCCGACAGCTCGCCGATGCCGGTGTTCACGCCGTACATCGTCTCGTGCGCCGCGACCTTCTTCTCCAGCATCGCGCGGCAGCGCCGGATGCGCTCGAGCGCCTCCGGCGCCAGCTCCACCTTCTCCCCGTCGCGCGCCACGCGCACCACGTC
>DATKNX010000139.1:0-2232 GCA_035541085.1 Gemmatimonadales bacterium | reverse complement strand
ACTTCTCGCGGTAGCTGTAGCGGCCGAAGCGCGGCTTCGGGGCGCGGCCCACCGACCAGCGCAGCATCTGCCAGAACTCGCGGACGTCGCGCGGCTGGAGCAGGATCGAGTCCGGCCCCCAGAGGAAGCGCCGCCGGTCCTTCGCGCGCGCCACGAGCAGCGCGGCGTGGCCGAGGTACACGGCCAGGCACGCCAGCACGACGCCCGCTGCCCAGCGGTGCACGAGGCCCGCCGCGCGCGCCCCGCCCCACAGGGCCATCAGCTTCGGCGCCCACACCACGCAGCTGAAGCGCAGCGGCAGCCCGGTGAACGCGAGCACGAAGAACGCCGCCGCCAGCACGCCGTGGAGCACGCGCTGGAAGACGCCGAACCGCCAGACGTAGGGGCCGCGGCCGCGCTGCGCCGCGTCGAGGGCGACGCCGCCGAGGTACTCGTGCCGGTCCGTCATCGCGCGGCCCTCCGCTCCAGCAGCGTGCGCCGCGAGACGAGCACGGCGTGGACGAGGTAGACGGCCGTCACGCCGCCCAGGAGCACGACCATCGCGAGCCACAGGGCGAACAGCCCGGGGTTCCGCGCGGGGCTCGTGGGATCGGCGTGCGGGCGGTAGTCCGCGAACCGGCCGCTCGCCGCCGTGTGACACCTGCGGCAGGTCGCGAGGCGGTTGGCCGGCGCGACCGACGAGCGCGGGTCCGACGCCGGGTAGATCGCGTGGGCCGTGTGGCAGTTCGCGCACAGCGCCGCGCGCGGCGAGCCCACCTGGCTGGCCTGGCCGTGGTAGTTCTCGCGGAACGTGGCCCCGTAGGCCGGATGGCAGTGCGTGCACGTCTCCGCGAAGGCGAAGTGCGCCGCCGTGTCGGCCGGGTTCCGGACCGCGTGGCCCTGGTGGCAGTCCACGCAGGTGGCCGATCCCTCGCGCCCGGCGGGGACCCCGCCGGCCGCGTCGCGCGCCGCGGCCGTGCCATGCGCGTCGGCCCGCCAGCTCGTCGCCTCCGCCGCGTGGCACGCGGCGCAGCGCCGCGCCATCGCGACCGGCAGACCGTGGGTGGCCGGGTCGCGGAGCGGCCGGACGTCGTGGCCGCCGTGGCAGTCGATGCACCCCGCCTTCGCGGCGTGCACGTCGCCGGGCCCCGGCAGCTTGTCCGCGTGGCACGCGGCACACGCGCGGCCCATCGCGGCGCGGCCCTCCGCCGTGCGGAGCCAGGCCACGGTGCGCACGCCGTGCGCGCCGTGGCAGGCCGTGCAGGCGACCCCCTTGCCCGCCCCATGCACGCTCGCGTGCAGGACGGAGTCCACCGCCTCGTGGCAGCTGGTGCAGGCAATCGGGGTCGCGGCCGCGGCCGCGTGCGGGAAGGCGACGGCGCCGACGTGGCAGCGCACGCACGAGAGGCCGGCGTGCGCGCCGGCGGCCAGCGAGTCGCGCGTCACCACCAGGGACATCCGGAACTGTCCGAGCGGCACGGCCTCCTCGAGGAACTCGCGGGAGCCGTGGCACCGCAGGCAGGCGAGGCTCGCGGCGGCCGCGGGCCCCTGCTGCGCGCGCGCCGGCGGCGCGGCCAGCGCCGCGGCGAAGGCCAGGACGAGCGCCATCAGCCCGTGCCGCTTCATCCGCGTGCGCACCTGGTGGCGGCTCAGGCCGAGCATCGTGGCGGCCTGCGACTGGTTGCCGTGGGCGCGCTCGAGCGCCTCCACGAGCAGCCGGCGCTCCACCTCGTCGAGCTTAACGCCGTCGGAGGGCAGCGCCGCCGCCGCGGGCCGCGCCATCGGCGCGGCCACCTCGGGCGGCAGCTCGCCGGTGCCGATCACGTCGCCGTCCGTGAGCAGCACCGCGCGCTCGATCACGTTCCGAAGCTCGCGCACGTTGCCGGGCCACGCGTACGCGTCGAGCATGGCCTGCGCCGGCGCCGCGATCTCCCGCACGTGTTTGCCGAACTCGAGGTTGAAGTGCGCGGTGAAGTGCTTGACCAGCGGCTGGATATCCTCCTGCCGCTCGCGCAGCGGCGGGAGCGTGATGGGGATGACCCGCAGCCGGTAGAACAGGTCGGCCCGGAACCGCCCGGCCGCCACCTCGGCGGCGAGGTCGCGGTTCGTGGCCGCCACGATCCGCACGTCCACCACCAGGTCGCGCGTGCCGCCCAGGCGCCGGAACGTCTTCTCCTCGATGAACCGCAGCAGCTTGGCCTGCACGCCGGCCGTCAGCTCCCCGACCTCGTCGAGGAACAGCGTGCCGCCGTC
>DATKNX010000138.1:0-3254 GCA_035541085.1 Gemmatimonadales bacterium | reverse complement strand
GGCGGCAAGGGCTACCTGCTGACGGGGCACCACGAGCTGCTGATGCCGCTGATCGTGTGGGGGGTGGATGCGGCGCTGGCGCGCCGCTAGCGGCGCCCTCGCCCTCGCGCTCGCCGCGTGCGCGCGGCACCCCGCGCCCGGCCCGGTCCTGCCCTACGACCCGCTGCGCGAGACGGCGCTGGTGCGCGACGCCGCGGCCGGCTTCATCGGCGCGGAAGCGCGCAGCGACGAGGCGGCCGACACGCTGCTCCTGCCCGGCGCCGACTTCATCGCGAGCGGCATCCCCGTCACGAGCCGCCCCCGCCTCGCCGGCGTGCTCGGGCCCGGCCGGGCGACGGTCGTGGATCTCCGCACGCAGCTCGCGGGCGATTTCGCGTGGGTCGTGGCGGTCTACGACTGGACGGACGACGGCGGCACCGACACCGAGCGCGGCCGGGCCACCATGATCCTGGAGCGCCGGAGCGCCGGCTGGCGGATCCGCCACGTGCACTCGAGCACGGTGCCGCCGTGGCGCTGAGCGCCTCCCGAACGCACGAGCGCCCCGGAAGACCGGGGCGCCCGAATCCGCTACCGCGTGGCAACCGCCCCTTAGAAATCGCCGCCGGAACGCTCGCCCGAGATCACGTCCTTGACGCGCTGCGCCGTGCCGGGCGAGATGAGCTTGATGACCCAGTAGATCACCAGGCCCACGAGCGCCAGCATCAGCACCGTCCAGGCCAGGCCCAGCACGATGCTCAGGAGCTTCAGCGCCAGCCTGAGGACGATGAAGGCCACAACCGCCAGCACGGCGAATCCCAGCACTTTGCGCAGCATCGCACTCCTCCGGAACCTGTCCTGAGCCGCCCTACGAAGGTACCGGGGGGCGGGTTTCACGCAAGCACGGCCCGATGAGCGGATCCTACGACTGCGTGGTCATCGGCGGCGGCGTCGTGGGCGCCGCGGCCGCGCGCGCGCTGGCGGCGCGCGGAATCCGCATCCTGCTCCTCGACCGCGCGATGCCCGGCGGCGAGGCGTCGGGCGCCGCGGCCGGCATGCTGGCGCCGCAGATCGAGGTCCTGGCCGACGACCCGATCCTGCCGCTCGCCATCGCGGCGCGCGAGCGCTACGCGGAGCTGGTGCCCGAGCTCGACCGGCGCACCGGCGTCGACGTCGGGTATCACGGGGGCGGCAGCGTGCAGGTCGCCCTCGACGACGGGGAAGTGACCGCGCTCACGGCCCAGGTCGGCGCGCAGCGCGCCCTGGGCCTCGCGGCCGAGTGGCTCGACCGCGACGCGCTGCGGCGGCGCCACCCGGGCATCGGGCCCGAGGCGCGCGGGGCGCTGTTCGCCCCCGACGACGCGCGCGTCAACAACGTGACGCTCACGGCTGCGCTCCTGGCCGACGCCGTGCGCCACGGCGCCGAGATCGTGGACCACGAGGAGGCGACGGAGATCGTGATCCGGGCGGGGCGCGTGGAGGCGGTGGCGACGGGCGTGCGCCGCTACGGCACCGGGGCGGCCGTCGTGGCCGCCGGCGCGTGGTCGCCCGCGCTCCGGGGCCTGCCGCGGGTCCTGCCCATCGAGCCGATCCGCGGCCAGATCGCCGTGATCGCCTGGCCGGCCGCGGAGCCGCCCGGCGTGCTCTTCGGCCGGCACGTCTACATCGTGCCGCGCGGCACCGACGCCCTGCTCGGCTCCACGATGGAGTCCGCCGGATTCGCCAAGGACACCACGCCCGGCGGACTCGCGCTGATCTTCGACGGCACGGCCGCGCTCCTGCCGGCGGTCTCCGCGCAGCCCATCCTCCGCACCTGGGCGGGCCTGCGTCCCGTGACGCCCGACGGCCGCCCGCTCATCGGCCCCGACCCCGACGTCGCCGGGCTGTGGTACGCCACCGGCCACGGACGGAAGGGCATCCTGCTCGGTCCGCTCACCGGCGAGATCGTCCGCGACCTCGTGCTCGACGGCGCCACCGCGTGGGACATCCGCCCCTGCGCCGTCACCAGATTCGACCCACGCCCGTAGGGTAGGCCGTGTTCCAGACCTGCGCGTTCTGCTCCGGCGCCCTCGGCGGCGACGGCGGCGCGTCGGGCCTGGCCGTCGGCCGCCGGTTCGCGTTCGACGGGTGGAAGAGCCGCGCCTGGGTCATCTGCCAGCGCTGCGGCCGCTGGAACCTCACGCCGCTCGACAGCCGCCTCGACACGGTCGCGGCGCTCGAGCGGATGGCGGACGCCGGACGCGTGGCCGCCACCACCGACCAGGTCGCGTTGATCCGCAACGGACCCTACGACGTCGTGCGCGTCGGCAAGCCGCGCCGCGTCGAACTGGCGGGATGGCGGTACGGCGAACGGCTCAAGGCGCGCGAGCGCGAGCGCCTCAAGGTGGTCATCCCGGTCACGCTCGCGGTCGTGGGCGTGACGATCGCCACCAACATCGCCGCGGGCGGCTCATCCGCGTGGCTGTTCATGCAGACTCCGCGCCTCGGCGACGCCGTCTACACCGGGCTCGTCGGCAACCGCAGGGTGAACGTCGAGCCGCCGGTCTGCGGCCACTGCGGCGCCGTCATGGTGCTGCGCTCGCGGCACGTGCAGGACGCCAGGCTGTCGCGCACCGTGCACCAGGACCTCGCCCTGCTCCTGCGCTGTCCCAAGTGCGGCGACGTCGGCGCCATGCTCGAGGGGAGCGACGCCGAGCGAGCGCTGCGCTCCGGCCTCACCTACGTGAACCTGAAGAAGGGCCGGCGCATCAAGCGGAAGGCCGAGGAGGCGGCCGACACGGTCGAGCGCGCCGGCGGCCCGCAGCAGTTGATCGCACGCGCCACCCGCAACGAGATCCTGGTCTCCAGCCTCAAGGGCTCTCAGGGTCTCGCACTCGAGATGGCCGTGGACGAGCAGGCAGAGGTGCGCGACCTCGAGCGCGAGTGGCGCCGCGCGGAGGAGATCGCCGACATCGCCGACAACCTGCTGCTGCCGCCCACGATCGAGGACGAACTGAAGCACCTGCGCGAAGGCGGTCAACCGGAAAGTTGATGCTGACTGGCCCGCCCCGTGGGGCGCCGCTATCTTCCCGTGTCCCAATGACAAGCCAGACTCTCCCGCTCGTCCAGATCACTCCGCGACAGAGCGCTCCGCTCGTGACCGACGGCCCCGCCGCCCGCAAGCCCGCGTGGCTCAAGGTGAAGGCGCCGGGCGGCGCGAACTACGCCCACGTGCGCCGCGTGATGCGCGACCTCAAGCTGCACACGGTCTGCGAGGAAGCGCACTGCCCCAACGTGGG
>DATKNX010000137.1:0-3674 GCA_035541085.1 Gemmatimonadales bacterium | reverse complement strand
CTCCGACTCGGTGGGCCGGGTGCGCGAGACGGCGCTGTGGGCCCTCGGGCAGATGGACAACGACGCGGCCCGCACTGCGATCGTGGGCGCGCTGAAGGACGCAGACCCCGGGGTCCGGGCGCGCGCGGCACGCGCCCTGGGCGGTGGCCACGTGGATCCGCGCCCCGAGCCGCGGCCGAGACCGGAGCCCCGTCCGTTTCCGGGGCGGGACGACGAGTAAAGTCAGGAGAGCGCCCCGAGCAGCGTCTCGATGTCGCGCATGTCGTTGAAGATCGAGGGCGCGATCCGGATGCGGTCGGTGTAGACGCTCACGGACACGTTCGCGGCCTTGAGCCGGTCGGCGAACCGCCGCTCGGCGCCCGGCATCATGTACACCGCGATCGCGGACGTGGTCTCGGGCGGCGTGAGCGCGGTGAACCCCAGGCGCGGCATCTCCTCCCGCAGCCGGCGCAGCAGCGGCTGCCGGTGCGCGAGGATGTTCTCGATGCCGAGCCGCTGCAGGTAGGGCAGGGAGACGGCGAGCGCGTTCGCCGCCGCCTGCGCGTACGTCCCGACCTGGAAGTGGCCGGCGGCGTCGGCGTGCAGGGTCCAGGTGACCGGCGTCGGCGCCGGCGGATCGGTCGGCAGGTAGTGCATGTCCGTGTCGGCCTGCGCGTACCCGATCTCCGTGCGGCGGATCACGGTGTCGAGCAGCTCCTGCCGCACGTAGAGGAAGCCGAGCCCGAAGTCGCCCATCAGCCACTTGAAGGTCGAGCAGGCGCAGAAGTCCACGCCGCTCGCCTTGACGTCGATGGGCGTGTTGCCCGCCGCCTGGATGACGTCGGCGTACACGCGGGCGCCGTGCGCGTGCGCCAGGTCGCACACCGCCTTCAGGTCGTGCTGGAAGCCGTTGTACCACGAGACGAGCGAGATCGCGACGAGCTTCGTGCGGGCGTCCATCGCCCGCGCGAGGTCGTCCAGCTCGATGCGCCACTCGCGCGGCCGCACGATCCGGAGGTCCAGCCCCCGCTTCGCCAGCTCGCCGTAGAGCACCAGCGACCCGTCGAAGTGGAGCGCGTCGGTCACGACGTTTCCGGCGCCGCCCGCCATCCCGAGCCCGTTCACGACGAGGTTCTCGCCCACGCTGGTGCTCGGCACCAGGGCGATCTCCTCGGGCTGCGCGTTGATCAGCTGCGCGAATTCCCCCTTCACCTCGGCCGCGAGCGAATCCCCGGTCCTGAGCCGCGGCTCCCGGAAGGTCCGCGTGTCGAGGTAGCGGCGCACCGCTTCCGCCGCGGCGACCGGGATCGGGTGGATGAACGCGCTGTTGAGGTACGTCTGGCCGGCCGGGATGGCGAAGTCGTCGCGGACGGGCAGGGTACCGGCGGCGCCGTGCGGCATGACGGCCTCCGGAGCGTGTAGGCGCAGGGCCCGCAGGGCCGGCGCGGCGGCGAGGCCGCCCGCGCCGGCGAGGAGCCCGCGGCGGGTGATGTCCACGGTGCATCCTCTCCCCGATGCGCGGGCGGCGCAAGCGCGGTCGGCGGCTCCACGCGGGGCCGCGGCCGGGTTAGGTTTCGACGTTCTCCCTCAGGCGGAAGCGTGGCGGCAACCGGGAAGAAGCCCGTCGACTGGCAGTCGGCCTGGCAGGAGGCGCGCCGCATCATCTGGCGCCATCGCGCCTACCTGTCCGTCGGCCTCGGCGTGATGCTGGTGAACCGGCTGGCGGGCCTGGTGCTGCCGACCACCTCGAAGTTCCTCATCGACAACGTCGTGGGGAAGCACGAGGCGCGGCTCCTGGTGCCGCTCGCGCTCGCGGCGGCCGGCGCCTCGCTGCTCCAGGCCCTCACGTCGTTCACGCTCTCGCAGGTCCTCGGCGTTACGGCGCAGCGCGCCATCACCGAGATGCGCCGCGACGTCGAGGCGCACGTGATGCGGCTCCCGGTCCGGTTCTTCGACTCCACCAAGAGCGGTGTCCTGATCTCGCGCATCATGACGGACGCCGAGGGTATCCGGAACCTCGTCGGCACGGGGCTCGTGCAGCTGCTGGGCGGGCTCGTGACGGCCACCATCGCCCTGGGCGTGCTGTTCTACCTCAACTGGCGCCTCACGTCGGCCACCATCGTGATCCTCGGGGTGTTCGGCGGCATGATGGCGTTCGCCTTCGCCCGCCTCCGCCCGATCTTCCGCGACCGCGGGCAGATCAACGCGGAGGTGACGGGCCGGCTGGGCGAGTCGCTGGGCGGCATCCGGGTGGTGAAGTCGTACGTGGCCGAGCGCAACGAGCAGCTCGTCTTCACGCGCGGCGTGCACCGCCTGTTCCGCAACATCGCGAAGACCATCACCGCCACGTCGGCGCTCGGAGCGGCGACGATCCTCATCACGGGCGGCATCGGCGTGCTGATGATCCTCGTGGGCGGCCGGGCGATCGTCGAGGGCCGGATGACCCTCGGCGACTTCGTGATGTACGTCTTCTTCATCGGCCTGGTGGCGGCGCCGCTCGTGCAGATCGCGTCCATCGGCACGCAGGTGAGCGAGGCGTTCGCGGGCCTCGATCGCATCCGCGACCTGCGCCGCACGCTCACGGAGGACCAGGACGAGGCGCAGCACCTCCCGCTCGGCGACGGCCTCCGGGGCGAGATCGCGTTCGAGCAGGTCGAGTTCGCGTACGAGCCCGGCGTGCCCGTGCTCAAGGGCGTCTCGTTCCACGCCCCGGCGGGCTCCACGACGGCGCTGGTGGGCTCGAGCGGCTCGGGCAAGAGCACGCTGATCAGCCTGGTGATGGCGTTCGCGCGGCCGGGCGCCGGCCGGGTGCTGGTGGACGGGCGCGACCTGGCGTCGCTGCGGCTGCGCGACTACCGCGCCCACCTCGGCGTCGTGCTGCAGGACAACTTCCTCTTCGACGGCACCATCGCCGAGAACATCGGCTTCGCCGCGCCGCACGCCACGCGCGAGGAGATCCTGCGGGTGGCCGCGATCGCCCACTGCGACGAGTTCGTCGGGAAGTTCAAGGACGGTTACGACACGGTGGTGGGCGAGCGCGGCGTGAAGCTCTCCGGCGGCCAGCGGCAGCGGGTGGCCATCGCCCGCGCCATCCTGGCCGACCCGCGCATCTTGATCCTCGACGAGGCCACCTCGAGCCTCGACAGCGAGAGCGAGGCGATGATCCAGGACGGCCTGCGGCGCCTGCGCCAGGGCCGCACGACGTTCGTGATCGCGCACCGGCTCTCGACCATTCGCAGCGCCGACCAGATCCTGGTGCTGGAGGCCGGCGAGATCGTCGAGCGCGGCACGCACGCCGCCCTGCTCGCCGCCGGCGGCCGCTACCGGCAGCTCTACGACAAGCAGTACGCCTTCGAGTCGAACCGCTTCATCAATCCCGGCGAGGACTTCACGCCGGAGCCCGAGAAGCCGGCGGCGCCCGCCGCGGCGCCGGTCGGCCGGGGGGCGTTGTGAGCGGGCCGGGCCCGGGATCCCGGTCAACGGTTTCCGCGCGGGGCGCGTAGCGTTGGCATCGAACCTTCGAACTGAGGCACGCCTTCCCATGGGACCAACGGTGTTGAGCCGGATCGGCCTGTGCGGCGTCGTTGCGGCCGCCGCACTCGCGCTCGCCGCGCCCGTGCGCGCGCAGACGGTGAGCGGCACGGTGCGCGGCGCCGGCGGGCCCGTGGTGGGCGCGTCGGTGTGGCTCCTCGAGC
>DATKNX010000136.1:0-15179 GCA_035541085.1 Gemmatimonadales bacterium | reverse complement strand
GCCCACGCCAGCACCGCCGCGCCCGCCGCGATCCGGTAGACCGCGAACGGGACGAAGCCGCGGCGCCGCACCCACGCCATGAACCACGCGACCACGACGTAGGCCACGACGAACGAGAGCGCGAAGCCGATCGCCAGGAGGAGCCAGCCGTGCGCGTCCACCTGCACCGCGCCGAGCGGGCTCCGATGCGCGTCGCGCAGCGTCTTCGCCAGGTCGTAGAGCGTCGCCGCCGCCATCGTCGGCATCGAAAGGAAGAAGGAGAACTCGAGCGCCGCGGCCCGCGTCATCCCCGCCAGCTGGCCCCCCGCGATCGTGCTCATCGAGCGCGACACGCCGGGGAAGACGGCCGAGAAGATCTGGCAGAAGCCGACCCACACCGCCTGCCCGGGCCCCATCTGCTCCATTCGCTCGATACGCGTCGCGAGACGCTGCCGCGCGTACAGGGCGTCCACCACCCACATCACGACGCCGCCCACGATCAGCGAGGCCGACATCACGTACAGGCTCTCGAGGTTCTTGCCGATCACCTTGACCAGCAGCAGCGAGGGCACCGCCGTAACCACGAACGCGACGAGCGTCAGGACGAGCGGCTGCGCCCAGACCGGCTTCCCCTCGCGGCCGGCGGCCACGAAGCTCCGCCAGAACTCGGCGATGCGCCCGCGGAAATAGATCGGCAGGCAGGCGATCGCGCCGAGCTGGATGACGATGGTGAACATCTTCCAGTAGCCGTTGCCGAGGTCGAGCCCGAGCAGCGCCTCGCTGATCCTGAGGTGCGCCGTCGAGCTGACGGGCAGGAACTCGGTGACGCCTTCGACGACGCCGAGCAGCGCGCTCAACAGGAAGTCGTTCACTCAGTCTCCGTGGATGGGAAATGGACTCCGATGGCGCCGATCTCGGGATCAACGGCGACTTGATCTCAGAACCGGTCCCACAGCAGCGCGAGCAGCCCCAGCACCATGCCGAGCTTGAGGCCCGCGCGGACGCCGTCGAGGCGGCGGCTCGCGAGGCGCGCGATCAGCACGAGCACGCCCAGGTCCAGGAGCAGCACCAGGAGGCCGTAGCGCCGCCCGTACCAGCCCGCGAGCCAGGGCAGGATCGAGACGGGCAGGAAGACCACGAGCACCGTCGCCGCCGTGGCGTAGCCGGCGGCCGGACTCCAGGCGATGGGCACCGTCGCGCGGCCGATCGCGAGGTCGCCCGGCACGTCCTCCAGGTCCTTCACGATCTCGCGCGCGAGGTGCAGGAACGCCGCGAGCACCGCGGGCACGAGCCCCGCGCGCCACCAGCCCGCCGCCGCCGCGCCGTAGACCAGGGGCATGGAGGCCACGACCGCCACCGCGACGTTCCCCACCATGAGGCGCGGCTTCAGCATCGGCGAGTAGACGAGCATCACGGCCAGCGCGGCCAGCCCCAGGACGAACAGCGTGCCGCTCACCCACCACGCGGCCCAGAGGCCGAGCCCGCCGGCGACGCCCGCCAGCACGAGCGCGGCGCCGTGCGACATCGCACCCGTCACGAGCGGCCGCAACGGCCGGTTGATCCGGTCGGCCTCGAGATCGAACAGGTCGTTGGCGACGTTGCCCGCAGCGCCGAGGCCGACGGCGCTCGCCATCGCCCACCAGACGGCCGGCGTGATGAGGACCCGGCCGAAGGTGAGGAAGCCACCGACCGCGACGCCCGCGGCCGCCAGCAGGAGGTTGCCCGGGCGCACGATGGTCCAGCCGGCGGGCCGCCAGGTCAGCGTCACGCCGGACGAAGCGGGAGGCGTCATGCGCGGCGCGACGTCCGCCGGCTGCGATGCCGCTCCGGACGCCGTCGGGCCGCTCGCGACGTCCGAGGGATCCGGCGCCGCCGTTCGCTCCGCGACCCACTCGGCCACCGGGTCGGCTGCGCCTTCCCCGCGCCCCGGCGCCCCCGCGCCCCCGTGCTCGCCGCTACCCATTCGCGACCGCCTCGTAGAACCGCTCGTACATCGGCACCACGCGGTCGGTCGCGAAGTCCGCCGCCTTGACGCGCGCCGCCGCGCTCGCGGCCTTCCACTTCGCTCCGTCCGCGAGGAGCGCCGTCGCACCCTCGGCCATCGCCGCCACGTCGCCCGGCGCCGCGAGGAATCCGTTCACGCCGTGATCCACGACCTCGGGCAAGCCGCCGGTGTTGCTGCCGATCACCGGCACGCCGGTCGCGAGCGCCTCGAGCGCCGAGAGACCGAACGACTCCACGTCGCTGGGCAGGAGGTAGAGGTCCGCCCAGCGCAGCGCCTGCGCCACGTCCTCCACCTTCCCCAGGAACCGGACGTGCTTGCCCACGCCGAGCGCTTCCACCTCGCGCTCGGCCACGGCGCGCTCGGGCCCGTCGCCCACGAGCACCAGGCGCGCGGGCAGCTTCTCCCGCACCTTGGCGAAGATGCGCACCACGTCCTGCAGCCGCTTCACGGGCCGCATGTTCGAGATGTGCATCAGCGTCTTCTCGGCGGCGCCCTTGCCGCACGTGCCCGGCTCCGGCGGATGGAACTCCGCGAGGTCCACGAAGTTCGGGATGACCTCGATCTCGCACGTGGTGCAGCCGAACGCGCGGTAGGTCTCGTCCCGGAGGTACGCCGACACCGCCGTCACCGCGTCGGAGTGCTCGATGGAGTACTTGGTGATGGCGTGGTAGCTGGGGTCCTGCCCCACGAGCGTGATGTCGGTGCCGTGCAGCGTGGTCACGACCGCGACCGCGCGCTCGTCGCCGAGGAGCTGACGCGCCTCGATGGCGCTCATCGCGTGCGGGATCGCGTAGTGCGCGTGGATGACGTCGAGCTCGTGCTTGACCGCGACCTCGTGCAGCATCACCGCGAGCGCGAGCGAATAGGGCGGGTGCTCGAAGAGCGGGTACGCTCCGATCTTCACCTCGTGGAAGGTGACGCGCTCGTTGAATTCCTTGAGGCGGAAGGGCTGCGCGTAGGAGACGAAGTGGACCTCGTGGCCGCGCTGCGCGAGCGCCAGGCCCAGCTCGGTGGCGACGGCGCCGGAGCCGCCGTAGGTCGGGTAGCAGACGATGCCGATGCGCATGGTGTGTGGTGGCGACGGACCGGCGGGGCGCCGCGGGCGCGGCGCTACCGACGCCGGTCAGGCCGTCGCCGCACGATACCTGGCCAGCACGTCCTTCGCCAGCGCCTCGGGCGCGAGCGCGGCGTCGCACCACGTCACGGGGCCGCGCAGCTGGTGGCGCAGCCACGTCTCCTGGCGCTTGGCGTAGCGCCGCGTCGCGAGCGCGATGGCGGGCGCCAGCTCCAGATCGTCCATCTCGCCCGCCAGCATCGAGACGACCTCGGCGTAGCCCACCATCCCGAGGCCGGGCGCGTCCAGCGGCACGCCGGCGTTGATGACGCGCTTCACCTCGTCCACGAGCCCCGCCTCGAGCATCGCCTCGGTGCGCGCGCCGATCCGCAAGGTGAGCTTCTCGCGCGGCAGGCGCAGCACCGCGTACCACGGCGCGAGCCCCGAGGGCGGCGGCGGCGCCGCGCGCTGGTGCTCCGAGAGCGGCCGGCCCGTCAGCAGCGCGACCTCGATGGCGCGCGCGGCGCGCTGCGTGCCGCCGCCCTTGAAGCCGCGATCGAGCCGCGCCGCCCAGCGGCACAGGTCCGACGGGTCGAGCGCCAGCAGCGCGGCCCGGAGCCGCGCCCGGCGGCCGGGATCGAGCGACGGCTCGACGAACAGCCCCTCGAACAGCGCCCGCAGGTAGAAGCCGGTGCCGCCCACCACCACGGGCAGGCGCCCGCGCGCCGCGATGCCCTCGATCCAGCCCTTGGCCTCGCGCGCGAAGCGGCCGGCGGAGTAGCGCTCCGTCGGCAGGACGAGGTCGAGGCCGTGATGGGGGAGCTGCTCGCGCTCGGCGGGCGACGGCTTCGCGGTGCCGATGTTGAGGTAGCGGTACACCTGGCCCGCGTCGGCCGAGATCACCTCGATGGGCGTCAGCCGCGCGAGCGCCGCGGCGACCCGCGACTTGCCGATGCCCGTCGGTCCCGTGACGACGAGGATGCGCCGCGGCACCATCACTTCCTCCCGAACCGCCGCTCCAGCTCGCCGAGCGGCAGCTGCACGATCGTCGGCCGCCCGTGCACGTCGTGCGCGGGCAGCTCCGTCGCGAACAGCCGGTCCACCAGCTCCCGCATCTCGCGCTCCGTCAGCGCCTGCCCCGCCTTGATGGCGGCACGGCACGCGAACGTCGAGGCGAAGCGCTCGAGCGGGTTGGTGAGGCCGCCGAACCGCCCGCCCGCGAGGTCCGCCACCAGGTCCCGGAGGCACCGCTCCGCGTCGAACCGCGCGTGCGGCGCGGGCACCGCGTGCACCGCGATGGTGCGCCCGCCGAACGGCTGCAGCGCGTAACCCAGCCTTCCGAGCTGCTCCGCGTGCGCCTCGATCGCGTCGAGCTCCTGGGGCGTGAACTCGATGGTCAGCGGGAACAGCAGCTCCTGCGACACCGCCTCGACCGAGTGGCCCGCGATCTCGCTGCCTCGCACGGGTGCCGCGCCTTCGTCGGTGCGCCCGTGCGTCCGTGCGTCCGCGCCTTCCGTGCCCCCGTGCCCGGGTGCCCCCGCGCCCCCGCGTTCCAGCGCCTGCATCGCGCGCTCGTACAGCACCCGCTCGTGCGCCGAGTGCTGGTCCACGATGAGGAGCGCGTCCGCGGCCTCGACGAGGATGTACGACTCGTGCACCTGCGCGAGCACGCGGATCCGGCGCCCGGCCTCGACCTCGAGCGACGGCTCGCCCTCCTCCTCGCCCGGCTCCCCGGCGACGTCGAGGCCGTCGGCGTCCAGCAGGCCGAGGCCCTCGTCTTCCCCGCTCGTCAGCTCGACGCGGGGCGCGGTGCCGGAGCCGGTGCCCGTCATCGCGACGTGCTCCCACGGCATCTTCGGCGCGCCGATGGGCGCCGCGCTCGCCACGTCGCCCAGCGCGCGGTGCACCGCCTCCTCGATGGCGGCCTCGACGGCGAAGTGATCGCGGAAGCGGACCTCGAGCTTGGCCGGGTGCACGTTGACGTCCACGTCGCCCGCCGGGACCTCGAGCGCGAGGATCACGCTCGGCCGGCTGCCCGAGGGCACGGTCGCGCGGTAGCCGCGCTCGGCGGCGCGCACGAGGAAGTGGTCGCGGAAGGGGCGGCCGTTCACGAGGAGGTACGCCGCGCGGCCGGTGGGCGCGGCCTCGGCGGGCCGCTGCACGAGGCCCGTGATCTTCACGGCGCCCGCTTCGTACGCGACGGGGAGGAGCGTCGCGGCGAAGCGGCGGCCGAGGACCTGCGCCACCCGCTCGGCCAGCGACGGTGCGGGCAGCGCCTCGACCACCTGCTTGCCGTCGGCGAGCATCGAGACGCCGAGGTGCGGCAGCGCGAGCGCGAGCGTGGTGACGGCGTCCACGCAGGCGCGGGTCTCGCTCCTGGCCGAGCGCAGGAACTTCCGGCGCGCCGGCGTATTGAAGAAGAGGGAGCGCACGACGACCGTGGTGCCGGGCTGGCGCACCGCGTCCTCGACCGAGCCGACGAGGCCGCCGCTCGAGGTGAGGCGCGTGCCCACCGCGTCGCCCGCGGCCGCCGTCTCCAGCTCGAAGCGGCTCACCGACGCGATCGAGGGCAGCGCCTCGCCGCGGAAGCCGAAGGTGCCGACGCCGACGAGGTCGTCGGCCGAGCGGATCTTGCTGGTGGCATGGCGGTCGAGGGCGAGGAGCGCGTCCTCGCGCCCCATCCCTTCCCCGTCGTCGGCGACGCGGATCAGGGTCTTGCCGCCGGCCTCGATGGCGACGGCGACGGCGCTCGCCTTGGCGTCGAGCGCGTTCTCGAGCAGCTCCTTGACGACGGACGCGGGGCGCTCGACCACCTCGCCCGCGGCGATGCGGTTGGCGACGACGTCGGGCAGGATCGCGATGCGGCGAGCCGCCATCACGCGCCCCGGAGGGGGGTCAGGTCGCGGACGGACGCACGGCGCGTGGGCATCGCTCAGCGCTTGATGCGCTCGCCCTTGTCCTCGTGCCGGAAGATCCAGGTCGCCAGGCGCCACGGCGCGATGGGCTCGACCGGATTCACGCCGAACCACTCCTCGTCGCTGCCCGAGGCGGCGCGGTGCCGGCTGCGCTCCTCGGCCTGCGCGACGACCTTCTTGGCGCGCTCGATCCAGAGCGCGGCGTTCGACGCGCGGAGGTCCACCCAGCCGCGCGGCGCCGCCGCGAGCGGGTCGCCGTCGGCCGGCGGCACCACGACGGTGGCGCCGCGGTAGAGCGACTTCCCGTCCTGGCAGAGCACGGGGATCCCGACCGAGAGGATCTCGGAGCGGAGGCTCGCGTTGCGCTCGATCAGCGCCTGCGCGTCCTTCGCGAGCTGCGCGGCGTCGCTCGTCGCGAGCTGCTCGACGCTCGGCACGAGCTGGCCGAGGATGTGCGCCTCGAAGAGCAGCTTGCTGAGGCGCGGCGGGCCGAGCATCTCGAACGCCACCGACGGCACGTGGTGCTCCGCCGTGAGGTCGGCGAGGCGCTCCATCGCGGCCTCGCGCAGGATGCCCGCGCGGTACGTGGGACCCGCGGTCGCGGCGTCCATCGCGCCGATGATGTCGTGGCCCGTCGGCCGGCCCTCGATCTCCATCAGGACGTGGTCGGCCACTTCCTCGGGCGTGATGAACTCCATCTGCCCGAGCGCCGTGATGGTGGCGAACTCCTCGTAGCTGAACAGCCCGTTCTCGCCCATGTCGATGTACGCCGACTCCAGCGGCTTGCCCGAGCCGACCCAGCCCGACGCCTTCTCGCCGAACGCGGCCGGGAGCGGCAGCGGCTTGGGGCAGTCGTAGACCATGATCGGAACGCCCGCGCGGCGCACCGGCCCGCAGGCGATCTCGCGCCAGCCGATCGCGGCCGTGGGCTTGATCTCGAGCGTGGCCGGCGCCTCGGGCGTCCGGCCGAGCAGGAAGAGCAGCAGCGTGTGCGCGCCCGCGACGGCCGACTTGGTCATCAGCGTGCGGGAGGGCCGCTCCTCGGAGTGCGTGTAGGGGATGTTGAAGCCCATCCCGCCCGTGCCGCTGGTGCCGATCTTCACGTAGGCCCTGACGCCGGCGCGGCGCATCCCTTCCATCAGGATCTGGACGTGGCGCGTGAGCTGCGGCATCGGCTCGGTGAGGAGGTGCTTCTCGACCGCCGCGAGGTCCGCCGCGCCCTTGCTCGCCAGCGCGTGGAGGCTGCGCGCCGAGCGGTAGACGTCCTGGTACGCGAAGGCCGTCGCCGTGTTGATGCAGTCCACGACCGCCGCGGGCCGGTAGCGCATCAGGAGCTGCACGAGCTGGCTCCGGCCGATCACTTCCTCGGTGAGGTCGCCGTAGAGGTCGTCGATCAGGAGGCGCCGGTTGTCGGCCGAGTCGGTCAGCGTCGCGCGGTCGGCGCGCGCGAGGCTCGCCGGCAGGTAGACGTTGCCGGACTCGACGACGATGGCGGTGCTCCCCGCGTGCGGGGCGAGCGCCGCGGCGGCCTGGCTCGTCTCGCGCTCGGTGAGCGCGACGACGACGATCGCCTTGGGGCGGCGCTCCAGCATCCGGCGCGCGACCGCGTGGCCGACGAGCCCGCTGCCGCCGAGGATCATGATGGTGGTGTCTTGCAGCTCCATATTCCGCTCTTAGCGAATTGAAGGTGGATGCGGGAGCCCGATCGCCGCGTAGAGCGCGGCCGTCTCCCTCCGTCCGAGCCGCCGCGACTTCCCGCGCTCGAGGCTGCCGAGCGCCACCGGCCCGTACTGCGTCCGCACCAGCCGCCGCACGCCGAGGCCCAGGGCCTCGGCCATCCGTCGCACGACGCGCGAGCGGCCCTCGCGGAGCACCAGCTCCAGCGCGCCGCCCTTGGCCGACGGATGGAATCGCCATTCGTCGGGCTTCACCGGCGGCTCCTCACCGATGGGCACACCCCGTGCCAGCGCGGCCTTCTGCGCCCCGCCCAGCCGTCCCGCGACCTCGACCCGGTAGGTGCGCGGCACCTGCCACCGCGGATGCATCAGGCGGTTGGCCGCGTCGCCGTCGGTCGTGCAGAGCAGCAGGCCCTCGGAATAGACGTCGAGCCGGCCGACCGTCACGAGCGCCCGGGGCGCCCCTTCGAGCAGGGTGAATATGCTCGGGTACCGGGGAGTTCCGCACCTGCTGGTCTCGTAGCCCGGCGGCTTGTGGAGCGCGATCCACTCGGTGGCGGCGATTTCGAGCGGCCGGCCGTCGAGCGTGACCAGGTCCTTCGCCGGGTCCACCGGATCGCCCGGCCCCCGGGGCGGCGCGCCGTTGACGGCGACGCGGCCGGCCGCCACCAGGTCCGCCGCGCCCCGGCGCGACGCGACGCCCGCCCGCGCCAGGAAGCGCGCGAGGCGGACGGTGCTCACGGCTCGGCGGGCTGCGGAGGCTCGGGGGCGCCGGCCGGCGGCTCGGCCTGCAGCGGCTTCAGCGCGACCGCCAGCTCCTCGGTGCGCGGCAGGTCCGCGAGGTCGGCGAGGCCCACCAGCTCGAGGAAGAGCGGCGTCGTGGCGTAGAGGATCGGCCGGCCGAGGCCCTCGGAGCGGCCCGCGACCTCGAGGAGGCCGCGCTCCTGCAGCATCCGCAGCACGCCGCCGCACGCGACGCCGCGGATGTCCTCGATCTCGGCGCGGCCCACCGGCTGGCGGTACGCGACGATGGCCAGCACCTCGAGCGCGGCGCCCGAGAGCTTCGCGGGCCGGGCGGCGAAGGCGGCTCGCTCGATGGCCTCGGCGAAGATCGGGAGCGTCGTGATCTGCCAGCCGCCCGCGACCTCGGCGAGCTCGACGCCGTGGCCCTCGGTCTGGTAGTGGTCGCTGAGCTCCGCGAGGGCGCGGCGCCAGTCGTCCTCGGTGGCGTCGGCATCCAAGACCGCCAGCTCGTCCAGGGCGAGCGGGCGGGGCGCGGCGAAGAGGGCCGCCTCAAGCAGCCTGGTACGCTGGTCCACGGGCCACATCGAATGGAGTGAAAGGACGGCGCTGCGCAAGGGTCAGCGTCCCGGCGCGCGCGAGCTCGAGGAGCGAGACGAGGCAGCTCAGCACGTCCACGATCGTGGGCCGCTCGCCCAGCAGGTCGCGCCAGCCGAAGCGCTCGCGCTCGGCCAGCAGGTCCAGGACGCGCCGCGTCGCGCCCTCGACGTTGAGGGGGCGCGGCATCACGCGCATGATGACCGGGTCGGGCATCATCGCGAGCACGCGCTCGACGGCCTCGACCAGCTCCGTGAGGTCGAGGACGGGCGGCGGGGCCGGCACGTCGGGCGCCGCCGGGATCCAGCCGCGCACGTAGCACTCGGCGCGGCGCCGCGCGGCGGCCGCGAGCCAGTCGGTGATCTCGCGGATCTGCTGGTACTCGAGCAGGCGGCGCACCAGCTCGTGGCGTGGGTCCTCCCACGGCTCCTCGTCGCCGCGCCGCGGCAGCAGCATCTGCGCCTTGATCCGGAGGAGCCGCGCCGCCATCTCGAGGTACTCGGCCGCCTCGTCGAGGCCCAGCACGTGGATCGCCTGCAGGAACTGGTCGGCGATGCGCGCGATGGGGATGTCCCAGATGTCGATCTCCTCGCGCTTGATCAGCGAGAGGAGCAGGTCGAGCGGCCCCGAGTAACGCTCGAGGCTGACGACGAAGCCGCCCTCCGCCGGCGCGCCGGCGGGCTCGGCGAGGGCGGCACCCGGCCGCGCACCCGTCGCCGCTCCGCCCGGCATCGCCGGCGGCGTGGCGGGCGTGCCCGGCTCGGGCGAGTGCGGCGTCGGCCCGGCGATCACAAACCTGTCAGCGCGCCGGGGAGCGCGAGGCGGCCCACGGCGCCCAGCGTGAGGCCGCTCGCGGCCCCCGCGGGCCAGAGCAGCACGTCCCAGACGCCGGAGAGGCCCGGCACCATGAACGTCACCAGCAGGACGAGGAAGCCGTAGCGGCCGACGGCGCGGTAGCGCGCGCCGAGGGCCGGCGGCAGGAGGTGGTAGAAGATGTGCGAGCCGTCCAAGGGCGGCAGCGGCACGAGGTTGAAGACGGCGAGCACGTAATTGAGGAAGATCCCGAAGAACATCATCCGCTGCAGCAGCCCGAGGAACTCGGCCGAGAGCGGCAGCGCCTTCCCGACGATGCCCAGGACGGCGAACACCACGGCGCACGCGAGGGCCAGCATCACGTTCGTGACGATGCCGGCGGAGGAGACGATGAGGTCGCCGCGGCGGTAGTTCCGGAAGTTGCGCGGATTGATCGGCACCGGCTTCGCGGAGCCGAAGGTGAACGTCCCGTGGCTCAGGAACCAGAGCCCCACGGGGAACAGGATGCTCATGAACGGGTCGATGTGCGGGATCGGATTCAGCGTCAGCCGGCCGAGCATGTGCGCCGTCGGGTCGCCCTGGCGGTACGCGGTCCAGGCGTGGGCGTACTCGTGCGCGACGACGGAAAACAGCAGCACTGGGAGGACGAGGAGGAAGTCTTTCACCGGCTTTTCGGGCGTCGCTTCCGCTCGGGGAGGGGGCAACCTAACCCGCCCGGAAACCCTTGTCTAGACAGGTACTTCGCTTGACGGGCCGGGTGCGCGCCACTACTGTTCGCGCTCACGAACGGCAGTGGTCAAGTCACGGGAGAGACGTCGTGCCGAAGCTCAAGTCGTCGAAGAAGAAGATGCGGCAGGCCAAGACCCACACGGCCACGAACCGCGCGCAGCGCTCCGCCATCAAGACGGCGGTGAAGCGGGCGCGCAGCGCACCGACGGCCGAGTCGGTGAAGGCGGCGATGCGGGCGCTGGACCGCGGGGCCACGAAGGGCCAGATCCACCGCAACGCGGCCGCGCGGAAGAAGTCGCGGCTCGCCAGGCTGCTCGCGAAGCAGAAGGCTCAGTAAGGCCGGCTCAATACGGCGCCAGCTCGGCGCCGCACTTCTCGCAGTACCACTCCGACGGGAGATTTTTCGTCCCGCACTCGGTACACACGAGCGTCTTCTTCGCGCCCGGCTCTCCGTCCTTCGATTCGGAGGGCCGGCGCTCGGGCGGCGCCGCGGCGGCGGGTGCGGGCGCCGGGGCCGGCGGCGGCGGCGCGGGCCGCTCGGGCTTCCGCGCCTCGACCGGCGGCGGCAGCTCGGCCGCGATGGGCTCGGCGTGGTGCGGCTCGGGGCGCGGGGCCTCGGGCTTCGCGCCGCCCGTGAGCGAGCGCAGGAACGCCATCTCGTCGATGTCCATCTGCGGCTGGGGCTGCGGCTGCGAGATGCGCGGCGCGCGCGGCTCCGGCGTGCGCTCCTTCGGCTCGGCGGCGGCCGGCGCGGGCGCTGGGGGCGGCGGGGGCGGCGGCGCCTCGACGACGGGCTCCGGCTTCTTCTTGGTGCCCTTGATGAGGGTGAGGATCTCCTCATAGCGGTCGATGTCGCGCTCGACCGTCGCCAGCTCCTTCGACAGCTCGTTCAGCGCCGCCTTGCAGCGGGTCGCGATCTCCTCGTACTGCTCCTCCTCGTACTCGCCCACCTGGCGGCGCAGCCGCGCCTCCGACAGCTCGTCGGTGCGCTCCTGGTGCTGGCGGTTCAGGCCCTCGGAGCGGGACTCCGCCTCGCCCAGCGCCTGGCGCACCCCGTCCTCGTGCTCGGCCAGCTCGCGCGTGACCTCGTCGAGGCGCGCGGCGTAGTCGGTCTGCACGCGCTTGGTCACGTGCGAGGGCGCGGCGCCGTCGGATTCCTCCGCCAGCTTCTCGAGCCAGTCCTGGTACTGCCGCTGCTGCTCCAGCAGCCGCTCCACCACCGACTGGCTCCGGGTGCTCTTGCGCGTCATGTCGTCCTCCGTGGCGCGACGAGTCTCGCGATCTCCTCCGGCGACAGCGGCCGGGCCCCGCCCAGCAGCCGCGCCACCAGTAAGATACGCGCGCTCTGCTCCAGGCTCTCCATGCGGTAGCATGCCGCCTCCACCGACGGGCCGAGCGTCACCGCTCCGTGGTTGGCCAGGAGCAGTGCGTCGTGTTCCCGTGCGAAGGGCCGCACGCGCTCGCCCAACTCGGGTGTCCCGGGCGCGCCGTACGGCACGATGGGCACCATACCGAACTGGGTCACCAGCTCCGCGAGGGAGCCGTCGCCCAGCATCTTCCCCGCCACCGCGAAGCCCGTCGCCGTCGGCGGGTGCGCGTGCACGACCGCGGCCACGTCGGGGCGCTGCTTGAAGATGACGAGGTGCATGTCCAGCTCGCTGGACGGCTTCGCGGGCCCGCGCACCACGCGGCCCGCCAGGTCCACCTCGACCAGGTCGCCCGGCTCCAGCTCCCCCTTGTCCCGCCCCGCCGGCGTCACCAGCACGCGGTCCGGCGCGCAGCGCGCGGCGATGTTGCCGTCCGTGCCGGCGATGAGCCCCTTCTCCGAGAGGCGCCGGCCCGCGCGGCAGATCTCGCGCGCGACCTCGATGCGGCTCACCGGGCCGCTCCCGCCCGGCGGCCGCCGTTCCCGCGAGCCGTCACCGGCCCGCCGATGCCGCCGGCGCGTCGCCGGCGCGGTGCACCACGGCGCCGCCCACCACCGTCCAGCGCACCACGCCCTTGAGCTTCCGGCCCGCGAACGGCGTGTTCCGGCTCTTCGAGAAGAAGCGCGCCGGATCCACCGTCCACGCCGCCGCCGGATCGAACACCACGACGTCGCCCGCCGCGCCCTTCGCCAGCGTGCCCGCCGGGAGGTGCGCGATCTCGGCCGGCCGCGTCGCGAGGCGGTGCACCAGGGCCGGCAAATCCAGCACGCCGCCCTCCACCAGCTCCGTCACCGCCACGCCGAGCGCCGTCTCGAGGCCCACGACGCCGAAGGGAGCGTTGTCGAACTCCTGCTCCTTGGCGTCGTAGTGGTGCGGCGCGTGGTCCGTGGCGATGCAGTCTATGGTGCCGTCGGCGAGCCCGTCGCGCAACGCCGCCACGTCGGCCGCCTCCCGCAGCGGCGGGTTCATCTTGGCGTGGGTGTCGTAGCCCGCGCACGCCGCGTCGGTGAGGGCGAAGTGGTGCGGCGTCACCTCCGCCGTCACCCGGACGCCGCGCGACTTGGCCGTGCGGACCATCGCCACCGCGCCCGCCGTCGAGCAGTGCGCCAGGTGCACGTGGCCGCCCGTCAGCTCGGCGAGCTGGAGGTCGCGCGCGACGATCACGTCCTCGGCCGAGCGCGGGATGCCCTTGAGGCCCAGGCGCGTCGCGACGAGCCCCTCGTGCATCGCGCCGCCGGCCGAGAGCGAGACGTCCTCGCAGTGGTCGATGACCGGGATGCCGAACGTGAGCGCGTACTCGAGCGCCGTGCGCATCAGGTGCGCCGTGGCTACCGGCCGGCCGTCGTCGGAGACCGCGACCGCGCCGGCGCCCACCAGCTCGCCGAATTCGGCCAGCTGCTCGCCCCTCTGCCCCAGCGACACCGCGCCGATCGGGTAGACGCGCGCCGAGGCCGCCCTCCGCGCCTGGCTCACGATGAAGCCGACCGCCGCCTGGTTGTCGGTCACGGGATCGGTGTTGGGCATCGCGCACACCGACGTGAAGCCGCCGGCCGCCGCGGCCCGCGCGCCGGTCGCGATGGTCTCGACGTCCTCGCGGCCCGGCTCCCGGAGGTGCACGTGCAGGTCCACGAAGCCCGGCGCCACCACGCAGCCCGATGCGTCGAGCAGCTCGGCGTCCGCCGCTGCGAGCTTGGGCCCGACCTTCGCGACCTTGCCGTCCTCGAGCAGCACGTCGGCAAGCCCGTCGAAGTTGCGCGACGGGTCGATCAGCCGGCCGCCCTTGATCAGGATCGCCTTCACCTTTCCGGCGCTCCCTTCGCGGTCTCGGCCAGTTCCGGTTTCCCGCCCGCCAGCAGGTAGAGCACCGCCATCCGCACCGCCACGCCGTTGGTCACCTGGTTGAGGATCACCGAGTGCGGGCCGTCGGCCACGCGCGAGTCGATCTCCACGCCGCGGTTCATCGGCCCCGGGTGCAGGATCAGGAGGTCACGCGGCGCCTTCTCGAGCCGCTCGAGCGTCACGCCGAACACCCGGTAGTACTCCCGCGTCGAGGGCACGTAGCCCGCCTGCATCCGCTCGAGCTGGAGCCGCAGCACGTTCAGCACGTCGGCCCACTCGATGGCTTCCTCGACGCGCCGGAACACCGTCACGCCCAGCTGCTCGATGCCGAGCGGGAGCAGCGTCTGCGGGCCGCACACCGCGACTTCGGCGCCGAGCTTCAGCAGGCCCCAGATGTTGGACCGCGCGACGCGCGAGTGCAGCACGTCGCCCACGATGCAGACCTTCGTGCCCGCGATGGGCCGGCGGTCGCGGATCGTGAGCAGGTCGAGCAGCCCCTGCGTGGGGTGCTCGTGCTTGCCGTCGCCGGCGTTCACCACGTTCGACTCGATGCGGTCGGCGAGGAACTTGGCCGCGCCGCTCGCGCCGTGCCGCATCACGACCATGTCGATCCGCATGGCCTCGAGGTTGCGGGCGGTGTCCACCAGCGTCTCGCCCTTCACCACCGACGAGCCCGTGGTCGCCACGTTCACCGTGTCGGCGCTGAGGCGCTTTTCGGCGAACTCGAAGCTGATGCGCGTGCGGGTGCTGGGCTCGAAGAACAGGTTGACGATCGTCTTGCCCCGCAGCACCGGCACCTTCTTGATCGCGCGCTCGCTGATCTCCTTGAAGGGCTCCGCCGTGTCGAGGATCAGGCGGATGTCGTCGGCCTCGAGGTGCTCGAGCCCCAGCAGGTCCTTGCCCAGCCGCCCGCGGGTCATGGCTTCCCCTTCGCGGCGCGCACGACTTCCACGGCGTCGCGCCCGTCCAGCTCCTTGATGAACACGTCCACCCGGTCGCCGGCCCTGGTGTCCACCTTCTCGCCCACGACGTCGGCCTGGATGGGCAGCTCGCGCCCGCCGCGGTCCACCAGCACCGCGAGGCCGATGCGCGCCGGGCGGCCGAAGTCGGCCAGCTGGTCCAGGCACGCGCGCACCGTGCGGCCGCTGAACAGCACGTCGTCCACGATCCAGGCGTGGCGCCCGTCGAGCGCGACCGGCAGCGAGGTGGGCCCGATCAGCGGCCGGGGCCCCACCACCTCCAGATCGTCGCGATAGAGCGTGATGTCGAGCGAGCCGCGCGGCACGTCCACGTGGCCGAGCGCGGCGACCTCGGCGGCCAGCCGGGCGGCGAGCTCGACGCCCCGGCGCTGCACGCCGATGAGGACGAGGAGTCTGGGATCGGGGGTCTGACGGACAATGTCCT
>DATKNX010000135.1:0-3539 GCA_035541085.1 Gemmatimonadales bacterium | reverse complement strand
GGCTGGCCCCCCACGCGCCCGTCGAGCCGCGCCACCTCCATCCGGAGCGCGAGCGGCAGCCGGTCGCCGAGCTTGGGCAGCCAGCGCCGCACGCCGTCCACCTCCCGCTGCGCGTCGTCCTTGCGGATGTCGCTGATCTTGGCGTAGGCCGCGCGGTCGAAGTCCAGCCCTTTCCACGTGAGGTCGCCGTAGCGCGGCATCCGGCCGAAGGCGCCGTCCACCGCGCTCGCCCGCCCGCGCACCCGGTCCACGATCCACTTCAGGACGCGCATGTTCTGCCCGTAGCCGGGCCAGGCGAACTTCTTGTTCTCGTCGCGGCGGAACCAGTTCACCCGGTAGATGCGCGGCAGCTTCAGCTCGCCGCGCTTGCCCATCTCGAGCCAGTGGTTCCAGTAGTCGGCCATGTGGTAGCCGATGAACGGCAGCATCGCGAACGGGTCGCGCCGCACCCCGGTGATCCCGTGCGCGGCCGCCGTCGCCTCGGAGCCCATCGTGGCGGCGAGGAAGACGCCGTGCGGCCAGTCGTACGCCTCGCACACCAGGGGGAACGTGGTCGACAGCCGCCCGCCGAACAGGAACGCGCTGATCGGCACGCCGGCCGGGTCCTCCCACGCGGGATCGTACGAGGGGCACTGCTTGATGGGGGCGGTGAACCGCGAGTTGGGGTGCGCCGCCGGCTCCTTCGAGTCCGGCGTCCAGTCGCGCCCCTTCCAGTCGATCGCGTGCGCCGGCGCGGGCCCCATCCCTTCCCACCACACGTCGCCGTCGTCGGTGAGCGCGACGTTGGTGAAGATGCAGTTGGCCCGCATCGAGTCCATCGCGTTGGGGTTGGTCTCGCGATTGGTGCCCGGCGCCACGCCGAAGAACCCCGCCTCCGGGTTGATCGCCCGGAGTGTGCCGTCGGCCGCCGGCTTGATCCACGCGATGTCGTCGCCCACCGTGCTGGCCTTCCAGCCCTCGAACCCCGCGGGGGGCACGATCATCGCCAGGTTGGTCTTGCCGCACGCGCTCGGGAAGGCGCCGGCCACGTACGTGCGCTCGCCACTCGGCGCCGTGAGGCCCAGGATGAGCATGTGCTCGGCGAGCCACCCCTCGTCGCGCGCCATCACGGAGGCGATGCGCAGCGCCAGGCACTTCTTCCCGAGCAGCGCGTTGCCGCCGTAGCCCGAGCCGTACGACCAGATCTCGCGCGCCTCCGGGAAGTGCACGATGTACTTGTGGCCGATGTCGCCCTCGCAGGGCCACGGCACGTCGGCCTGGCCCGGCGCCAGCGGCGCGCCCACGGAGTGCATGCACGGGACGAAGAACGCGTCGCCGAGGGCGTCGAGCACCTGCCGTCCCATCCGCGTCATGATCTTCATGTGCGCGGTGACGTAGGCCGAGTCGGTGATCTGCACGCCGACGTGCGCGATGGGCGAGCCGATGGGGCCCATCGAGAACGGGATCACGTACATCGTCCGGCCGCGCATGCAGCCGTCGAACAGGCCGCGCAGCGTGGCCCGCATCGCCTCGGGGTCCACCCAGTTGTTCGTGGGGCCGGCGTCGTCCTTCGTCTTCGCGCAGATGAAGGTGCGCTCCTCGACCCGCGCGACGTCGCTCGGGTGGGAGCGCGCCAGGAAGGAGTTGGGCCGCTTCGCGGGGTCGAGCCGCACGAAGGTGCCGGAGCGCACCAGCGCCTCGCACAGCTCGCGGTACTCCTCCTCCGAGCCGTCGCACCAGTGCACCGCGTCCGGCTTGCAGAGCGCCTCCGCCTCGTCCACCCAGGCGAGCAGTCTCTTGTTCTTCGTCGGCGCGGATACTCGCGTGGCCAAAACGTCCTCCTTGAACCGGTACGCGCCGGTCTCTGGGCGCAGACGCTGTGCGGAATGCTCCGAGGCTTGGTGCTGCTGCTCCGCAGATTCCGTGCTCGGACCGGATGGCGGCCTGGGAGGCCGCTGCCCTTCGCCCGCAGGCTCCATAGAGTCGCCGTTCGGGCGGCCGGGTGTCAACCTGCGCGGCACTCGGGTGCGCGGCGAGACTGGCCCGGCCGGCCCAGCCGGTGCACATTCCCCCGCGTAAAGTCCGCGCAGCCATCGATTTGCGCGGATTCCAAGGCACGGAGGCCCCGATCGTCGAGCGAGCGGCACCGAAGGCGCAGGTCGTGCGCGACCTGCTGTGGCAGAACATCCGGCTGGAGCCCGCGGCGGTCCGCATCGTGGACACGCCCGCCTTCCAGCGGCTCCGCTACGTCCACCAGCTCGGCCACGCGTTCCTCGTCTACCCGGGCGCCACGCATTCTCGCTTCGAGCACGCCCTCGGCACCTACCACCTGGCCGGCCGCGCCCTCGCGAGCCTCGAGGAGCGTGGCGACCTGGACGGCCTGAGCGAGGCCGACGCGCTGCTCGTCCGCCTCGCGGCGTTGCTCCACGACATCGGCCACTACCCCTTCTCGCACGCGCTCGAGGAGGCCGGCTTCCCCTCGCACGAGGCCCTGGGCGCCGCGGCGCTCCGGACCGGCGCGGTGGCGGAGGCGCTGGCGGCGGGCGGCGTCGGCGACGCGGCGGCCGTGGGCGCGGTGATCACCGGCTCCTCGACGCATCCCCTCGCGGGCCTGGTCTCCGGCTCGATAGACCTCGACAAGATCGACTACTTGAAGCGCGACGCCCTGATGTGCGGCGTGCCCTACGGCGAGATCGACGTGGAGCGGCTGCTGGCGTGCCTCGTCGTGGTGGAGCTGGACGGCCGGCGGCGCGTGGGCCTGATGGAGAAGGGGCTCGCGTCGCTGGAGTCGCTGCTCTTCGCCAAGTACCAGATGTACCGCAACGTCTACTGGCATCACGCGGCGCGCTCGGCGAACGCGATGTTCAAGCGGCTCGTGGCGGAGGCCGTGAAGGACGGCGTCATCGAGCCGGCGGCGCTGGCCGCGGCCACGGACGACGCGCTGATCCACGACATCGCGGCGAAGGACCGGACGGGCATCGCGAAGGCGCTGCGCGAGCGGCGCCTCTACAAGCGCGCGCTGGAGCTCTTGCCGGGCGAGGCGGGCGACGTGCCGAGCTGGGTGTGGGAGGGCGGCGAGAAGCTGCGCCGCGCCGAGGACGCGCTCGGCGGACGGCTGGGGCTGAAGCCCGGCGAGCTGCTCGTGGATTTCCCGCACAAGACGGCGATGCTGGGCCTGGACCTGCCCATCTCGCGGGCCGACGGCTCGGTGGAGCGTCTCACCGACGCCGGCTGGCCCGGCCGGATGGACCTGCCGAGGATGGCCGAGGACCTGGTCGAGTCGGCGCGGCGGCTCAGGGTGTACGTCGCGAGGCCGGTGACGGTATCACCGGCCGAGCTGCAGAAGGCGCTGAGGGGTTAGAAGGAGGCTTCGATCACGCCTGGGCTGCGGCCGCTCCGGCCGCCGCGCCCTCCGCCGGCTCCTCGACCGAATCCACCCGCACGATGATGACGGTGATGTTGTCGAGGCCGCCCCGGCGGTTGGCCTCGCCCACCAGCCGGTCCACCCACTTCTCCGGCGTGCCGTCGCTCTTGAGGATCGCCTCGAGCACGTCGTCCTC
>DATKNX010000134.1:0-13589 GCA_035541085.1 Gemmatimonadales bacterium | reverse complement strand
ACCACGACCAGGCCGCGCGACGTCACGCCCACCAAGACGAGCACGCCGCCGGTCTTCGCCACCCGCACCGGGCCGATGATCGTGTCGCGGATCGGGATCGTGGCCACGCGCTGGTACCAGTACGTGTCGAACACGTCGATGAACGGATCGGGACGGGCCGCGAAGACCAGCCGGTCGTTCTTGTTCAGCGCTCCCGACGTGCGCGTGTTCGCGTCGAACGCGTTGTTCGGATCGAAGTCCATGCCCGGCTGCCCGCTGGGCACCGGCAACAGGCCGGTCTGCCGCAGCGTGTAGTCGAACGCGTAGATCGAATCCGCCCGCACGAGGCTCGTGCGGCCGTTGAAGTTCGTGGCGACCGAGAGCACCCGGGCGGCGCGGTTCACCAGGAAGTCGCGCACCAGGATTCCGGGCGAGATCCCCTGGTCGAGGATGGCCGTGCAGTTCAGGTAGCCCAGGATCGCCGGCACGCCGTTGACGTTCGGGTTCAGCAGCGGGCAGGCGCCCGTGCCGACCACGATGTTCTGGATCGGCTTGCGCCCGTCGAGCATCAACGCCCGCGCGAAGCCCTGGTCGAGGCCGCCCTCGCCGATCACGGCGTGGTTGAAGTCGCCGGAGTTGCGGACGAAGGTGGACTCCTGGAAGGCGACGGTGGACAGATCCACCAGCACGCCCAGGCCGGCGCCGAGGATGGTGTCGCGGATGGCCTGCCCCGGCAGCGTGTCGCGGACCGCGACGATCTGCAGCGTGTCGGTGCCCGTGTTGGCCAGCTCGTAGAACAGGTGCCCGCTCTTGGCGCTGATGGGCGCGGAGAGGTTCTCGGACGCCAGGTACCCGCGGTTGGTGAACGGCCCGGGCTGCGCGGCCGTCGGCGCGGTGGAGTAGACCGCGTACACCGAGTCGCACGCCGCACCGGCCAGGTGGCGGCACACGGCGCCGACGTACTGCGGCCGGTCCGACAGGTCGTAGTCGGTGGTGAGGATCTCGACGCCGCCGGCGGCCGTGGGCTGCGTCTTGACCGTCTGGACGACGTAGTCGGCCAACCGGTGCCGCTGCACTTCCGCCTTCGACACCATGTCCACGATCGAGAAGTTCGTCCCGCCGGAATTCGCGACGATCACCGTGTCGGCGTTGTCCCCGACGGTGTCACGCGGCCACAGGGCGACGCCCACCGGCTGCGAGCCCACCCGGACCGGCGCGGCGAACGTGTTCGTGGCGAGCTGGAACACCTCGATCTGGTTGAGCAGGGTGTTCGTGAGGTACAGCTCGTTCCGGTTCGGATTCATCACCGCGTCGCCGAATTGGCCGCCCTGCGGGAGCGAGATCGTCGTCCCCGCCACGACCGTCAGCGTGTCGGCGTCGGCCGCCGGCCACTTCTTCGCCGTGCCGGAGAAGGTCGAGCCGCCGCGGTTCGCCCCCGTGGACGCGTCCACGCCGAACGCCACCACGGTCACGACCCGCGGGAACGTGGTGATCGTGTCGAGGTTGAGCCGGAACCGCTGGCTCACGTTGGTGCTCGCGCCGCTGAACTTCACGGAGTCGCCGTGGAGCACGGTGCCCGCGGTGTCCTTGACGATGAAGCCGATCCACGTGACCCCGCTCGGGTCGGTGGCGCTGACGGTCAGGCTGTCGCCCACCTCGACCCGCAACGGCATCGTGTCGAGCACCAAGGGCGGAACGGTGTCGCCCACGACGCTCTGGACCGCGACGGTGACGCCGGGCGCGACGCCCGACGGATCGTTCAGCGAGTCGGTCGCGAACGGCGTGATCACCACGTTCCCGGCCGTCGTCCCGTTGGGGATGAGCAGGGAGTCGGTGAACGTCGCCGTGTCCTTCATCACGCCGTTGGCCGGCGTGTAGATGGTCGAGTCGGCCTTGGTCACCACGCCCGTGGCCCGCCAGCCGAGGACCTTGACGCCCTGCGGATGGATGCCGCGGACCTGGATGGTGATCGACTTGCCGATCGCCGAGAGGGACCCCGACACCGGCTGCAGCACCGACACCTTGGGCCCGTTCACGACGCGGACGTCGACGGTGTCCTTGCTCGTGTCGTTCGCCGCGTCGATGGCGGTCGCGGTGATGGTGACGAACTCCGACGTGGAGTCGGTCAGCACCGAACGCAGGTAGCGGGTGATCGTGGTGTCCGTGCTCTTGTTCAGCGTAACGGACCGCGACGTGAACCGCGCGACCGTGGTGTCGGTGCCGAGGTTCACGGACCCGCGCACCGCGTTCCCGGTGATCACGAGGCTGGTGATGCCCTTGGTGTCGGCGAGGAGCACCTGTACGAACACGCTGTCGCCCACCGAGATGGGCTGGGTCGTGGTCTTGGACGGCACCTGGATGGTGACGACGCCGTTGCCCACGGTGCCGCCGCCCCCGCCGCCGCCCCCGCCGCCGCCACCACCACCCCCGCCCCCACCGGTGGACGTCGGGAATCGGCCCTGTTCGCCGCACACGGCCACGGCGAAGACGCAGCCCGCGAGGGCCGCCGCTCGCGCCGCGAGGCGCAGCACGGATCTACTGGTTGTTGGTCGCACCGGCGGCGCTCAGATCGTCGATGATGTGTGGCGTCACGAGAATGAGCAGGTCGCGACGCTCCTCCTGGCTGGTCCGGAAGCCGAACAGCCGGCCCACGACCGGCAGGTCCACAAGAAACGGGATTCCCTGCTTCGCGACGGTGACGTTGGTCACGGTGAGACCGCCGATCACCGCCGTCTCGCCGTCCTTGACCAGCAGCTGCGTGGTGCCTTCCTGCGACGCGAAGACGAACCCGGCTTCGGCGATGGTGGACGCCTGCAGCGCTGAGTTCTCGGCGTGCAACTCCATCAGCACCTCGCGGGTGCCGATCACGACGTGCGGCGTGACCGTCAGGCGGATGCCGGTGGGCTGCAGCTGGGTCGTGGCGCGCGCCGGCGCTCCGGCGCCCGTCGTCACGGCGCTGACGTCGATCTGGCGGATCGGCGTGCGCTCACCCACGAACAGGTCGGCCTGGCGGTTGTCCGCCACCGTCACCTGCGGCTCGGCCTGCACGTCGGAGAGCTGCACCGACTGGAGCGCCTGGAGGAAGGAGGACAGCGCGTAGTTCCCGATCACCGTGGAGTAGACGAGGTTCAGCGCCGGCGTCTGGCTGAACTGCGCCGACGCGTTGGCGACCGCGGCCACCGCGTTGCCGCCCAGGTTCACGATCAGCGGCTGCCGGACGGGGTCGTACGGCGTGTTGCCCGTGGTGTCCTGGGGGTTGGGCCGCTGGATGAGCGTGTTGAAGAACTGGCTCGACGTGCCCAGGTCGTACTGCAGGCCCATCTCTTCGAGCTCGGTGCGGTCCACGAAGATGATCTTCGCCTGGATCGCGACCTGCGGCGTGCGCTGGTCGAGCAGGTGGATGAACTGGGCGATCGTGTCGATCTGGGACGCGATGTCGGTGACGATCAGCGAATTCGTGGTCGTGTCCGGCGCCACCTTGCCGCGGCGCGAGAGCATCGGCGCGACCGACGGTGCGAGCACCGAGGCGCGCGCGTAGTTCACCTTGACGATCGTGGTGGCCAGGTTCTCGGTCGAGTCCTGCGCCGCCAGGTTGGACCGGCTGTCGACCCGGATGATGCCGCCGGGCAGCTCGGTGGCCGCGAGGCCCTGCCCGGCGAGGATGGCGTTGAACGCCAGGTCCCAGGGCTGGTCCTTGATCTCGGCGGTGACCGTGCCGGAGATGTCCTTGCCGGTGATGATGGACCGCCCGGAGAAGGCCGCGAAGTTCGCGACCACCTCCTGGATCGAGGCGCGGTCGAAGGTCACGCTGATGCGCGGCTGCGCCGACGCCGGCGGCGCCGAGCCCGCCAGGACGGCGTTCTCGACGTCGGTGGGCGTGGCGCGCGGCGCGGGGGCCGGCTCGGCCGGCGCCGCGGCGGCGCGCGCGGGAATCGCGGCCGGCAGCGGCGCCGGCGCGCTGCGCGCCGCGTCGCTCGACCAGGCCGCGAACAGCTGGGTGGCGGCGAAGGTGACGTGCACGCCCGTGCTGTCCTGGGTCACCTGGTAGTCGCGGGTCTCGTCGAGCTGCACGACCACGCGCACGACGTCGGGCCGGAACTGCGAGTAGCGCACGTCCTGGATGCCCGCGCGCGCGACGCCGTCGTACTGGATCGTCGGCGCCACGAGGTGGGCGCCCACGAGATCCAGCACCAGCCGGGCCGGATCACGCAGCACGAAGTCCGACACCCGCACGGTGCCCTGGACATCGATCACGACTTCCGCCCGTCCCGGACTCGGCTGCACGCTCACGGCCGTCACGTCGCCCGGTCCCGCAGAGGGCGGCGGGACGACGGGCACGGCGGCGAGCCGTGGCGCCGCGGCCACCCCCAGGGTCAGGCCGGCGCACGCGATGAAGAGGGCTCGCTTCATGGATTTGCCTCCGCTTGCCTTTGGAGCGTCAGCACTTCCTGGCGCTCGAAACCGAACTCCTCAATCTGGAAGACCACTTCGTATTCGCGGATCTGCAACACGTGCAGCCGGCCCACGGTGTCGCCCCGCTTGAGCCGGTGGATGATGTCGCCGGGCTCCTCCCGCACGACCGCCACGCTGCGGCCGTAGCGCGGATCGTAGATCACCGACACCAGGCGCAGGTCGTTGATGGTCGGGCGCACGTCGCTCGACGAGATCAGGGTCAGGAACGGGTCGCGCGACCCGCCGGAGTAGTGGAACACCTCGCGGCGGTACTCCACCTTGCCGCCGGTCGTGTCGATCCCGGCCAGCGACGTGTCGCGGCGAATGGTGGGGCGGGGCGGCTTGGCGCCCTGGGCGGCCGCCGGGGCGGCGGTCAGCAGCGCGAGACACAGCGCACCGAACAGCACGCGGCTGGTGTTCAATCGCCACCTCGCGTCGTCGCCGGCTTGGCCGGCTGGGCGGGTGCGGGCGCCGGCGCGGGCGGCACGGAGTCGCTCGGGCTCGGCGTCTTCACGTAGGTCCGGATGGCGAACGTCGCCGTCAGCGGCGCGCCCTGCTTGGTCGTGTCGGCGGCCGGCCCCGTGACCCGCGTCAGGTGCACGTCGTAGGGCACGATGATCCGCGGCAGGCTCGCGATGTCCGTCAGGAACTCGCCGATCTGGTCGTACTGCCCCTGCACGGTGAGCCGGTAACGCTGGGTGTCGAACGGCGAGCCGGACTCCGGCGCCTGCGGCTGGAAGCCGCCCAGGCTCGCACCGCGCATCTTGGCGCGGCTGGTGATGTCGTCGAGGAGGTTCGGCACCTCGGACGAGACCGGCACCAGCTGGCGCATCAGCGCGAGGTTGGCGGTGAACTCCGCCAGCCGCTGGTCGAGCTGCGTCAGCACCCCGCGCGCCACGTCGCGCTTGGCGCGGTTCACCTGGGCCTCGATGGAATCGATCCGCGTCTGCACGGAGTCGCGCTGCGCCGTGAGCGGCTTGAAGCCGGTGAGACCGGCCAGCGACAGGCCGGACCACCCGAAGTAGCCGACGGCCAAGGCCGCCGCCGTGAGCAGCAGCAGCATCTGGCCGCGCCGGTCCTGGGGAATGACGGCCATGGGCTATCGCCTCGCCCCGCCGCCGGACCGCACGCCCGAGACGACCGAAGCCTCGAGGGGCTCCATCGTCAGGAGGGCGGGATTCGGCAGCTGGTAGTGCGCGTTGATCACGAAGCTCGTCACGTCACGTCCCTGCTCGGTCACGGTCGCCGTGGTCACGAGCTGCACGCCCTCGACGAACGGCGACTCCTCGAGGTTGCGCATGAAGCGCGTGACCGCCTGGTCCGACGCCGTCTTGCCGGACACCGAGAAGGCCGCCTGGCCGGTGGAGTCCCCCTCCCCGGCGCGCGCGGCGATGTCGTCCAGCCACGTGTAATCGGGCAGCGCCTTGGTGATCGCGTCGACCAGGTGCGGCCACACGTAGCGGTCCCGGTCGATGTCCCGGATGACCTGGATCTCCGCCAGGAGCGAGTCGCGCCGCTGCTCCAGCTTGTGCTTGCGGATGATGTTGCCGGCGAGCTGGACGCTGTCGCGCACGGCCTTGTCCAGCCGCGGCTGGAGGTCGCGCACCGCGTGCGAGCGCCGGACGTAGAGCGGCGTGCCGAGGCCCAGGACGAGCGCCCAGGCCACCACCGCCGCCACCAGCCACGGCTCCTTGACGGAAGCGAGCAGCGCACGGAAGTCCGGCAGCTTGAGGCCGCCGCCCTTGGCGCCGCGCTTCCGCTTCGCACCGGGGAGGAGGTTGATCTCGATCATGGTCGCCGCCGCTCGCTCCCTATGCGGCCCGAAGCGCCAGGCCGACCGGCAACATCAACAGCGGCCCGACCTCTTCGACCGCGAGCGTGTCGAACACGCCCTCGCGTACCGTGATGTTCTTGATGGGGTCCGCCTTCTCCACCGGCACCTTCAGCCGGTCGGCCAGCACCTCGCCCAGGCCGGGAATCCGCGAACCGCCGCCCGACATGTAGATCTTCCCCATCGCCACGCCGCTCCGGCTCGCGGTCTGGAGGAACGCGGCCGCCCGCTCGATGCCGACCGCCATCTCCTCGCCGCGACTCTCCACGTACGGATCCACCTGCGGGTTGCGCTCGGCCGCCTGGAGCAGCTTGTCCGCCTCCTCGGCGCCGACCCCCCGCTCGCGCTGCAGATCCTCGCGGAAACGCCGCGTCCCGATCGCGAGATCCCGCGTCAGGATCGGCACGCCGTCCTCGAGGATGTTGATGTTCGTCACCTCGTGGCCGATGTTCAGCAGCCCGACCATCCCCGCCTGCTCGTCCGGATAGTTGAGCTCGAACGCGTTGTGCAGCGCGAAGGCGTCGACGTCGATCACCTCCGGCGCCAGCCCGGCGTCGGTCAGCAGGTTGACCTTGTTCTCCACCAGCTCCCGCTTGGCCGCCACCAGCAGCACGCTCATCTGGAGCCCCTCGCCTTCGGGGTCCAGGATCTGGAAGTCGAGCTCCACGTTCTCCATGTCGAAGGGCACGTGCTGCTCGGCCTCCCAGCGGATCACCTCGCGGGCGTCCGCCTCCTTCATCCGATCCATCTGGATCTTCTTGACGATCACGTCGCGGCCGCCGACCGCCGTCACCACCGCCTTCTGCTTGATGGCGGCCGTGACGAACAGACCCCGGATGGCATCGGCCACAATCCCGGGATCCATGACCTCGCCTTCGACGATGGCGTCGGCCAAGACGGGCGTGATCGCCACCTTGACCAACTCGGGCTGGGCTTTCCCGTGCTCGATCACAACGAGCTTGATCAGCCCGCTGCCGATATCGAGCCCCACCGTCCGCTTCTTTCGACCGAAGGGCGCCATATCCGTTTAGGGCAAGAAGATAGAAGAAAATAGGGATCGAAGGCGCACTACGATAGCGCCCGGTCAGGCCATTTGTCAAGATACTTGAAGCAAGCGAGCTAAAGTCCAACTGAAATAGTGACTTACGACACGAACTACCCTAGTAGAGCTGCACCCAGGACCGCCCGCCGAGGGGGATCGCGGGGGCCCCGGAAAGGAGCGCATCGCTCGTTGCGCAGTCGGAAAAGACGACCTCCGCAGTCCCCGCGCCGGATGGGATCAACGCGGCGTTCGCGGCCCTCACCGCGCCCACCAGGCGGCCTCCGGCCCCGCGCACCGTCAGGTTTCCCCGCACGAGGACGAGGCCGTGGAAGAGGAAGCCGCCGTCGACGTCGAGGTCGCCCGTGACGAGGAGGATGCCCTGCCCGCTGCCGCCGCCGATCCTGAGATCGCCCATCGCGAGAATGACGGGATGGTAGGCGCCGCAGCCGGATTCGGACGATTCGGCGGCCGGATCTCCCCAGTTGTCGCGCACCGTGGTGTCGCAGACCGGGGTGCCGGCGGGTACCGGCGCAACGATGGCTTCGTCCTCGGCGTCGTACACCTTCGCCGCGACCGCCGCGAGCGCCTGCCACGCGGAATCCAGCGACCCGCCGCCGCTCTGGACCAGCACGCCCGGCTTCGCGCGTCCCGGCGGCGGGCAGTCGCGCCCCGGAACCTGGTGGTCGGCCCCGTCCACGACGCTCGCGCCGCCCAGCTCCGGCGCGGCGGCGGTCGTCAACGCCGCATCGACGGCGAGCGGCACCGGAGAGAGCCGGACGAGGCTCCCGAGCGATGCGGCCGCCACGTTGCCGACGTCCCGGCCGGTGGACCGGATCAGGAACAGCTGGCGGTTCAAGCGCAGCACGGTGCCCGAGAACGAACCGCTGCCGCCCGGCAGCCGGCCCGCGAAGGCGGCGGAGCGCCCCGGCGCCAGGGCGTCCCAGGTCGCGCGATCCCAGCGCGCGAGCGCGGTCTGGAGGCCCGCGTCGGCGGCGTCGAACGCGCGCGAGCTGCCCTGCACGTTCTCGCCGAGCTTCATGGACTGCCGCGCGGCGAAGAAGACGCCGGCGACGAGCGCGCCGATCAGGACGAGCGCGAACAGCGTGGCGGCCAGCGCGAAGCCGCGTGAGGAAGGCGAGGCTCTCATTGCGGGCACGCCTCAGCGGTTCCGCAGCGCGGCCTGCACGTACACCGAATCCTCGAACGCGCGGCCGGACGTCCGGCGGCCCGGCACGTCGATGGGATCGACGCTGACGCCCCGCACGGCCACGCCGACCCGCGCCACGGCGGCCGGATCGGTCGCGGCGGCGCCGGAGGAGTCGTACCACTCGAACGCCAGTCCGCCCGCCTGCCGCAGCGGTCCGGCCACGGGCGAGAGCGCCGACCACCCGCTGCTCGAGAGGCCGCGCTGGCCGAGCCACGACACGCCCTGATCGTCCGTGTACAGCCGGTAGGTCACCCGCTCGTAGGTCCTGAGCGGCGCGCCCTCGGGCACGCCGTCGAGCTCCGCGGTCGCGCCCGCCAGCTCCAGCGTGGTGCCGGCGGACCCGTCGGCGCAGGCGCCCGGCCGGACGTCGGTCACGGCCAGGTCCAGCCACCGGTCGTCCGCGGCGCTGGCCGGGTCGCCGTCGCGAAAGACGAGTGCGCGGTCGCGCGAGGGATCCACGGTGCGCCAGCCGTAGGTCAGGCTGTCGGCCACGACCACCGAGCCGGCACCCGCGTTGGGCGCCGCGCAGACGACGGCGAGGCTCCGCATGGCGCGCAGCGTGACGGAATCGCGCCCCATCCCGACGATGTCGCCGCCGCGCGCGCTGGCCTCCCGCAGCTCGGCGGGCACCAGCTGCGCGACGGCCCGCAGGCCGTCCTCGACGTCGAGCACCTGCGAGGCCGACCGGTAGAAGCGCTGGCTGCTGGTCAGGAGGAGGCCGACGGCGCCGAGCGCCACGCCGGTGACGACGAGCACGACGAGCAGCTCGACGAGCGTGAAGCCGCGCGTCCGGGCCGTCACGGGCACCACGCGACGGCCTCGAACAGGTCGCTGCGGAGACCGCGTCCGTCGGGGTACTCGACCGTGAGGGCCACGGTGCGCAGCGATCCGGCGGAGGTGACGCTCCAGCGCAGGCGGTAGCGCCCGGTCGAGTCCGCGCCGCCGCCCAGGGCCGGGCAGCCGCCGGCGCGCAGCGCCTCGAGGCGGGCCTGGGCGGCCAGCGCCGAGGCGCCGAAGCGCTGCCCCCAGCCCATCATCCGCGTCACCGCCGCCGCGGTGCCCGAGAGCGCGAGCACGCCCACCGCGAGCACGAGCACCGCCACGACGACCTCGACGAGCGTGAAGCCACCCGTGCGGTTCACGCCGCAACGATCTCGGGGCCAAGGCCGGCGCGCGGCATCCGTCCCTTGCGGTACGGCGCCGAACGCCGCGGCCTATTGGTCGGTGATGCCCAGCTCCTTGAGCTTGTAGAAGAGCGTGCGGACGGAGACGCCGAGCAGCGCGGCGGCGTCCCGGCGGTTGCCCGCGCTGCGGCGGAGTGCCTCGCGGATGACCTCGCCCTGCAGCTGCCCCTCGCGGGCCTTGAGCGTCAGGTCGGCGGCGGGCGGCGTGCGCGGCGCGGCGCGCTTCGGCTCGGCGCTCAGCACCGACGGCGGCAGGTCGCCGCGCTCGATGCTGCCGCCGCGCGCGATCACGAGCGCGCGCTCCAGGGCGTTCGCCAGCTCGCGCACGTTCCCCGGCCACGAGTAGTCGAGCAGCGCGCGCAGCGCGTCGGGCTCGATCGCCGGCACGCGGCGCTTCAAGCGCGCCGCCTGCCGCTCGAGCAGGCTCTCGATCAGGGGTGGGACGTCCTCCGGACGCTCCACCAGCGGCGGCAGGCGGATTCCCACGACGTTCAGGCGGTAGTACAGGTCCTCGCGGAAGCGGCCGGCGGCCACGTCGGCCTCGAGGTCGCGCGCCGTGGCGGCCGCCACGCGCACGTCCACCCGCCGCGTCGCCCGGTCCCCGACGCGCCGGACCTCGCCGTCCTGCAGGGCCCGCAGCAGCTTGGCCTGCAGCCCGGTCGGCAGGTCGCCGATCTCGTCGAGGAAGAGCGTGCCGCCGCTCGCTTCCTCGAACAGGCCGCGGTGGTCTCCCACCGCGCCCGTGAACGCGCCGCGCACGTGGCCGAACAGCTCCGACTCGAGCAGGGCCTCGGGGATGGCGGCGCAGTTGACGGCGACGAACGCGCGCTCGGCGCGCGGCGAGAGCCGGTGCAGCTCGCGGGCGAGCACCTCCTTGCCGGTGCCGCTCGGACCGGTGAACAGCACGGTCGTGGTGTGCGGTGCGACCTTGGCCACCACGTCGAGCGCGGCGAGCATCGCGGGCGAGGCCGCGACGATCCCGGGTGAGGCCGCCCGCGGGCCAAGGGCGGAGCGCAGCGACTCGACCTCCCGCCGCAGCCGCTCCCGCTCCTCCGCCTTGCGCAGCGCGAGGACCACCTCGTCGGCGCGGAACGGCTTGGAGATGTAGTCGTAGGCTCCTTCCTTCATCGCGGCGATGGCGGCGTCCTCCGTCCCGTAGGCGCTCATCATGATCACGAGGGCCGGTCCGCCCGCGGCGCGGTAGCGGCGCAGGAACTCGAGACCGTCGAGCGCCGGCATCCGCACGTCGCACAGCACCGCATCGAACGGCTCGGCGAGCGCGCGCGAGAGACCCCGCTCGCCGTCCGCCTCGTCGGCGACCTCGTAGCCCTCCTCGGAGAGCAGCAGCCGGAGCGATTGCCGCAGTCCGGCCTCGTCGTCGATGATGAGCAGCCTCACGTCGCGATCCCCGGGAAGACGACGGTGAAGGCGGCGCCGCCCTCGCGCGCCCGGGCGACGTCCACCCGCCCGCCGTGGTCGTGGACGATGCGCTGGACGATGGCCAGGCCCAGGCCGGTGCCCTTGCCCGGCGCCTTGGTGGTGAAGAACGGGTCGAAGACGCGCTCGGCGAGCTCCGCCGGCACGCCGGGCCCGCTGTCGCCGACCATCACCTGCACGGCGGGGGCGCCGTCGGCGGCCGACTCGAGGTGCCGCCCCGAGCGCCGCGCGACGCGGTCCGCGGCCCGCGCGCCGTCGGCGTCGGAACTGCGCCGCTCGGCCTCGCCCTCGCCGAGCCGCGTGGCGCTCGCCGCCACGACGATGCGGCCGCCGTCGCCGGCGGCGTCGATCGCGTTGAGCAGCAGGTTCACGAACACCTGCTCGAGCGCGGCCGGGTCGCCCAGCATCCGCGGCAGCGGCTCCGGGCGCGCCATCTCGACCGTGACCTGACGGAACAGCCCCTGCGAGCGGAGCAGCTCCGTCGCCCGCTGCGCCACGTCCCCGAGGTCCAGCGGCTCGCGGCGCGCGTCCCGGGGCCGGGCGTAGTCGAGCAGGCTGCGCACGATCGTGTCGATGCGCGACGCCTCGCGCTCGATGGCCGTCACGAGGTCGGGCGCCGCGCCGCGCCGCCCGAGCAGCTCCAGGTAGTTGCCGATCGCGGCCAGGGGATTGCCGATCTCGTGGGCCACGCCCGCCGCCAGCCAGCCCACCGACGCGAGCTTCTCGGCGCGCACGAGCGCGCCCTGCGCGTCCAGCAGCCGCTCGGTCATCAGGTTCACGCTCGCGGCCAGGCGGTCGAACTCGCGCGTGGCGCCGGGCGGCGCGCGCCGGGCCATCTCGCCCGCCGCGACCGCCTGCGTGGCGTCGACGAGCCCGTCCATCGGCTCCGTGACGAGGCGGGTCACGAGGTAGCGGCCGAAGCCGATGAAGATGGCGACGTCGGCCACGACCAGGGCCGTGAGCAGCACGACCCCCAGGAGGCCGTGGCCAAGCAGTGGGGCCAGCACCGCGGAGAAAACCGCCAGCACGAGCGCGCCGGCGGCCAGCACCGCCAGGTTCAGGAGCATCTCGGTCCGCAGCGACGGCTTCACCTGCTTCGCAGCGACCGCCGAGAGCCGTGCCATAGGCCTCCACGATGCGCGCTCGGACCGAAAATGCAAAGGGCGGCGCCGCAGCGCCGCCCCCACACGAGCCGCTACCACCGCTCTACTGGCAGGTGGGAGCGCCTTCCGCTTCACCCGTCACCGGCGGCGTCGCGCTGCCCACGAAGATCCCGCAGGTCTTCGTCGTCGCCGTGTTGTTCGCCGTCGCGCTCCAGCCCGTCCCGCTCGCCGCGGTCACCGTCACGGTGTTCCCGGCCGAGATGTTGAACTGGAGGTTCGAGGTGGTGGTCGCGTACGTCACGTTGTCCGCGAAGTAGGCCTCTTCCGCCGTCACCAGGTTGCGGAGGTCCGCCTTCATCGACGCGATGTACGCCTTCTCCTTCGTGTTCGCGAACTTCGGAATCGCGATGGCGGCCAGGATGCCGATGATCACCACCACGATCAGAAGCTCGATCAGGGTGAAGCCCTTGGCGCTCCTCACAGTAGCTACCCTCTCTCGCTTCATGGTGAAAAAGTGGCGGGGCGGACCGACTCGGCCCGCCCCGCCGGGGACACTCAGGTTACTGGCAGGTCGGGGCGCCTTCCGCCTCGCCCGTGATCGGCGGCGTCGCGCTGCCCACGAAAATGCCGCAGGTCTTCGTCGTCGCCGTGTTCTTCGACGTCGCGCTCCAGCCCGTCCCGGTCGCCGCGGTCACCGTCACCGTGTTACCCGCCGAGATGTTGAACTGGAGGTTCGAGGTCGTGCTCGCGTACGTCACGTTGTCCGCGAAGTAGGCCTCTTCCGCCGTCACCAGGTTGCGCAGGTCCGCCTTCATCGATGCGATGTACGCCTTTTCCTTCGTGTTCGCGAACTTCGGAATCGCGATGGCGGCCAGAATGCCGATGATCACCACCACGATCAGAAGCTCGATCAGCGTGAAGCCCTTGGTGTTCCGCATGTGGTCCCCTCCCCAATAAGGTATGGCCAAACCTGTCGAATCCACAGCCTCTGGCCATTTGGGTGGCAACCCCCGTACCGCGACGCGCCTGGTACAGCGCAAGTCATTGTCAGAGAACGTGATACGATCCATCGGGCAGGTGGCGGCACCATCGGATCAACCCCTGGAAGTCTTGCGTTCTGCAATTCCCTATGGCCGCTCGCAGCAGGTTCCGGCCTGCGGCGCGGCGAAAAGCCCCGCCGGACGCGGGGTCCGGCGGGGCTCGCGGTGTTCCGGCGCCGTCCGGGCGGCGGGCCCGGGTCAGAAGGGTGAGTATCCCGGGGAGCCGAAGTGCGGCGTCCGGATCAGGTGCCAGATCGGGTAGGCGTAGGCGACGAGCACGAGCACCACGGCCACTGCCGCCCAGAGGCCGAGGC
>DATKNX010000133.1:0-4059 GCA_035541085.1 Gemmatimonadales bacterium | reverse complement strand
GCGGGCGGTGAGGAAGCGCTGCAGCCGCGCGGCCACGAACTGGCTGCGGTCCACCGCCACGCTGTCCGCCGCGAGGGTGACCACCTCGCTCCCCGTGCCCGCCGAGAGATCCACGTAGTCGTCGGCGGTCGCGAAGTAGCGGCGCGCCAGCAGCGACACGCCGCCGCCGAGCCGGCCCGCTTGCGGCACCGCCGTGAGGCGGGCGATGACGTACCAGTTGCCCGCGTACTTCGCGAGCGACGCGCCCCACAGGTTCACCCCGCCGGCCGCGTAGCTCATGCGGCGGTAGCTGGCCGAGACTTCCCAGGCGCCCGGCAGGCCCTGGTAGACCTCGGCGGTGAGGTCGAATCGCGGGGTGACCTGCGCGCCCGGCGCGACGCCCAGCCTGAGGTTGCCGTAGGCGCGGCGCCACAGCAGGTGGTACGTGTCGAGCGCGCCGCCCCGGTCCCACACGCCGAACCGCGTCGTGGCCAGGGCCTCCGCCGCGACGGATCCCGACGCCGTCTTCCGCTCCAGCCGCGCATCCCACGCCTGCCACGTGGCCCAGCTCGAGGTGAAGTCCTCGAACCCGTACGCGAGCGACGCCCGCCACGAGGCGCGCGCGCCCGTGTCCGGTGCCGCCCCGGCCGTGTCGGCCGCGACGGTATCGGCCGCGCGGGGGCCGGGCGAAGGCCCGGGCCCGCCGGGGCACGCCGCCACGGGTCCGGCGGCGGCGGCGAGCGCCAGCGCGAGGAGCGGCGTCATCCGATCACCTGCGGCACGAATCCCTTCCGCGTCATGGCTCCCCAACCCTTCTTGCGGCGGAGCGTGGAGAACATCCCGCGCACGCGCCAGAACGTCGAGAGCTGGCGGTAGCCGAAGTTCTCGAGGACGGCGAGCGCGAACAGGCGCACCACGTCCCGGAGCCGCGGGTAGCGCCGGAACGACAGCTCCTCGAGCCCGACGGCGGCCACCGACAGGGCGACGCCGAAGCCGAACGCGACGAGGAGGAACAGCACGACGAAGGGGCCGTCGGCGCGGCCGGTGGCCACGAGCACGGCGAACGCGACGTAGCCCGCCAGCTCGACGGCCGGACCGAGCATCTCGAGGAAGAAGAAGTACGGGAACGCCAGGAGGCCGATGCGGCCGAAGCGCGGATTGAGCAGGAGCCGGCGGTGGTGCAGCAGCGACTCGCTCAGGCCGCGCTGCCAGCGGTCGCGCTGCCGCCCCAGGTCGCGGAACGTCTCCGGGCACTCGGTCCAGGCCACGGGGTCGGGCACGAACGTGACGGAGTAGGGGATGCGGAGCGTGCGGCAGCGCTGGTGCAGCCGCACCACCAGCTCCATGTCCTCGCCGACGGTGTCGGTCGCGAAGCCGCCGGCCTCGACCACGGCGGAGCGGCGGAACAGGCCGAAGGCGCCGGAGATGATCAGCGTCGCGTCGAGGGCCGCCCAGCCCATCCGGCCGGAGAGGAACGCGCGCAGGTACTCGAGCACCTGGAAGCGGGCCAGCCGGCTGGCCGGGAGCCGCACCTCGGTGACGGCGCCGCGCTCGACGGTGCACCCGTTGATGATGCGGATGATGCCGCCCACGGCGACGGTGTCGCGCCGCTCGAGGAAGGGGCGCACGACGCGGATCAGGGCGTCGCGCTCGAGGAGCCCGTCGGCGTCCATCGCGCAGAATAGCGGCGTCCGGCAGTGGTTGAGGCCGACGTTGAGGGCGTCGGCCTTTCCGCCGTTCTCCTTGTCGATCACCCACAGGTTGGGATGGGCGCGGCTCCTGAGCACCGCGCGCACGGGCTTGGCCGGGATGGCCGCCATCGGGGCGCGCGCGGCCGGCCGGAGGTCGAACGCCGCGGTCAACCGCTCGAGCGTGGCGTCGCGCGAGCCGTCGCTCACCACGAGGATCTCGTACTCCGGGTAGCGGAGCGTGAGGAGCGAGCGGGTGGCCTCGACGCAGGTCGCCTCCTCGTTGAACGCGGGCGCGATGAGCGTGATGGGCGGCACGCCGCCGCCGGCGATCAGCGCCTCGGTGTCGAGCAGTTCGAGGCGCCGGGCGTAGTGCCGCAGCGCGCGGAACGCGACGAGCGAGGTCAGCAGGTAGAAGAGGTTCAGGAGCAGGAAGTAGGCGATCACGAGCACGTTGACCGCCCAGAGCAGCCGCCAGCCCAGGGACGCCACCGGGCTATTCGGCGGCCGCGAGCCGCGCGAGGCCGGCGCCGGGCCGGCCGGCGGCGGCGAGCTGCGCGTCGCCGCCCAGCGCCTTGAGGCTGCGCGCGGCGTGGAGCACGACCCAGGGCGACGGATCGTCGAGCGCCGCCGCGAGCGCGGCGCGGTCCGCGGCGCCGCCGATGGCGCCCAGGGCCGCGGCGGCCTGGGCCCGCACGACCGGGTCGGCGCTGCGACAGGCTGCGCGCACGGCCGGGGCGTCGGCGGCGCCGCCCACGGCCGCGAGGAGCCGGAGCGCCGCGGCCGAGAGGTCGGCGTCGCCGCCCGCGGCGACGGCGGCGCGCGCGGCATCGGCGGCCGGCAGGTCGTGCATGATCCGGAGCGCTTCGGCGGCCACGGCGCGCTCGCCGGGCGAACGCGCCGGATCGGCGAGCAGCGCGCGGAGGGACGGTGCCGCGCCCGCGCCCATCGTCGCGAGCAGCGCGGCGAGAAAGCCCGGGCTCCATTCCCGGAAGCGCGCGAGGTGGTCGAGGATCGCCGCCGCGTGCTCGGCACGGCCCGTCGGCGCCAGGACGCGGGCCGCCGTCATCGCGACCAGTGCCGAGCGGTCGTCGAGCGCGGCCACCACCGTGGCGGCGTGGCGCCCGGCGCCGAGCGCGCCGAGCTGCTGCACGGCGAGGGCCCGCCGCTCCGCGCCGCCGCGCCGCGCCCGCGCGGCCACCTCGTCGAGGTAGGGCGCCGCGAGCGCGACGAGGGCGTCGCGCTCGGGACCCTTCAGGCGCCGCGCGAGCCTCAGCAGGAAGTCCACGAACAGCGGGCGGTCGGCGCGGGCCACCGGGACGCCTGGCGCCGCGGCCGGCACGTCGCCCGAGAGCACGGCGAGGACCAAGGGCGTCCACTCGGCCTCGAGTCGCGCCCAGCGGCGCGCGCGGCGCTCGTTGCGGGCGCGCAGCGCGAGCGTCGCCGCGCCGAACAGCAGCGCCAGGACGAACAGCGCGGCGACGGCGGCCGCGAGGACGAGTGCGACGCCGTCGCCGGTCATCGCCGCATCAGGAGGCGGTGCACCCGCGCCACCAGCTCGACGGGCGAGAACGGCTTCACGACGTAGTCGTCGGCGCCGAGCTGGAGGCCGCGCACCACGTCCTGCTCGTTGCCCATCGAGGTGAGCATCATGATGGGCAGGCCCGCCAGCGCCGGCTCCGCGCGCAGCCGGCCCAGCAGCTCGAAGCCGTCCATGCCGGGCATCTTCACGTCGAGCACGGCCAGCGCCGGGCGGAGGCGCGGCACCGCCTCCGCCGCGGACGCGCCGTCGGTGAAGTGCCGCACTGCGATGCCCTCGCGCTCCAGGCGGTGCTTGACCACCGACGCGATCAGCTCGTCGTCCTCGGCGAGCACGACGACGCGCGCGGGCGCCGCCGCCTCCGGCCGCGACGAGGAGACGGCGGTGTTGCCGCCGGCCGCACGGGCCGTGACGACGTGGCGCTCGGCTTCGGCCAGCGTGTCCTCGAGCGAGGTGCCCGCCGACCACTCCACCACGCCGGCCGAGAAGGTGAGCGGAGCCTGCGCGCCGGCGCCGGGCCCCCCGGGATGCAGGCGCCGCAGCGCGTCGGCGATGCGCGCCGCCGCGTCGTCCTCGCGCGCGCCCACCATCAGGGCCGCGAAGGTCGCGCCGGACCAGTGCGCCACCATCGTGGCGCGGCCCAGGGCGCGGGCGAGGGAAGCGGCCGCCTGCGCGCGGGCGCGGTCGGCCGTGCCCCAGCCGTGGGTGGCTGCGAGGCCGCGGTACTGGTCCAGCTCGAGGAGGGCGAGCGAGATCGGCTCGTGCCGCCGGCCCGGCGCGGTGGCGTGCGCGAACGCCTCGCGGAAGGCCACCCGGTTCGGGAGCAGGGTGAGCGGATCCACGCCGGCTTCC
>DATKNX010000132.1:0-16490 GCA_035541085.1 Gemmatimonadales bacterium | reverse complement strand
GTTCCCGACGAACGCGTCGGTCGAGGACGCGCCGCCGAAGCTCGCCGCCAGCCCGCCGCCCTGCCCCGACTGCAGCAGGACCGCGGCCGACAGCACGGCGGCGTCGAGGATCAGTAGGACCAGGAAGAAGGTGTACATGGCTCGGGAAATGTACCGGGACGACGCGGGAATGGTCAACGACGGGGAGGTGAGGAGGTGATGGAAGTGATGATGTGATGAGGTGATGAGGGGCGGACTGCAGACTCCGGACTGCAGTCTGCGGTCCGCAGTCCGCAGACGGCCCTCATCACTTCATCACCCCATCACCTCCCCGTCGGAATCACCGCGCCGGTCTGGGAGCCCCGACGATCTTGAGCCAGCTTTCGGCCTCGAGCGATGCCCCCCCAACCAGCACCCCATCCAGCTCCTCTTCGGCCAGCAGGGCCGCCGCGTTCTCGGCGTTGACCGAGCCGCCGTAGAGGATCGAGGGCCAAGTGCCGGCCGGGACCCGCGACGCGAGCCAGCGCCGGATGGTCCGGTGTACGGCCGCCGCGTCGGCGGGCGTCGCGTTGACACCCGTGCCGATTGCCCACACCGGCTCGTAGGCGATCACCACCTGCGCGGTCGCCACCGCATCGAGTCCGGCGAGGCCCGCCTCGAGCTGCCGCAGCACGACTTCCTCGGTGCGGCCCGCGCGCCGCTCCTCGATCAGCTCGCCGACGCACAGCATCGCCTTGAGGCCCGCCGCCAGGACGGCCTTCACCTTCTTGCCCGTCTCGGCGTCGGTCTCGGCGAACTTGTGGCGGCGCTCCGAGTGCCCGACCAGGGCCCACGCGGCGCCGGCGGCGGCGGCCATCGGCGCGGAGATCTCGCCGGTGAACGCGCCCTTGGATTCCCAGTGGACGTTCTGCACTCCGGCGGCCACGTCGCGCCGCCCCTTGATCTCGTCCACCACCGCCGGCAGCGAGACCGCCGGCGGGAAGAAGATCTGCTCGCGGTCCGGCACCGGGCGCGCCCGCGCGAGCACCTCGTGCACCAGCTGGCGCCCCGCCGCCGGCGCGTGGTGCATCTTCCAGTTCGCCGCGAAGATCAGGCGGCTCATCGCTCGTCGTCCAGCGCCGCGACGCCCGGCAGCACCTTGCCCTCCAGGAACTCGAGCGACGCGCCGCCGCCGGTCGAGACGTGGCTCACCTTGTCCGCCAGGTGCGCCGCCTCGATCGCCGCCGCCGAATCGCCGCCGCCCACCACCGTGACCGCGCCTTTCCCGGTCGCGTCGGCCAGGGCCCGCGCCACGGCCATCGTGCCGTGGTCGAAGGGCGGCGTCTCGAAGACGCCCATCGGCCCGTTCCACACCACCGTCTTCGCGCCGGCGACGATCTGCGCGAACGCGCGCTCGGTCGCCCCGTCGATGTCGTAGACGGCCCAGCCGTCGGGGACGGCGTTCCAGGCCACTTCCTTCTTCTCCGCCGCGCGCTCCAAGGCGGGCGCGACGACGGCCCCCGAAGGCAGCACCAGCTTGTCGCCGGCCTTCGCCAGGAGGTCCTTGGCCATCGGGATGCGGTCCTCCTCGACGAGGCTCGCGCCCGTCGAGACTCCCCTGGCCCGGAAGAAGGTGTTCGCCATCGCGCCGCCGATCAGGATCCGGTCCACCTTCGGCAGCAGGTTCTGGATCACGTCGATCTTGCCGGAGATCTTGGCCCCGCCCAGGACGGCGACGAACGGCCGCTTGGGCGCCGTCAGCGCGCCGCCCAGGTACTCGAGCTCCTTCTCCATCAGGAGCCCCGCCACGGCGGGCTTCAGCAGGTGCGCCACGGCCTCGGTCGAGGCGTGGGCGCGGTGCGCGGAACCGAACGCGTCGTTGACGTAGAAGTCGCCGAGGGCGGCGAACATCTTCGCCGTGGCCGGGTCGTTCTTCTCCTCGCCCGCGAAGAAGCGGGTGTTCTCGACGAGGGCCACGGCCCCGCGCGGCAGCTTGCGCGTGGCCTCGACGGCGGCCGGCGACGCCGGATCCTCGATGAAGCTGACCGGCATGCCCAGGAGCTTCTCGAGCGCGGGCACGACGGGCTTGAGGGAGTACTTGGGCTCCGGGCCCGTGCCCTTGGGGCGGCCGAGGTGCGAGAGCAGCACGATGCGGGCGCCCCGGTCCTTGAGGTCCTCGATGGTCGGCACGGCCGCGCGGATGCGCGTGTCGTCGGTGACCTTCCCGTCCTTGACCGGGACGTTGAAGTCCACCCGCACCAGGGCGCGCTGCCCCAGCACGGCCGCCTCGGGGAGGTTCTCGATCGTCTTCTTGGCCATTACATCCTCGCCGCCACGAGCTCCATGAGGTCCACGCAGCGCATCGAGTAGCCCCACTCGTTGTCGTACCACGAGGAGACCTGCAGCATCGTGCCGTCGACGACCGCGGTGCTCATCGCGTCCACGATGGAGGAGTGCGGGTTGCCGATGTAGTCCACCGAGACGAGCGGCGCGTCCGACACGTCGAGGATGCCCTTGAGCGGGCCCGCCGCCGCCCTCTTGAACGCGTCGTTGACCTCGGCAGCCGTGGTGCTCTTCTCGACCTGGACGATGAGGTTCACGCTCGACACGTCGGCCGTCGGCACGCGGAGCGAGACGCCGTCGATCTTCCCCTTCACCTCCGGGATCACCAGCGAGGTGGCCTTCGCCGCGCCGGTCGTCGTCGGGATGATGCTCAGCCCCGTCGCGCGCGCCCGCCGCAGGTCCTTGTGCGGGAAGTCGAGCACGTTCTGGTCGTTGGTGTACGAGTGCACGGTGATCATGTAGCCGCGCACCCAGCCGAACGTCTCGCGGACGACCTTCACCACCGGCACCAGGCAGTTGGTCGTGCACGACGCGTTGGAGAGCAGATGGTGCTTCGCGGGGTCGTACTTGTCGTGGTTGACGCCCATCACGACGGTGATGTCCTCGCCCTTGGCCGGCGCCGAGATGATGACCTTCTTCGCGCCCGCGGTGAAGTGCCCCGCGCACTTCTCCTTGTCGGTGAACTTGCCGGTGGACTCGACCACCAGAGTCGCGCCGAGGCTCTGCCACGGCAGCTTCGCCGGGTCCTTCTCGGCCGTCACCGCGATCTTCTTGCCGTTGATGACCAGGTGGTCGGCCCCCGCGGTCACCTCGCCCGGGAAGGTGCGGTGCACCGAGTCGTACTTGAACAGGTGGGCGAGCGTCTTGGTGTCGGTGATGTCGTTGATGCCGACGATCTCGAGATTGCTCTTCTTGGAGAGCGCCGCCCGGAGCACCAGCCGCCCGATCCGCCCGAACCCGTTGATCCCTACGCGCACCGCCATCTCAGTCATCCTCCGCTGTTCGTTGTCGCCTATGCCGGCACGGCGGCGCGTGCGAACGTCAGCGCGCCGATCGTCGCCGGCTCCAACGGCGCGAGCGCGGTGGCAGCCGCCCCCAGCGTCGCGCCCGTCGTCAGTACGTCGTCCACCAGTGCAACGTTCAGGCCGCGGGGGCGCGGCCCGCCCGGCGCGAAGGCCCCCGCCACGTTGCGGCGCCGCTCCGCCGGGGCGAGGCGGGTCTGGCTCCGCGTTTCCCGCGTGCGCCGGAGCGCGCCCTCCAGCACCGGCAGGCCCAACGCGTCGCCCAGGGCGTGCGCGAGCAGCGCCGCCTGGTTGTGCCCCCGCTCGCGCAGCCTCGCGGACCCGAGCGGCACGGGCACCAGCGCGTCGAGCGAAGCCAGACGCGTGCCCGCCGCGGCCCCGATGCGCGCCGCCATCGGTCCGGCGGCGATGCGCCAGCCCTGGTACTTGAGCGCGTGCACCAGGCGCCGCGCGGGCCCGTCGTCGAGCCAGACGGCCGAGGCGGCCCACGCCAGCTCGGCCGGCCACTCGCTGCAGAAAGCGCAGGGGGTGTCCCCCGCCGCGCGCTCGGCCCCGCCCTCGCGCGGCCGCCCGTCGCCGTGGCCGCCCGCGCCCCGGAGGCGGAGCATCCACGGGTCGAGCGGCTGTCCGCAGCGCCGGCAGGCGGGCGGCGCGATGGACCGCATCCGGTGCAGGCAGAGCGCGCAGCAGGCGCCGCTCTCCGCTTCGCTCATCGGGCGGTCGCAGGCGAGGCACGCGCGCGGGAGCACCAGCGCCTCGACCGCGAGGGCCCGCGCCCCCATCGAGGCCAACATACTAAGGCCGGAGCGCATCCTCCACCGCCGCGCGCATGATCTCTTCCGGTGCGCGAACGCCGAAGAACAGGCCGAACGACGCCGCACCCTGCGCCACGAGCACGCCGCGCCCGTCGGCGGCGCGGATGCCGGCCCCGCGGGCCAGCGCCACGAGCTTCGTGCCGCCCTTGGCGTAGACGAGGTCGAGCACCGCGGCCGGCGCGACCCGCGCGAGGAGCGCGGCGTCGGCGGGCGGCGGATCGTCGGGACCGAGGCCGAGCGGCGTCGCGTTCACGACGAGGTCGGCCGGCTCGTCTCTCCGGTCACCGGACACCTGACACCGGACACCCGCCTCGCGCGCCCACTTCGCGAACTCCGCGCCCCGCCCCGCGTCGCGCGAGACCACGGCCAGCTCCACGCCGGGCCACGCCTCGGCGAGCCCGAGGGCGACGGCCCGCGCGGCGCCGCCGGTCCCGAGCAGCAGCGCGCGGTGGGCGCGGCGCCCGTCCATCAGGGCCGCGGCCTCGCGCGCGACCGCCGGCACGTCGGTGTTGTCGCCGGCGATGCCGGCGACGCCGGGCCACAGCGCGTTGCAGGCGCCGCTCCGGCGTACGAGGTCGGACGGGCTCTCGGCGAGCGCGGCCGCGGCGCGCTTGTGCGGCACCGTGACGTTGAGGGCGCCGCCGGCCGCCAGGATGGACTTCGCCAGCACGGGGAACGTCTCGCGGCTCGCCCTGAGCGCGAGGAACGCCGCGTCGAGCCCCAGGGCGGCGATCGCGGCGTTGTGCATCGTGGGCGAGAGCGAGTGGCCCACGGGATCGCCGACGACCGCGAGCAGCCTAGTCGTCGCCCGGATTCGCATCGGCCTGGGGTTCGGCGAAGCGCTTGACGGCGTCGGCCAGCAGCTCCTCGAGCCGGTCGAAGGTGGTGCGGTACTCCTCGAGGTCGCCGCCGAACGGATCGTCCACCTGCGCAGTGGCGGCGTTCCGACCCGCGAAGGCGCCGAGGAGGTGCGCCTTGCCCGTCCCGCCCAGCGCCTCGGCGCGCTCGACGTGGTGCGGGCTCATGCCCAGCACGAGGTCGGAGCCGGCCACGAGGTCGGTCGTGATCTGGCGGGCGCGGTGCGACGAGAGGTCGAGGCCGCGCTCCAGCGCGATGAGGTAGGCGCCCTCCGACGCCGGGGCTCCGTCCCACGCGGCCGTCCCCGCCGACGACACCTCGACGTTCCCGAGGCCGCGCTCCTCGATCATGCGCCGCGCGATGGCCTCCGCCATCGGGCTGCGGCAGATGTTGCCGGTGCAGACGAAGAGGACCTTCACGAGCTACGGCGCGAGCGAGGGGACGATGCTGGCGAGGCGTTCCCGCGGGATGGCGCCTTCCCGCAGCACGCGCGGCGCGTTGCCCGTGCAGTCGATCAGCGTCGAGGGCGGCGATTGGGGCAGGCGCCCGGCGTCGAGCACGAGCAGCGTGCCGTCGTCCACCGCCGCGGCGAAGCTCTGCTCGATGGCCGGCGCGTCCATCAGCGACGGCTGTCCCGGGCGATTGGCGCTGGTCGAGGTGATGGGCGAGCCCAGGGTCTGGATGAGCTGCGCGGCGCCGGGGTGCGAGGTCCACCGGACGGCCACGCCGCCCTCGGGGCCGCGCAGCGCGTCGGGGAGCGTGCCCTCGCCGCCGGGCAGCACGAGGGTGATCGCGCCCGGCCAGAAGGCGGCGGCCAGCCGCTCGGCGGCGTCGGTGAGGCGCAGGCCGACGCTGGCGAGCATCCGGCGGTTCGAGACGAGCACGAGGAACGGCTTGCCCGGCTCCCTGCCCTTCAGGGCCGCGAGGCGCTCCACCGCCGCCAGCCCCGTGACGGAGCCGAGGCCGTAGACGGTCTCGGTGGGATAGGCGATGAGGCGCCGCCGCGCGAGGTGCGACACGACGGCCGGCAGGGCCGCCCGCACCTCGTCCGGCGTGCGGAACGCGATCACGCGCTCCCTCCGGCCGCGAGCGCCTCGGCCAGGGCGAAGTCCTCGGCGGTCGTCACCTTGATGTTGCGCGCGCTGCCGGCGACGACGCGCACCGGGTGCCCCAGGCGCTCGCACAGCGCGGCGTCGTCCGTCGCGCCGGCGGCCGGCTCGCTCCGCGCCCGCTGGTGCGCCGTCTCGAGCATCTCGCGCGGGAACGCCTGCGGCGTCTGCACGGCGACGAGCCGCTCGCGCGGCACCGTGCGCACCACGAGGCCGGCGGTGTCGGTCTCCTTCACGGTGTCGGAGAGCGGCAGGCCCGGCACGGCCGCGGCGCCGCGGGCGGCCACCGCGAGCACGCGATCGATCAGCTCGCGCGAGACGAACGGCCGCGCGGCGTCGTGCACCAGGACGAGCGCGGGCCCCCGGGGCAGCCGCGCGAGGCCGAGGGCCACCGACTGCTGGCGCACCTCGCCGCCCGCCGCCACGAGGAGGCGCTCCGAGAGCTGGGCCCGGAGCCAGGCCGGCGGCGACGCCGCGTGCTCGGGCGGGAGGACGACGACGATGGGGCCGACGCGCGGGTGCTCGGCGAACGGGCGGATGGCCCGGAGGAGGAGCGGGACGCCGGCCACGAGGCGGAACTGCTTGGGCTCGGCGGCGTCGGCGGCGCCGGTCTGCGCCCGGACGCCGCGGCCCGCGGCCACGATGACCGCGCCGGCGTCAGGCGGCGAGGCGATGGGCCAGCTCTCCGAGGTGCTCGACCCGCACCAGCTCCAGGCCGGCGGGCGTGCCCTGCCTGAGGCCGGTCCGCGCGCCGACGAACGCGCGCCGGAAGCCGTGGCGCGACGCCTCGACCAGCCGCCGCTCCACGCCCGGCACGGCGCGCACCTCGCCGCCAAGGCCCACCTCGCCCAGGAAGAGGGCGTCGGCGGGCAGCGCGCGGTCGCGCACGCTGGAGATCAGGGCCGCCACGACCGCGAGGTCGCCCGACGGCTCGCTGAGGCGCACGCCGCCCACGACGTTGACGAACACGTCCAGCTCGCCGAAGGGCAGCGCCGCGCGGCGCTCCAGCACCGCGAGCAGTACGGCCAGGCGGCGATGGTCCACGCCGGCGCTCACCCGCTGCGGCGTCCCGAAGCCCGCGCGCGAGGCGAGCGCCTGGATCTCGACCAGCAGGGGCCGCGTGCCCTCCATCAGCGCCGTGACCGCGCTGCCCGAGATGCCCTCGTGGCGCGCCGCGAGGAAGGCGGCCGACGGATTGGCCACGGGCAACAGGCCCGCCGACGTCATCTCGAACACGCCGATCTCGTCCACGCCGCCGAAGCGGTTCTTGGTCGCGCGCAGGATCCGGTGGTCGAGGGCGCCCTCGCCCTCGAAGTAGAGCACCGTGTCCACGATGTGCTCGAGGGTCTTCGGGCCGGCGATCCCGCCGCCCTTGGTCACGTGGCCCACGAGCAGCACCGCCGGGCCCGATTCCTTCGCGAAGCGCATCAGCCGCGCGGCGCACTCGCGCACCTGGCCGACGTTGCCGGGCGCGCCCTCGAGGTCCGCCGTGTAGGCCGTCTGGATGGAGTCCACCACCACGACGCGCGCGCCGAGCTTCGCGGCCTGCTCGATCACGCGCTCGAGAACCGTCTCGGCGAGGACGTGCACGCGGCCCGCGGGCTCCTCGAGCCGGTCGGCGCGGAGCCGGACCTGCTCGGGCGATTCCTCGCCGCTCGCGTACAGCGTCGGCACGCCGGCCGCCTCGAGCCGCGCCGCGACCTGGAGGAGCAGCGTGGACTTCCCGATCCCGGGCTCGCCGCCCACGAGCACGAGGGAGCCGGGCACCAGGCCGCCGCCCAGGACCCAGTCGAACTCGGCGAGGCCGGAGTGGTAGCGCGGCATCGCGTCGGCGGCGATGTCGTCGAGGCGCACGGGCTCGGGACCGGAACGGGGACCGGTGCCCGGGGACCGGGGTCCGGGGCGGCGGACGGCCGCCGCCTCTTCCACCAGGCTGTTCCACGCGCCGCACGCCTCGCAGCGGCCGGTCCACTTGGGCTGGTCGGCCCCGCACTCCGTGCAGCGGAAGACCGAGCGCGCCTTAGCGGCCATTCCCGCCCTCGGCCTCGCGGGTCGAGTAGTTGTCGAAGCGCGTGTAGGCCTTGTGGAAGTGCAGCTTGATCGTCCCGGTGGGCCCGTTGCGCTGCTTGCCGATGATGACCTCGGCCTGTCCCTCGATGTTCTCGCCCGTCTTGGGATCCTCGGTGCCGGAGTACATCTCCTCGCGGTAGATGAACAGCACCACGTCGGCGTCCTGCTCGATCGCGCCCGACTCGCGGAGGTCGGAGAGCTGCGGCCGCCGGTGCTCCCCGCCCCGCTGCTCCGGCGCGCGCGAGAGCTGCGACAGCGCGATCACCGGCACGTCGAGCTCCTTGGCCAGCGCCTTGAGGGCGCGCGAGATGGCGCTGATCTCCTGGACGCGGTTCTCGGACTGCTCGGGCGAGCGCATCAGCTGGAGGTAGTCCACGATGATGAGCCCGACGTTGTGCTCGGCCTTGATGCGCCGCGCCTTGGACCGGAGCTCGAGCGGCGTCAGCGCGGCGCTGTCGTCGATCCAGATGGGCGCCGACGACAGGATGCCCGCCGCGCGCGCCAACAGGGCGTAGTCCGCGTCCTTCAGCATGCCCTGGCGCAGGCGGTGCGCGTCCACCCGCGCCTCGCTCGTCAGCAGGCGCTGCACCAGCTGCGCCTTGGCCATCTCGAGGCTGAACACCGCCACCGGGATGCCCTTCTCGATCGCCGCGTGCTGCGCGACGTTGAGGCACAGGGCCGTCTTGCCCATCGAGGGCCGCGCCGCCACGATCACCAGGTCCGCGTTCTGGAAGCCTGCCGTCTTGTCGTCCAAGTCTGCGAAGCCCGACGGCACCCCGGTAATCGATTGCCCGCCGGCGTGGAGCGATTCGATGCGCTCCATCGTCGGCCAGAGCAGCTCCTTCAGGCGGACGAACCCCTCGGTCTTGCGCGTCTCGGAGACCAGGAAGATCCGCTGCTCGGCGCTGTCGAGGACCTCGTCGGCGAGGCGCTTGGCCTCGTAGGCCTCCTGCACGATGCCGGTCGCGGCCTCGATCAGGCGCCTGAGGAGCGCCTTGTCGCGGACGATCTTGGCGTGGTAGTCGATGTTGGCCGCGGTGGGCACCACGTCGAGCAGGTAGGACAGGTACTCGATGCCGCCCACGCCCTCGAGCTCGCCCCGCCGGTCCACCTCGTCGCGCAGGGTGACCGGGTCGATCACCCCCCCGCGCTCGATGATGCCGTGCATCGCGCGGAACAGCCGCCGGTGGCCCTCGCGGTAGAACATCGCGTCGTCGAGGAGCTCCGTGGCGCGCAGCGCCGCGTCGCCGTCCAGGAGCATCGCGCCGAGGACCGCCTGCTCGGCCTCGGCGCTGTAGGGAGGCTGGCGGCCGCCGAAGGGATCAGGCGCTGTCGCCATCGTAGATCCGGCGCGCGATGCGGATGTCATCCCAAGTCGGACGCTTCCAGTGCGGGTTACGGAGCAGCGCCGCCGGGTGGTACGTGACGATGAGCGGGATGCCCCGGTAGCGGTGGAGCTTCCCCCGCATCTCGCCCAGCGAGAGGTTGACGCCCAGCAGCGCGTGCGCCGCCGGGCGCCCCATCGCCAGGATGACCCGGGGGGCGATCAGCTCCAGCTGCCGATGGAGATACGGCGAGCAGGCCGCGACTTCAAGCGGCTCGGGATCGCGGTTCTCCGGCGGCCGGCACTTCAGCACGTTGCAGATGAAGACGTCTTCGCGGCGGAAGCCGATGGCCTTGAGGATGTCGTCGAGGAGCTTGCCCGCGCGGCCCACGAACGGCCGGCCGGTCTCGTCCTCGGTGGCGCCCGGCGCCTCGCCCACGACCACGAGGCCGGCCTTCGGATCGCCCTCGCCGGGCACGCTGTGGAGGCGCGAGTGGCCGAGCTGGCACTTGCGGCAGGCGTCGATGACGGGCACCAGGGCGTCGAGCGTGGCGAGCGCGCGCAGCGGATCGGCGGCGAACAGGTCGTCGCCCCCCGCCGGCGCCCCGGCCACGATGCCGGGCTCGAGGTCCGGGAGCTTCACGGCGGCCTTGGCGCCGGTGCCGGCCTTGGCGGCCGGTGCCGCGGGCGCCTTCGGGTTCTCGGTGTTCTGTGGACAGGGAACCACTGAGTCACGTGGCGCCTGGGAATGCACCTGCGCCCTGCCGGCTGCCGGCTGCCCGCCTCGGGCCGGCAGTACCAACGCAGACTCGCCCAGCTCCATCAGCTGCTGGAGATACCGCCGGCGGCGCTCATCCACGCCTGGACACCAGCCTCTCGAGGCGGTCGAGGATCTCCTCCGCGACGCGCTCCTTGGGCAGCAGCGGCAGCGCTTCCGCGCCGTCCTTCGAGATCACGGTGACGCGGTTGGTGGCGACCTCGGGACCCGCGCCCGGCTCGCCGGCGTCGTTCGCGACGATCGCGTCGAGGTGTTTCGCCTCGAGCTTGGCGCGCGCCTTCGCGGCCGCGTCGCCGGTCTCGAGTGCGAAGCCGACGACGAGCGCGCCCTTCTTCCGGCGCGGCAGCGTCTCCGCCAGGATGTCGTGCGTGGGCTCGAGGTCGAGCTTCAGGGCGCCCTCCCCGCGCCTCGCCTTCTCGGCGAGCGGCGCGGCGGGCCGGTAGTCGGCCGGCGCGGCGGCCATCAGCAGCACGTCGGCGAGGGGCAGCGCCTCGCCCACCGCGGCCGCCATCTCGGCCGTGGACTCGACGCGCACGACCTCGACGCCGGGCGGCGGCTCGACGGAGGCCGGGCCGCTCACGACGGTGACGTCGGCGCCGCGCAGCCAGGCCTCGTGGGCGAGGGCGTAGCCCATCCGCCCGCTCGAGCGGTTCGTGACGACGCGGACGGGGTCGAGCCGCTCGCGCGTGGGGCCCGCGGTGACGAGGACGCGGCGGCCCGCCCACGGCGCCGCGGAGCGCAGCAGCCGCTCGGCGTGCGCCACGATCAGCTCGGGCTCGACCATCCGGCCCGGGCCCTCGCCCTCGCCCCGCGCCAGCGGCCCGGTGACCGGGCCGAGCACGTGCGCGCCGCGCGAGCGCAGCAGCGCCAGGTTCGCCTGGGTCTCGGGGTGCGCGTACATCTGGTCGTTCATCGCGGGACAGACGAGGAGCGGCGCGCGGCGCGCCAGCAGCAGGGAGGTCAGGAAGTCGTCCGCCATGCCCTGCGCCATCCGCGCGAGCAGGTGGGCCGTGGCGGGCGCGACGACGATCAGCTCGGTCTCGCGCCCGAGCCGCACGTGGTCGAGGGCGCGCTCCGGCTGCCAGAGCGAGGTGACGACGGGACGGCCGGTGAGGGCTTCGAACGTGACGGCGCCGACGAACCGCGCCGCCGACGCCGTCAGCACCGCATCCACCTCGGCGCCCGCCTCGGTGAGGCGGCGGGCGACGATGCACGACTTGTAGCAGGCGATGCCGCCCGACACGCCAAGGACGACGTGCCGGCCGGCGATGCGGCTCACGCCTCCTGCCTGCGCCGCCGGGTGATCTTGTACTTCAGGTCCCCGATCGCGAGCTCCTCGAGCGAGGTCGTGGTGAGCTTCTTCTCCCGCTCGATCGCGCGGTCCTTCGGGAAGTCGTTCACGTAGCGGGCGAACTTCGCGGCGACGAGCACGCCGATGTACTTGTTGCCCGCCTGGTGCGCGATCTCTATCGGGGTGAACACCCGCATGCTACGCCTCCTTCGTGGTGGAGAGCCGGTCGGCCAGCGCCCCGATGTCCCGGCCCAGCTGCGCCAGGTCCTCCGCCAGCTCCGGGTTGCGCCGCGGCCGGCGGCTCTCCGCGTCGATGATGGCGGCCACCTCGGCCGTCGCCTCCGTCCGGTCCGCGTTGACGACGACGTAGTCGTACGCCAGCGCCTCCTCCAGCTCCTTCACGGCGGTCCTGAGCCGCGACTCCAGCGACGCCGCCCGCGAGCCCTTCGTCCCGCCCAGGCGCTGCATCAGCTCCTGGGCCGAGGGCGGGACGACGAACACCAGCACCGCCTCGGGATACGCGGCGCGCACGGCCCGCGCGCCCTTGATCTCGATGTCGAGCACGGCGTGCCGGCCCGACGCGAGGACCTTCTCGATCTCGGCCTTCAGCGTGCCGTAGAGCTGCCCGCTGTACTCCGCCCACTCCAGGAACTCGCCGGCCTTCACCTTCTTCTCGAACGCCTGGCGCGAGAGGAAGTGGTAGTCCGTGCCGTCGCGCTCCCGGGGCCGCGGCGGCCGTGTCGTGGCCGACACCGAGTAGCCCACGTCCTCGCGCGCGGCCACCAGCGCGTACGCGATCGTCGTCTTGCCGCCGCCGGAGGGAGCCGAGAGCACCAGCGGGTACGGCTTCACTCCAGGTTCTCCACCTGCTCGCGCAGCCGCTCGAGCTCCGTCTTCATCGCGATCACGGCGTCCGCGATGACGGCGTCGTTGGCCTTCGAGCCCATCGTGTTGGCTTCGCGGCCCGCCTCCTGGAGCAGGAAACCGAGGCGGCGGCCCACCGCCGGCTGGTTTCCGTCCAGCGCCTGGCGCATCGCCGCGAGGTGGGTGTCGAAGCGCACCAGCTCCTCGGTGATGTCGAGCCGGTCCGCGATCAGCGCGATCTCCTTGGCCAGCCGGTCCGGATCGAGCGCCACCCCGCCCGCCAGCGCCTGCACCGACGCGGCCAGGCGGTCGCGCTCGCGCACCAGCCGCGCGGGCGCCGCCTCCGCGACCCTGGCCGCGAGGGTCGCGAGCGCGTCGAGGCGCCGGCGCAGGTCCGCGCACAGCGCGGCGCCCTCCTTCTCGCGCGCGTCCACGCACTCCTCGGCCGCGGCGTCCACGACGGCGAGCACCCCGTCCGGCTCGGGCGCGCCGTCGCGGCGCACCACGCGCACCACCTCCGGCAGCCGCGCGACCGCCGCCAGGTCCAGCGAGCCCGGGAGATCCAGCTCCGCCCCGAGGCTCCTGAGCGCCGCGATCAGCGCCCGCGCCCGCTCGAGGTCCAGCTCCACCGTCTCGCCCTGCGGCGGCGCCTCCACCCAGCGGCCCGAGACGGTCACGTGGCCGCGCTCGAAGTGCGCCCGCAGCCGCTCGCGGACGGCCGCCTCGCAGTCGGCCAGCTCCCCCGGCAGCTTGAGTTGAACGCTCAGGTGCCGGTGGTTCACGGAGCGGATCTCGAGCCGCAGCCGGCCGCCGGCGACGACGCCGTCGGCCGCGCCGAACCCGGTCATGCTCCGGGTGCTCACGCGCAGCGCATCCCAGCCAAGCCTTTTAAGATAGCCCCGCCGGTCTAGTTGGTGAACTCCCAGCGGATTCCGTAGCGCTGGCCGGGCGTCTGCTCCTGGACGCCGGGCACCAGCGCGTAGTGCTCGTTCAGGGCGTTGCGCATCGTCCAGAACAGCGCCGCGCTCACCAGCTTCACCTGCACCCGGTACTCGACCACCACGGCGCCGGGCAGCCGCACGGGGTTGCCGGACCCGTCCACCCCCGCCGCCCCGTGGCTCCAGGCCTCGGCCGTCACCTCGGCCGTGAAGTCGAACGCGTTGCGGCGCAGCACCGGCAGCAGCCGGGTGCGGAACGTGGTCGAGATGCGCGAGTGGTGCGGCGGCTCGTACGCCGACGTCACCGGGTCGAGCGGCTCGCGATACCACCCCGCCAGGGTGAAGAAGCGCGTGGGGCGGAGGGCGAAGCTCACCGTCGCGGTCCGCACGGGCAGGCTCGGGTACGCCGGCACCACGGTGTCGAACGTCCCGTAGACGGGCGCGGCGTAGCCGCCGTGCCGGGTGAACGAGGCGTCGAGGTCCGCGAAGCCGCTCGAGAGCGTGATCCCGGCGGTGAGGTCGGTGACGCGTTGGGCCGTGTCGGCGACGACCGCGGGCGAGGCGACCGCGTCGCGGTAGCGGGCGGCGCCGTGGAGCGTCAGGGCGCGCCACGGGTGCCACTCGAGGCCGGCCGCGAGGTCGCGCGAGTGCCGCGAGCCGGTGAGGAGCTGCTCGTCGGCCGTCAGGGACGCCGTCACCGCGGCGAGCGGCGAGACCGCGCCGCGCCACTGGACCTCGAAGGGCGTGCTGTTGTCGCGCACCCGCGCCGTCAGCTCGCTCGACCAGTGCTCGGCACGGTAGGCGACGATCGCGGCGCCCTGCAGCTCGTCGCGGCTCAGCGCGGCGATGGAGTCGGTGTAGCTCGTGCTTCCCACCAGCGCGTCGAGCCTCAGGCCCATGCCGTCGTCGCGGGAGGCGACGAAGCCGCGCACGAACGCGTCGGTGCGGTGCGACTTGGGATCGCCGATGTCGAAGGCCGAGCCGGCGGCGGAGGTGGCCTGGAACGCCTGGTAGTCCGTGGACGCGCTGATGAGCTGGTACTCGACGCCGTAGCGGGGCGTGGGCACCCACGAGCCCTTGGCCCACAGCGTGAGATCGCTCGTGTGGCCCGCGTCCGACCGCCCGCTCGCCGTGCCGAGGAAGTCCACGCCGAGGCCGAGGCCCGCGCCGTCCTTCCAGCGGTTGAGGTAGCGGATGCGGTACGTGTTGGTGCTGGCGTCACCCGCGGCGAACGAGGTCTCCGTGCGCGCGCGGCGGATCGTCTGCCCGTCGGAGAAGAGATAGACGCGCAGCCCGGTCGGCAGCACCTCGACCTCGACGCGCTGCAGCAGGCCGAGGTCGATCTGGCCGAGGTTGAGCCCCGCGCTGTCGCGGCCGATCGGGTCCATCGCGAAGCCGTCCCAGAACACCTGGACCGACGAGGCGCCCTGCCCCGCGTAGTGCACGACCTCGGGCCGGCCGAACCACCCGGCGCGCGCGAGGAAGACGCCGGGGATGCGCTGCAGCAGCTCACCCAGCGTGAGCGCGCCCGAGTACCACAGGGCGTCGCGGTCGAACACGACGCGGCCGGCCGCGGGCAGTGGCCCCGGCGGCGCGCCGAGCCGGGGCAGCTGGGCGCGGAACGTGTCGGGCGAGAGCGAGTCGGGGACCGGCACCGTGTCCCCGCGGGCGCGGCCCGTATCGGCGGGGGCGGCGCGGCCCGTCGCGTCCGCGGGCCGCACGGCTCGCGCCGTGCCGGTGTCGGGAGCCGGCGCGCGCGCGGTGTCGGCGGGCGCGGGGCGCGGCACCGGGAACGGCTTGCGAGGTGGCGTGGGGTTCTGCGCGCCGGCCGCCGCCGCGCCGAAGAGCGCGGCCAGGGCGACGAGGCCGGCGGCGCGCGCCTTCACGTCAGCCGGCGCGCCCCAGGAGGAACTCCACGAACAACCGCATCGGCACGCCGGCCGGTCCCTTGGGCAGCGGCGGCGAATCCGCGTCGGTGTAGGCCGTGCCGGCCGTGTCGATGTGCACCCAGGGGTAGCCCTCGGCGAACTCGCGCAAGAACCACCCGGCGGTGATCGTGCCCGCGAGGCGCCCGCCGGAGTTCTTCACGTCGGCGATGTCCGACTTGTTGAGCTCGCGGTACTCGTCGAACATCGGCAGCGGCCAGACGCGCTCGCCGGCGCGGTCGCCCGCGCGGCGCACTTCCTCGACGAGCGCCTCGTCCGTGCCCATCACGGCGCTCGCCGTATGGCCCAGGGCGACGACCACGGCGCCCGTCAGCGTGGCGGCGTCGAGCACCGCCGCGGGCTTGTAGCGGCGCGCGTACGACAGCGCGTCGGCGAGGATGAGCCGCCCCTCGGCATCGGTGTTCACGATCTCGATGTGCTTCCCCGCGTGGCTCTTCACCACGTCCGAGGGCCGCACCGCGGAGCCGCTGGGCATGTTGTCGGTGGACGGAACGAGGCCGACGACGTTGAGCTTCGGCTTGAGCCGGCCCAGCGCCTCGAACGCGCCGAGCACGGCCGCGGCGCCCGACATGTCGTACTTCATCTCGTCCATCTGCGCCGCCGGCTTGATCGAGATGCCGCCGGCGTCGAAGGTGAGGCCCTTGCCGACCAGGGCGATGGGGGCCTCGCCCTTGGCGCCCTTGAGGTACTCCAGCACGATCAGCTTGGGCGGCTGGCTGCTGCCCTTGGCCACCGATAGGAAGCAGCCCATGCCGAGCTTCTCCAGTTCGGCTTTCTCCAGCACCTTGGCCTTGAAGCGCCAGGCGTCGGCCAGTTTCTGCGCCTGCTCCGCCAGGTAAGCGGGCGTGCAGTGGTTGCCGGGCAGGTTGGACAGGTCCTTGGCCAGTGCCACGCCGTGGGCCACCGCCAGGGCTTCGGCCAGGCCCTTCTCGCCGGCCGGCAGGTCGCTGCGGCGCGGCACGTCGAAGGTCAGGCGCTCCAGCTTGGGCTTGGGCAGTTCCTCGCGGGTCTTCTCGCCCTTCATCGCATCGAAGCGGTAGAAGGCGTCCTCGGTGACCAGGGCGGCCTGCTGCACGTTCCAGTGGAAGTCGCGGTTCTTGACCGGCAGGTGGGTGAGATAGCTCACCGCGTCGATCGAGCCGGTGGCGCGCAGCGCCTTGGCCACGGCCGTGCT
>DATKNX010000131.1:0-9334 GCA_035541085.1 Gemmatimonadales bacterium | reverse complement strand
GGCAGCCCGGTCGCCAGCACGTCCACCTTGGCCGCCGGGTCCACCATCGGGTGGAGCAGCTGGTCGAGCGCCTCGGGCGAGACGCGGAGCAGCGCCTCCTGCTGGCTGATCATCCCCTCGTCCGCCATCTCGACCGCGACGCGCACGGCGGCCGCGCCCGTGCGCTTGCCGTTCCGCGTCTGGAGCAGGAAGAGCTTCCCGCGCTCGACGGTGAACTCGAGGTCCTGCATGTCCTTGTAGTGCTTCTCCAGCCGCTGGTAGGTCTCGACCAGCTGCTTGTAGGCGGGCGGGAACTTCTTCTCCATCAGCGCCACCGGCTCCGGCGTGCGGATGCCCGCCACCACGTCCTCGCCCTGCGCGTTCACGAGGAACTCGCCGAAGAAGCGCTTCTCGCCGGTCGAGGGGTCGCGGGTGAAGGCGACGCCCGTACCCGAGTCCTCGCCGAAGTTGCCGAACACCATCGCCATCACCGTGACGGCCGTGCCCAGGGTCTCGGGCACGTGGTGGATGCGCCGGTACGCCACCGCGCGGTCGCCCATCCAGGAGCGCCACACGGCCTCGATCGCGCCCCACAGCTGCGCCTGCGGGTCCTCGGGAAAGCCGGAGGGCAGGAGCTTCTTCAGCGCCTCCTTGTACTCGCCCACCAGCGCCTTCATGTCCTCGGCGGGCAGGTCGATGTCGCGCTCCACCTTCTTCGCCTTCTTCTTCGCCGCGAGCAGCGGCTCGAACGGGCTGCGGCTGCCCTTGAGGCCCAGCACGACGTCGCCGTACATCTGCACGAAGCGGCGGTAGGCGTCGTAGGCGAACTGCGGGTTGCCCGTCTCCTTGGCCAGGGCGGCGGCGACGGTGTCGTTCATCCCGAGGTTGAGGATCGTGTCCATCATCCCCGGCATCGAGACGGCGGCGCCGGAGCGCACCGAGACGAGCAACGGCTTGTCGGCGGCGCCGAACTTCCGCCCCATCACCTCTTCCACCCGCCTCAGGCTCGCCTCGACCTCGCCCTTCAGCTCCTTCGGGTAGGTCTTGTTCGCGATGTACGCGTTGCACAGCTCGGCGCTGATGGTGAAGCCGGGCGGCACGGGGATGCCGAGGTTCGTCATCTCGGCGAGGTTGGCGCCCTTGCCGCCGAGGACGGTCTTCATCTGGGCGGTGCCGTCGGCCTTCCCGGCGCCGAAGTAGTAGACGTAGCGACTCATACCAGCCCTTCGTGTGTGCGTTGACGTCCGGCCTCGAGCCGCAGCTTGGCGGCCTCGAGCGGGACCGTGGTGGGGTACTGCTTCGAGAAACACGCGTGACAGAAGCGCCCGGGCTCCCGGACGCTGGCCTGCACCATCCCCTCGAGCGACAGGTAGCCGAGGGAGTCCACGCCGAGGAACGTCCTGATCTCCTCGACGGAATGGGTCGCGGCGATCAGCTCGTCGCGGTTGGGCGTATCGATGCCGTAGTAGCACGGGCCCACGATCGGCGCGGAGGCGACGCGGAAGTGCACCTCGCGTGCCCCGGCTCGGCGGACCATCTCCACGAGGCCGCGGCTCGTGGTGCCGCGCACGATCGAGTCGTCCACGATGACGACCTTCTTCCCGGAGAGCACCTCGCGCACCGGGTTGTACTTGATCTTGACCTTGGCGTCGCGCCCGGCCTGCGCCGGGTGGATGAAGGTCCGCCCGACGTAGTGGTTGCGGATCAGGGCGTGCTCCAGCGGGATCTTCGACTCGTCGGAGAAGCCGAGCGCCGCGGCGTTCGAGGAATCCGGCACGGAGAAGACGCAGTCGCAGCCGTCGGCCGGGTGCTCGCGGGCGAGCTGGCGGCCCAGGTTGCGCCGGAACTGGTCCACGCTCTCGCCGAAGATCAGGCTGTCGGGGCGGGAGAAGTAGACCAGCTCGAAGACGCAGTGGGCCGGCGGCGCGGGGGGCAGGGGATCCAGGTAGTCGATCCGGCCGCCCTCGATGCGGACGAAGGAGCCCGGCTCCAGCTCGCACACCGTGCGCGCGCCGACGATGTCGAGCGCGCAGCTCTCCGAGGCCACGACCGGCGCGTCGCCCACCTTGCCGAGCAGCAGCGGGCGGAAGCCGCGCGGGTCCACGATGGCGTACAGCTGGCTGTTGATGGTCACGACGAGCGAGTAGGCCCCCTCGACCCGCCCCAGGGCCTCGCGGATCTGGTCGGCGGGGTCGGTCCGGCGCGAGCGCGCGATCAGGTGGACGAGGATTTCCGAGTCCATCGTCGAGGCGAAGATGGCGCCCGCGTCCACCAGCTCGCGCCGCAGCTCCGCCGCGTTGGTCAGGTTGCCGTTGTGCGCCAGCGCGAGCGTTCCGCCGCGGAAGCGCACGAGCACGGGCTGCGCGTTGGCCAGCACGCTCGAGCCCGCCGTGCTGTAGCGGGTGTGGCCGATGGCGGTCGCACCCTCGAAGCTGTCGAGCACGCCCTCGCCGAACACGTCGGACACCAGGCCCATCCCGCGGTGCGTGCGCGCCACCCCGGCGTCGTCCACCGAGACGATGCCGGCCGACTCCTGCCCGCGGTGCTGCAGCGCGTACAAGCCGAGGTAGGCGAGCCGCGCCGCTTCAGGATGGTTCGAGACTCCGATGATGCCGCACATCGCGTCTAGGCACTCCGCGCAAGCTGCATGCCGCCGGCCCCGTCGAGCCGCCGCGGCAGCGCATCCTCGTAGATGCGCCGCAGCTGCGCGACCGGTCGGGCGATCCGCGCCTCGCCCACCTTGACCCGGAGATCGCCCTCCGGCGCGCCGACCCTCCCTACCGCCGCGCACGGCACGTCCAGCCGCCGCGCCGTGTCGGCGACGCGCGCCGCGTGCTCGGGCCGGCAGCTCGCCACCACCACGCCCTGGTCCTCGCCGAACAGCGCCGCCGCGGCGTCGAGGCCGCCCGCGATCGCCGTGAGGTCCACCTCCGCGCCCAGGAGGTCGGGGGAAAGCGCCGTGCACTCGGCCAGCGCGACCGCGAGGCCGCCCTCCGCCACGTCGTGCGCGGAAACGAGCAGGCGCTCCGCCGCGCACGCGACGAGGCAGTCCACCAGCGCCCGCGCGGCCGCGAGGTCCACCCGCGGCGGGGCGCCGAACACCTCGCCGGTCACCAGGGAAAGATACTGCGACGCGCCCAGCGACCCCGCCGGCCGACCCAGGCACAGGATCGCGTCGCCCCGGGACCGGAACGCCGCGCCCACGCGCGCCGCCACGTCGTCGAGCACACCGACCATGCCGATGACGGGCGTGGGCAGGACCGCGCCGGCCGGGCTCTCGTTGTAGAACGAGACGTTGCCGCCGGTGACGGGCGTGTCCAGCGCGCGGCAGGCGTCGCTGATGCCGCGGCACGCCTCGCGGAACTGGTAGAACACCTCCGGCTTCTCGGGGTTGCCGAAGTTCAGGCAATCGGTGATGCCGAGCGGCCGGGCGCCCGTCGCCGCCACGTTGCGCGCCGCCTCGGCCACCACGGCCTTGCCGCCCTCGTACGGATCGAGCCAGACGTAGCGGCCGCTCCCGCCGCTCGTGACCGCGATGCCGCGGCTGCTGCCGCGGACGCGGAGCACGGCGGCGTCGCCGCCCGGTCCCAGGACGGTGTTGGTCTGCACCGACGAGTCGTACTGCTCGTAGACCCATCGCTTCGACGCGATCGTGGGCAGGTCGAGCAGCCGGTCGAGCACCTGGCCGAGGTCCTGGCCCGCGGGCGGCGGCGGGACGGCGCGCGCGCGGCGGGCCGCGATCTCGCCGCTCTCCCGGGCCTCGGGGTGGTAGACCGGCGCGTGGTCCACGAGGTCGCGGCCGGGGATCTCGGCCACGACGAGGTCGCCCCAGCGGACCCGGTACATCCCGTCGTCGGTGACGTGGCCGATCACCGCGCTCCCGAGCTCCCACTTCCGGCAGATCGCCTCGACCTCGCGCTCGCGGCCGCGGTGCGCCACGACGAGCATGCGCTCCTGCGACTCCGAGAGCAGGATCTCGTACGGCGTCATCGCCGTCTCGCGCACCGGCACCAGCGCGGCGTCGATCTCGACGCCGACGCCGCCCCGCGCCGCCATCTCGGCGGAGCTCGAGGTGAGGCCGGCGGCGCCCATGTCCTGGATGGCGACGATGTGGCCGGAGCGGATCAGCTCCAGCGACGCCTCCACCAGGAGCTTCTCGGTGAACGGGTCGCCGACCTGCACCTGCGGGCGGCGGGCTTCGCTCCTGGCCGACAGCTCCTCGGAAGCGAACGAGGCGCCGTGGATACCGTCGCGGCCCGTGCGCGAGCCCACGGCGATGATGGGGTTGCCGGGGCCGGCCGCCTTGGCGCGGATCAGCTCGTCCTCCCTGAGCAGCCCCACGCACATCGCGTTCACGAGCGGGTTGCCCTCGTACGCGCTCTCGAACGCCACGTCGCCGCCGACGTTGGGCACGCCCACGCAGTTCCCGTAGTCGCCCACGCCGCGCACGACGCCCTTCATCAGGTAGCGCTGCCGGTCGCTCTCCAGCGGCCCGAAGCGCAGCGAGTCCAGGACCGCGACGGGGCGGGCGCCCATGGTGAAGATGTCCCGCAGGATGCCGCCCACGCCCGTCGCCGCGCCCTGGTACGGCTCGACGGCGGAGGGATGGTTGTGCGACTCCATCTTGAACGCGACGGCCCAGCCGTCGCCGATGCGCAGCACGCCGGCGTTCTCGCCGGGGCCCTGCAGCACCTGCGGCCCCTGGGTGGGGAAGGCCTTCAGCACCGGGCGCGAGTGCTTGTACGCGCAGTGCTCGCTCCACAGCGCGGAGAAGATGCCCAGCTCCACGAACGTCGGCGCGCGGCCCAGGATGGACCGGACGCGATCGAACTCGGCGGGGGTGAGACCGTGCTGGCGCACGAGCTCCGGGGTGATCGGCGGGTCCCCGGGGCGGGGGTGCGCCGTCGTCGTCACCGGCTCGGCTTCACCTTCACGCCGGTCACGGCGCCCGTCGTCGTGTCGGCGGCCTGCGCCTCGGGCGGCGTGAAGACCGGCTTGCGGCCCTCGGGCGAGCTGCTCTGGCCGGCGTACACGTGGTCGGGGCTCCGCACGATGGCGTCCAGCACCTGGCCGCCCTGGAGCATGACAGTGTCGTAGTAGCCGACCTCGCGCTCGCGCCCGTTCCGGTAGAAGAGGTACGTCCAGTCGTTCATGCGCCGGACCGCGACGGGGTCGCCCCACGCCGCGCGCACGTCGGCCTCGCTCATCCCCGGCTTGACGGGCGCCATCGTGGGCGCCGCCGGCGCGGCGGGAGCGGCCGCCGGGGCCGCCGGCGCGGCCGCGGTGGTGTCTTTCTTCGCCGCCGTCGTGTCCTGGGCCCGGAGCGGCGCGGCGGCGAGCGCCGACGCCACGAGGGCCGTCCAGAGCGTAGCCTGCGTCATGGTGCCTCCCTCACACGCCCGCGGCGACCGCCGCCAGGGCGAACATGGCCGCACCGTCACTGGAGCCGAGGAGGGATTCCGCGGCGCGCTCGGGGTGCGGCATCAGTCCAACGACGTTGCGTCCCTCGTTCGTGATGCCCGCGATGTCGCGCATCGCGCCGTTCGGATTGCCGTTCACGTAGCGCACGACCACGCGGTCCTCGCGCTCGAGGCGGTCCAGCGTCGGCTCGTCGGCGACGTAGCGGCCGTCGCCGTGCGCCACGGGCATCCGGAGCTCCTGGCCCACCCGGTAGCGCGCCGTGAACGGCGTGGCGTCAGACTCGACGCGCAGCGTCACCGTGCGGCAGACGAAGGAGAGCCCGCCGTTCCGGGCCAGGGCGCCCGGCAGCAGCTGCGCCTCGCACAGCACCTGGAAGCCGTTGCAGATGCCGAGCACCGGCCGGCCCGCCGCGGCGTGCGCGGCCACCGCGCGCATCACCGGCGAGAACCGCGCGATGGCGCCCGGCCGCAGGTAGTCGCCGTAGCAGAAGCCGCCCGGCAGCACGACCACGTCGGCGCCGCCGAGGTCGGTGGACCGGTGCCACACGTACGACGCCTCGGCGCCCGCGGCCTCGGCCGCGGCGAACGCGTCGGCGTCGCAGTTCGAGCCGGGGAAGCGCACGACCGCGATCTTCACGCCGTGGGCTCCACCGTCTCGAGGACGAAGTCCTCGGTGACCGGGTTGGCCAGCAGCCGCTCGCACATCCGCAGCGCGCCGTCGCGTGCCGCGTCGGCGGAAGCGGCGTCGAGCACCAGCTCGACGGCGCGCCCGAGCCGCACGTCGGCGACGCCGGCGAAGCCCAGCTCGCCCAGGGCGTGCGAGACGGCCCGCCCGGCGGGGTCCAGGATGGACGGCCGCGGCATCACGCGCACCCGGGCGCGGAAGCGGCTCACTGGCCGCCCTCGCCCGCGTGCGGCCCCTGGCTCCGGTGCTTGCGCCGCCCGAGGCGGAAGCGCAGCCGCTCCGGCGACAGGTCGTACTCGACCGGGCGCCGCGGCTCATCCTCGTCGTCCCGCATCGGGTCGCGCTCCGGCAGCCGGTCCAGCAGGCCGAGGAAGGCGGCGCGCACGAGGCCGAAGGCGATCAGCGTCAGGCCCGCCCCGAAGAAGAAGTACTCCGGGTAGGAGAGGGCGAGCACCGCGGCGGCCACGTGCACCACGAGCCACGCGCGGCCCCGCCAGGTCCGGAGCCCGACCTTGGGGAAGACGGGATAGGGCACCTGGCTCACCATCAGCAGCGCGAGCACGATCGTGAGCAGCACCACGAGCTGCGGCACCGGGATGAACGCCAGGGAGCCCTTGAAGAACGGCGTCTGCGTGAACGTGTACGTGGACGCGAGCGTGATGCCGGAGACCGGCGAGCTGAGGCCGATGAAGTGGCTCTTGGCCTGGCCGGCCTGCAGGACGTTGAACCGCGCGAGCCGCAAGGCCGCCGCCAGCACGTAGATGAAGGAGAGCAGCCAGCCCCACTCGCCGGCCTGGAAGCGCCAGAAGTAGAGCAGCAGGGCAGGGGCGACCCCGAACGAGACGATGTCCACCAGCGAATCGAGCTCGGCCCCGAACGACGAGCCGGTCCGGCTCATCCGCGCGACTCGGCCGTCGAGGAGATCGAGCACGGCGGCGACCACGATGAACCACGCGGCGACCGCGAAGTTGCCGCGCGCCGACGCGACCATGGACCACACGCCGAAGAAGAGGTTGCCCGACGTGAAGGCGCTCGGCAGGATGACGATTGCGCGCCGCATGCCGCGGCGCCGGGGGCGCGGGGCGGTCACGCCGGGTACTCCGCGATCACCGTCTCGCCGCCGCGCACCGCCTGGTTCATCGCGACCTTCACCTTCACCGCCGGGTCGAGGAACAGGTCCACCCGCGAGCCGAAGCGGATCATCCCGAACCGCTCGCCCTGCTCGGCGCGGTCGCCCGGCCCGACGTCGGTGACGATCCGGCGGGCGATGCTCCCCGCGATCTGGCGCACGAGCACCGGCCCCCGCGGGCCGCTGATCCCGACCGACGCCTGCTCGTTGACCAGGGAGGCCTTGTCGTGGCTGGCGACCGTGAACTCGCCGGGGTTGTAGTGCACCACCTCGATCTCGCCCGAGACCGGGAAGCGGTTGACGTGCACGTTGAACACGCTCATGAAGATGGAGACACGGGTGGTCTGCCCGTGAATGTACATCGGCTCCTCGACCTGGGCGATGCTGCACACGCGCCCGTCCGCCGGCGCGATCACCAGCCGCTCGCCGCGCGGCCCCTGCCGCGCCGGGTCGCGGAAGAACGCCGTGACCCACACCGTCAGCACCACGCCGACCGCGATCAGCGCGGCGGTCCAGCCGGGCCACGAGTACCAGACCACCACGAGGGCCGCGTCGAGGGCCAACGCGACCTTGATGAACGGCCACCCTTCGGGCGCGATGCGCATCAGGCGTTCTCCCTTGAAGGTCCGGCGAGCCGCCGGAAGATCTCCTGGTAGCGGGCCGTCGTGGCGCTCACCACGTCGGCGGGCAGGGACGGCGCCGGGGCCTCGCCGTTCCACTTCCCGGCGCGGCGCAGGCCCTCGAGGTAGTCCCGCACCGGCTGCTTGTCGAAGCTCGGCTGGCCCCCGCCCGGCTTGTAGCCGTCCGCGGGCCAGAAGCGCGAGGAGTCGGGCGTCAGCACCTCGTCGATCAGGAGCAGGCGCCCGTCGGGCGCCGTCCCGAACTCGAACTTCGTGTCGGCGATGACGATCCCGCGGCCGGCCGCGAAGGCGCGCGCCTCCTCGTACAGCGCGAGCGAGCGGCGCCGCAATTCTCCCGCGCGCGCTTCGCCGAGGGCCTTGGCCACGTGGCCGAACGTGACGTTCTCGTCGTGCCCGACGTCGGCCTTGGTGGCGGGCGAGAAGATGGGCTCCGGCAGCTGGTCGGACTCGCGCAGGCCCCTGGGCATCGGCTCGCCCGCCAGCGTGCCGGCCTGCTTGTACTCTTTCCAGGCCGACCCCGAGATGTAGCCGCGCACCACGCACTCGAAGGCGACGGGCTGCGTGCGGCGGACCAGCATCGCGCGGCCGGCGAGCGCGCCGCGGTGCTTCGCGAGCGCGGGCACCGCCGCGACGATCTCGCCCGCGTCGGCCGCGAGGCAGTGGTGCGGGGCCGCCGCCTTCAGCGTCCCGAACCAGAACGCGCTGAGCTGCGTGAGCACCTCGCCCTTGTGGGGCACCGGCTGGTCGAGGACGAAGTCGAAGGCGCTGATGCGGTCGCTGGCGACGATGAGCAGGCGCTGGTCGTCCACGCGATAGACCTCGCGGACCTTGCCGCGCCGCTCGAGCGGAAGGGGAAGATCGCTCTGCATCGTCACCGTCATACCGTGACCTCCGCGGGCGGAGCCTCGCTCACGCCCGACACCAGGGGTTCGACCACGTCGTGCAGGAACTCGTCCACCTGCTCGGGCGCGCGGCCCACGAAGTCGGCCGCCCGGAGCGAGCGTGCCACCTCCGCGACGGCCACGCCGCGGAACGCGGGGTCGGCGGCCAGCCGCTCCAGCAGGTCGTTCGGCGCGTCGCGCTCCGCGGCCGCCTTGGCCACCGCCAGGCTGTGGCGGCGGATCACCTCGTGGAGCGCCTGCCGGTCGCCGCCCGCCTTCACGCCGAGCATCAGGCAGCGTTCCGTGGCCATGAAGGGCAGCTCGCGCTCCACGTGCCGCGCGATCACCGCCTCGCGCACCTCCAGGCCGCGCGCGACGTCGGCCACCAGCACCAGGATCGCGTCCACCGCGAGGAACGCCTCCGGCAGCACCAGCCGCCGGTTGGCGCTGTCGTCGAGCGTGCGCTCGAACCACTGCTGCGCGGCCGTCTCCTCGGCGTTGGGCGGTTGGTGCATCGCGAAGCGCGCGAGCGAGACGATGCGCTCGGCGCGCATCGGGTTCCGCTTGTAGGCCATGGCGGACGAGCCGACCTGGTCGGC
>DATKNX010000130.1:0-20310 GCA_035541085.1 Gemmatimonadales bacterium | reverse complement strand
ATGGCGCTCGCGCCGTTGGCGTACGTCATCTACACGCGGCACCTCCGGCACAACCCGCGGAATCCGGCCTGGCCGGACCGCGACCGCTTCGTGCTCTCGTGCGGGCACGCGTCCATGCTGCTCTACGCGTCGCTGCACCTGGCGGGCTACGACCTGTCGCTCGAGGATCTGCAGCAGTTCCGGCAGTGGGGCAGCCGCACGCCGGGGCATCCCGAGCACGGCCTCACCGCCGGCGTGGAGACGACGACGGGGCCGCTGGGGCAGGGCTTCGCCAACGGCGTGGGGATGGCGATCGCCGAGGCCCATCTCGCCGCGCGGTTCAACCGGCCGGGCCACGAGATCGTGGACCACCGGGTCTACGCCATCGTCAGCGACGGCGACCTGATGGAGGGGATCTCGCACGAGGCCGCCTCGCTCGCGGGCCACCTCCGGCTCGGCAAGCTGATCTACTGTTACGACGACAACCACATCACCATCGAGGGCTCGACCAACCTCGCGTTCAGCGAGGACGTGGCGCAGCGCTTCACGGGCTACGGGTGGCACGTGCAGCGCGTCGCCGACGTGAACGACCTCGCCGCGCTCGACGCGGCGCTCGCCGCCGCGGAAGCGGAGACGGCGCGCCCCTCGCTCGTCATCGTGCGCTCGCACATCGCCTTCGGGAGCCCCCACAAGCAGGACACGGCCGAGGCGCACGGCACGCCGCTCGGTGCCGAGGAGGTGGCGCTCACCAAGGCCGCGTACGGCTGGCCCACGGACCGCACGTTCTACGTGCCCGACGCCGCGGCGTCGCACTTCGGCGCGTGCGTGGGCCGCGGCGCGGCGCTGGAAGCGGCGTGGCAGGCGAAGCGCGCCGCCTGGGAGCGCGCCTTTCCGGACCTCGCCGCCGAATGGCGCGCGGCGCTCGCCGGGGAGCTGCCCGCCGGGTGGGAGAGCGCGCTGCCCGCGTTCCCCGCGTCGGAGGGCTCGGCGGCGACCCGCGCCTGGTCGTCGAAGGTCATCAACGCGCTCGCGCCGAAGGTGCCGACGCTCGTCGGCGGCTCGGCCGACCTCGCGCCTTCCACGAACACGCTCATCAAGGGCGGCGCGGACCTCGAGGCGGGCACGTACGGCGCGCGCAACATGCACTTCGGCATCCGCGAGCACGCCATGGGCGGCGTGCTGAACGGGATGGCGCTGCACGGCGGCGTGCGGCCGTACGGCGCGACGTTCCTCGTCTTCTCCGACTACATGCGGCCGTCGATCCGGCTCGCGGCGCTCATGGGGCTGCCTGTGGTGTACGTATTCACGCACGACAGCGTGGGCGTGGGCGAGGACGGCCCGACGCACCAGCCCGTCGAGCAGCTGGCGGCGCTGCGCGCGATCCCCGGCCTCACCGTCATCCGGCCGGCGGACGGGCCGGAGACGGCGCAGGCCTGGAAGGCGGCGCTGCTGGCCAAGGGGCCCACCGCGCTGGTGCTGACGCGCCAGAAGTTGCCGGTCATCGACCGGGCGGTCTTCGCCGCCGCCGACGGCGTGCTCAAGGGCGCGTACGTCCTGGCGGAGGCGGGAGGCGGCGCGCCGCGGCTGCTGCTGCTGGCGACGGGCTCCGAGGTGGGGCTCTGCCTCGCGGCGCGCGAGCGGCTGGAGGCGCAGGGCACGCCGACGCGCGTCGTCAGCATGCCGAGCCTGGAGATCTTCGCGCGGCAGGACGAGGCGTACCGGACCGCCGTGCTGCCGCCCTCGGTGCGCGCGCGCGTGGCGGTCGAGACCGCGGCGCGGTTCGGATGGGACCGCTGGATCGGCTCGGACGGCGCGATGGTCGGCATCGAGCACTACGGCGCGTCCGCTCCCTACGAGCGGATCCTGCAGGAATTCGGGTTCACGGTGGACCACGTGGTGGAGCGCGCCGGCGCGGTGCTGGCGCGGTCCGCCCGGGCCTGAGGAGTCGTCCCATGGGACGGATGCAGGCACTCGAGCAGCTCGGCCAGAGCGTCTGGCTGGACACCATCGATCGCGACCTCCTCACGTCGGGAGGCCTGCGGCGCCTCGTGGCCGACGAAGGCGTGCGCGGCGTCACGACCAACCCCACGATCTTCGAGCAGGCGGTGACGCACGGGTCGGCCTACGACGCCGAGATCGCGTCGCTGGCGGCCTCGCGGCCCGACACCGCCGCGATGTTCGAGTCGCTGGCGGTCGCCGACGTGAGCGAGGCGTGCGACCAGCTGCGCGCGGTGCACGACGCGTCCGGCGGCACCGACGGCTTCGTCTCGATCGAGGTGTCGCCCACGCGGGCGTTCGACACGGCCGGGACGGTGGCCGAGGCCCGGCGGCTGTGGGCGCGCGTGGACCGGCCCAACGTGATGGTCAAGGTGCCCGGCACCGTCGAGGGGCTGCCCGCGATCGAGCAGCTGCTCGCGGACGGCGTGAACGTGAACATCACGCTGCTGTTCTCGGTGGACATGTACCGGCGGGTCATCGAGGCCTTCCTCGCGGGCCTCGAGCGCCGCGTGCAGGCGGGCGAGCCGATCGCGAAGCTGCGGTCGGTGGCGAGCTTCTTCGTGAGCCGCGTGGACAACGAGGCCGACAAGCGCCTGGCCGAGCGCGCGGCCGCGGCCGGCGATCCGGCGGCGCGCAGCCGCCTCGAGGCCCTGCTGGGCCGGGCGGCGGTGGCCAACGCGCAGCTGGCGTACGAGGCGTTCCAGGCGTCGGTCGCCTCGCCGCGCTTCCAGGCGCTGAAGGCGAAGGGCGCCAGCGTGCAGCGGCCGCTGTGGGCGAGCACGAGCACCAAGAACCCGAAGTACCCGGACACGCTGTACGTGGACCGGCTGATCGGCCCCGATACCGTGAACACGATGCCGCTCGCCACGCTGCGCGCGTTCGCCGACCACGGCACGCCGGCGCGCACCATCGACCGCGATCTCGCCGGCGCGCACGCGGTGCTCGCCGAGATCGAGCGGGCGGGCGTGAGCCTGCGGCAGGTGACGGATTTCCTCGTGGTGGACGGGGTCAAGAAGTTCTCCGATTCCTACCACGCCCTCCTGGCCGCGCTGGAAGTGAAGCGCGACCAGCTGATCGCCCGGGGGCCCGTGCGGGCGTCGCGGCGGCTCGCCGTCTTCGACGACGACGTGGCCGGCCTCGTCAAGCGCGAGGGCGCGGAGAAGGCGCGCCGGCTCGCGGCCCGCGATCCGGAGCTGTGGCCGGGCGACGCCGCCGCGCGCAAGGAGATCGCCGAGCGCCTCGGCTGGCTGGACCTGCCGAGGACGATGGCACCGCGCGTCGCCGAGCTGACGGCGTTCGTCGACGGCGTGCGGCGCGACGGCTTCACGCGCGTGGTGCTGCTCGGGATGGGCGGCTCGAGCCTCGCGCCCGAGACGTTCGGCCGCGTGTTCGGCGCCCGCGCGGGACATCCCTCGCTCGCGGTGCTCGATTCGACCGACCCGGCGTTCATCGCGGCGGTCGAGGCGGCGGCGCCGCTCGAGCGCACCCTGTTCCTGGTGTCGAGCAAGTCGGGCACCACGCTCGAGACGAGCGACCTCTTCGCCTACTTCTGGGCGCGGACGAAGGGTCGGGGCGCGCAGTTCGCGGCCATCACCGATCCCGGCACGCCGCTCGCCGCCGAGGGGCGCGCGCGGAAGCTGCGCTGCGTCTTCGAGAACCCGCCGGACATCGGCGGCCGCTACAGCGCGCTGTCGCTGTTCGGCCTCGTGCCCGCCGCACTGCTCGGCGTGGACGTGGGAGCGCTGCTGCAGCGCGCGGGCCGCATGGCGGACGCGTGCGCCGCCGGCGGCAACCCGGAAGCCAACCCCGGCGTCCGGCTGGGCGCGGAGCTGGCGGCGGGCTGGAGCGCCGGCCGCGACAAGATCACGCTCGTCGCGGGCGCCGGCCTCGAGGCGTTCGGCCCGTGGGCCGAGCAGCTCCTGGCCGAGAGCACGGGCAAGCGGGGCAAGGGGCTCGTGCCCGTGGTGGACGAGCCGCTCGGGCCGCCGGCGGTGTACGGCGGCGACCGCCTGTTCGTCTCCCTCGAGCTGGAGGGCGCGGCGGACGCGCGCCGCGCGGCGGCGCTGGAGTCGCTGGCCGAAGCGGGGCACCCGGTGGTGCGGCTCGTGCTCGCCGACCGCCTGGACATCGGCGCGGAGTTCTACCGCTGGGAGGTGGCGACGGCGCTCGCGGGCTCGTGGCTCGGGATCAACGCCTTCGACCAGCCCAACGTGGCGGAGAGCAAGGAGAACACGGGCCGCGTCCTCAAGCAGCTGGTGGCCGGCCAGGCTCCCAGCGCGCCCGCGGCCGCGGACCCCGCGCGGCTCGGCGACGCCGTGTCGGGCTGGCTGGCGGGCATCGGCAGCGGCGACTACGCGGCGCTCCTGGCCTATCTCCCGCCCACGCCGGAGCACGACGCGCTGCTCGCCTCGCTCCGGAAGGCGCTGCGGGACGCGCTGGGCGTGGCGACGACGGCGGCCTACGGGCCGCGCTACCTGCACTCGACGGGCCAGCTGCACAAGGGCGGGCCGCCGTCCGGCGCCTTCCTCTCGCTCGAGAGCGGCGACGGGCCGAAGCTCGCGGTCCCGGGGCGGGAGTACGCGTTCGGGACGCTGGAGCTGGCGCAGACGCTCGGCGACCTGGTGGCGCTGGAACGGCGCGGGCGGCCGGTGCTGCGGATCCGGCTCGGGAAGGACGGGGCGGCGGGCCTGCGGGCGGCGGTGGAGCGGGCGCTCGGCGCGCGGCGCTGAGCCGGCTCAGCCGAGGGCCGCGCCCGGCTGCGGACCCTCGATCGGGAGCTCGATCCAGAACGTGCTGCCGCGGCCCGGCGTGGACTCCACGCCGATGGTGCCGCCGTGCATCTCCACAAACCGCTTCGACAGGGCGAGGCCGAGCCCGGTGCCCTCGAAGCGACGGCTGAACGACGCGTCCACCTGGCTGAACTCGGTGAACAGGCGCGGCAGGTCCTCCTTCGCGATGCCGATCCCGCTGTCGGTGACCGACACCCACACCGCCTCGCGCTCGATGCGCCGCCCCGTGCCCACCGGCAGGGTCGTCCGCCGCTGGCCGGCGTGCACGGTCACCTGGCCGTTGGCGGGCGTGAACTTCACCGCGTTCGACAGCAGGTTGAAGAGCACCTGCCGGACCCGCATCTCGTCGGCGTTCACGAGCAGCGGGGCGTCGCCCAGCTCCACGGTCACGTCGTGCCCCTTGGTCTGGATCAGGCTCTCCATCCCCGTGATCACGTCGCCGATCAGCGAGCGCAGGTCGGTCTGCATCAGGTGCAGGTCCATCCGGCCGGCGTCCACCTTCGACAGGTCCAGCACGTCGTTCACCAGCCCGAGCAGGTGGCGGCCGTTGCGCGCGACGGTCTCGAGCGCGTCGCGCTGCGGGTCCGACAGCTGGCCCAGGGCCCCGATCAGCAGCATCTCGGAGAAGCCGATCACCGAGTTCAGCGGCGTGCGCAGCTCGTGCGACATGTTGGCGAGGAACTGCGCCTTCATCCGGTTGGCGCGCTCGAGCTCGCCGATCTTCACGGCCAGCTCGCGGCTGGTCTCCTCGGTGGAGCGGTAGAGCCGCGCGTTCGACACGGCGACGGCCAGCTCCGACGCCACCTCCTGCACCAGCCCGATCTCCTCCTGCCGCCAGGGGCGCGCCATGCCCGCCTGGTGGAAGGCCACCACGCCGATCGCCTCGGTGCGGAGCACGATGGGCGTCACGAGGAGGGCGAGCGGCTGCTCGGCGTCGGCGCCGGTCACGGCGAGGCCGGGCTCGCCGCGGGCGTCGGGCAGGTCGATGGTCCGCCGCTCGCGCATCGCCGTGAGGAGGATCGGGAGCGTGAAGTCGGGGCGCGAGCCGCCGGAGGCGACCTCCGGGCCGTGCCACTCGCTCGCGGGCGGGAGCAGCTCGTTGCCGCGCCGCAGCCGCACGAAGCAGCGCGAGGCGCCGAGCGCGGTGCCCAGCTCGCGCACGGCGGCGTCGAGCGTGGTCTGGAGGTCCAGCGACTGGCGGACGCGGCTGTTGACCGCGTTCAGCAGCTCGGCGCGCCGCTCGCGGTCCGCCAGCTCGCCCACCGCGCGGATGCTCTCCAGCACCAGGCCGGTGTGGTCGGCGAGGTTGCGCAGCAGGTCGGTGTCGGCGTCGGTCAGGATCCGCTGATCCCGCGGGTTGTCCACGCCCAGGGCGCCGACGCAGCGGCCGCGCACGATGAGCGGGAGCGCCACCGCCCGCCGCAGCGTCACGCGCTCGTGGGGCGAGCGGAAGCGCCGCGCGTCGCCGGCCGGGTCGTTCACCACGAGCGGCTGGCCGTGTGCGACGACCCAGCCCGAGGTGGTCGCGTCGGGGGAGATCGCCGAGCCGACGAGGGGCGCGAGCGGGCCGGTGCCGGCCTCGAGGACGAGGTGCTTGCCCTCGGAGTCGAGCAGCGCCACGTGCCCCGTGTCGGCCTCGAGGAATCGGGCCGCGGCCTCGGCCACCAGGCCCAGCACGCCGCGGCGGTTGCGCTCGGTGAGCAGCACGCGGCTGATCTGGTTGAGGGCGTCGAGGCTCGAGGCCGCGCGCTCGAGGCGGGCGCGCGCGGACGCCGCCCGCGCCCACAGCGTGGCCACCACGATGAGCGCGGCGGCCAGCACGACGATGACGGTGGCCGACGCGGTCACGAGTCCCTAGGGCTCCTGCATGGCGGTGACCATCGTGATGAAGGGCTCGACCAGGTTCGGGTCGAACTTGGTGCCCGCGCCGCGCCGCAGCTCCGCCATCGCCTGCTGGGCGGAGAAGCGCGGCCGGTACGGCCGGACGGAGGTCATCGCCTCGAACGTGTTGCAGATGCAGAAGATCCGGGCCGCGAGCGGGATCGCCTCGCCCCGGAGCCCGTTCGGGTGCCCCGTGCCGTCCCAGCGCTCCTGGTGGTGCCGGACGATCTCCAGCGCCCGCCCGAGGCCCGGCACGTTGCGCAGGATGTCGGCGGCGATGGCCGGCTGGCGGAGGAACTGCGCCTTGTCGTCGGGCGTCAAGGGCGTCGTCTTCCGCAGCAGGCCCTCCGGCAGCATCAGCTTGCCGACGTCGTGCAGCAGGAAGCCGCGGAACACGTTGGGGTCCGCGGCGAGCTGGGGCGCGACGCGCTCGCAGAAGAGCAGCGCCAGCCGCGCCGGTCGCTCGGCCTGGATGGGGTCCGTGCCCTCGCGCTGGGCGAGCGCGAGCGTCAACGCGGCGACCGTGCCGGTGTAGGTGTCCTCGAGCTGCACCAGGGTCCGGTTCAGCTCCGTCACCTTCTCCTGCAGCTTGGCCGCGATCCGGTCGGCGTAGGCGGTCGCGAACGTCTCGCGGAGGTTCGAGCGCGGCTTGAGGACCGGCTCCGGCTGGCCGAGCGCCTTCGCGACCGCCGTGAGCAGCTCCCGCGGCTCCATCGGCTTGGTGAGGTAGGCGGCCGCGCCGAGGCCCGTGCCGAACTCGCGGTCGGCCGATTCCGTGTAGGAGCCGGTGTAGAAGATGACCGGGATGCTGGCGAGCGCGGGGTCGGTCTTGATCGCGCGGCAGAGCTGGAAGCCGTCGAGCCGCGGCATCAGGATGTCGGTGATGACGAGGTCGGGCCGCCGCACGCGGATCGCGTCCAGCGCCGCCTGCCCGTCCACGGCGCTGTCCACGTCGTAGCCCGCGCTCTGGAAGACGGCACGCAGGGTCCGGACGTTGTACACGAGATCGTCGACGACCATTACTTTCACGCCGGCTCCCTCCGCTGCTTGGATGAAATAGCGTACCCTGTCCGGGGCGGCAAGCGCGCCGTAGCTTGACTTCCGTGAGCGTCACCGTCCACGTCGTCCCGCACACGCACTGGGATCGGGAGTGGTACCACCCGGCCGCGGTGTTCGGCCTGCGGCTCACGCGCCTGGTGGACGACCTCGTGGACCTGCTGAGCCACCGCCCCGACTTCCGCACCTTCCTGCTCGACGGCCAGGCCATCGTGCTCGACGACTACCTCGCGGCCCGGCCGGAGCAGGAGAGCCGGCTGCGCCGCCTGTTTGTGGACGGGCGCCTGGAGGCTGGGCCGTGGTACGTCCTGGCCGACGAGTTCCTGGTGTCGGCGGAAGCCCTCGTGCGCAACCTGCTCGAGGGCGCGCGCACGGTGCGGCGCTGCGGCGGACGGCCGATGGCGGTGGGCTACTCGCCCGACGCGTTCGGCCATCCGGCCGGATTCCCCGCCGTGCTGCGCGGGTTCGGCATCGAGATCGCCGTGCTGTGGCGGGGACTGGGAGGTGAGCCGGGGCAGGACGGCGACCTGTATCGCTGGCGCGCCGCCGACGGCTCCGAGGTCCTGACCGTGCACCTGCCCGCGCCGGGCTACGAGAACGGCCAGAGCCTGCCCGCCGAGCGCGGCCCGCTGGCGGAGCGGTGGGAGACCCTGTGGGCGCAGCTCGCGCCGCGCGCCCGCACGCCGTACTGGCTGGTGATGGCCGGGGCCGACCACCACGCGGCGCAGCACGACCTGCCGGACGTGATCGCCGCGCTCAACGCGATGGTGCCCCAGGTGCGCTTCTCGCTGTCGGCCCTGGAGGAGTACACGGCGGCCGTGCTGGCGTGGGCGCGCGAGCGGGGCGGCGCCGTGCCGGTCCTGACGGGCGAACTGCGGGCCGGCCACCGGCACGCGTGGGCGCTGCAGGGCACCCACGGCTCGCGCCTCTACCTCAAGCGGGCGAACGCGGAGTGCCAGGGCCTGCTCGAGCGCTACGCCGAGCCGCTGGCGGCCCTCGAGGTGCTGCGCGGCGGCGCGGACCGCCGCGCCGAGCTGCAGGCGGCGTGGCGCACGCTGCTCGCCAATCACCCGCACGACAGCATCTGCGGCACGAGCGCGGACCCGGTGCACCGCGAGATGATGACGCGCTTCGAGCGCTGCCGGCAGGAGGGCGGCGAGATCGCGGCCCGCTCGCTCGAGGGCGCCGTCGGCCACGACGCGGTGCGCGCCCGGCTCGCGGGCCGCGGGGCCTGGAAGCCGGCGCTGCTGGTCTTCAACCCCTCGCCGGCCGCGCGCGACGCCGTCGTGGAGGCCGAGGTGGCGCTGTTCGAGGCCGACGTGTCCGTGGGCCAGCAGCGCGTGCCGCCGGCGGCGCCCGTGCGGCCCGGCCCCCTGCGCCTCGTGGGGCCGGGCAACCGGCCGGTCGCGTTCCAGGAGCTCGAGGTGCGCTCCGGCCACGACCTGGTCGAGAGCCCGCTGCGCTACCCGCTGTCGGCGGCCGTCGAGTGGCACCGCGTGGCCGTGCGCGCGCGCGACCTGCCGCCGCTGGGGGCGGTGGCCCTGGCCGTCGAGACGGCGCGCGCGGCCCGCGGCGCGGAGCGCCCGCCGGCCGAGGCCGATCCCGCGGAGGTCGCGGTCGCCGGCAACGCGATGTGGAACGACCGCGTCGTCGCGATCGTGGAGCCCGCGGGAACGGTCCAGCTCGTGGACCGCGCGAGCGGGGAGCACTATCCCGGCCTCGCCGCGCTCGAGGACAACGGCGACGCCGGCGACAGCTACACGTACTCCGCGCCGCGGCCCGACCGCGTGGTGCGCGAGCCGGACGCAGTGGCGGTGCAGGTGGTCCATGCGGGACCGCTGCGGGGCGTGCTCGAGGTCGTCCGCCGCTACGACGCCGCGGACCTCGTGACGACGACGCGCCTGACGCTCGACGCCGGCAGCGACGTGCTCGAGATCGCGGTCGAGGGCGAGAACCGCCGCGGCGATCACCGGCTGCGCGCCGCGTTTCCGCTCGGCGCGCCCGCCAGGCGCGAGGTCGCCGACGGGCTCTACGGACCCGTCGAGCGCCACGGCGCGAAGCGGCCGGCGATGCCGCGCGGCGTCGAGCAGCCGGCGCCCACGGCGCCGATGCAGCGCTGGGTGAGCGTCGCGAGCGGCGTGCGGGGCTTCACCGTGTTCGGGACGGGCCTGCCGGAGTACGAGCTGCGGCGCGACGGCACGGTGCTCGTCACGCTGCTCCGGGCGTTCGGCCAGATGTCGCGGGAGGACATGCCGGAGCGGCCGGGACACGCGGGCTGGCCGACGCCGACGCCCGACGCGCAGTGCCTGGGACCGTTCGCCGCGCGGCTGGGCGTGTGCGCGCACGGCGGGCGCGCCCTGGACGATCTCGCCGCCGTCGAGCGCGCGGCCGAGCGGTTCCACGCGCCGCCCCTGGCCGCGATGCGCCGCTCCCTGCTCGAGCTGCCGCGTCCGGTGGCGGGGCCGGAGCTGCTGGGCGAGGGGTTGGTCTTCTCGGCGATGAAGCCGGCCGAGGCCGGGCGCGGCATCGTGCTCCGCTGCTACAACGCCCTCGCGAAGCGCGTGGCCGGCGCGTGGCGGCTCTCCCCCCGGCCGCGCTCCGCGCACCTCGCCCGTCTCGACGAGACGCCGATCGCGCCGCTCGACGTCGCGGCCGACGGGAGGATCCCCTTCGAGGCCGCGCCGCGCGCGATCGTGACGGTCCTCGTCCGCTAGCCGCGGCCCCCGGCCAGGGCGCTCTCCAGCGCGTCGCCCAGCCAGCTGAAGCCCAGCACTACCAGCGCGACCGCCGCGGCGGGCGCGAGGCTCACCCACGGCGCGATGAGCAACGCGTCGCGCCCCGAGGCGATCATGTTGCCCCACGAGGGCGTGGGCGGCTGCACGCCGAGGCCGAGGAACGAGAGGCCGGCCTCGAGCATGATCGCGCTGCCCACGCCGAGCGCGGTGGCCACCAGCGCGGGCGCGAGCGCGTTGGGCAGCACGTGCCGGAGCAGCACGCGGATCGGGCGGATGCCGAGGGCGCGTGCCGCCTCGACGAAGGGCCGCGTCTCGAGCGCGCGCACCTCGCCGCGCACCAGCCGGGCGACGGTCATCCACCCGGTGACGCCGAGCGCGAGCACCGTGAAAGTCGCGCCGGGCTCCACCAGGGCGACGAGCAGCAGCAGGAACGGGACGCGCGGAATGGCGAGCGCCGCGTCGGTCACGCCGACGATGAGCCGGTCCACCGTGCCGCCCGCGTACCCGGCGACCGCCCCCGCGCCGATCCCCACGGCGGTGGAGACGAGCGCCGCCAGCGCGCCCACCGCGAGCGAGACGCGCGAGCCGGCCAGCAGGCGCGCGAGCACGTCGCGCCCGAAGCGGTCCGTGCCCAGCAGGTGCCACGCGCCGTCGCTCGTGCGGGAGAGCGGGCCCGCGAAGCGCCGCGCGACGACCCCGGCGAGGTCGCCCGCGGCCTGGCCCGGCAGGAGCGGCGCCACGAGCGCTCCGAGGACGAAGGCGGCGACGAGCGCCAGCCCCAGGCGCGCCCGCGGGTCGCGCCAGGTGCGCGCCAGCACGCCGCGCCCGCTCACGGCGCGCCGGCCGGCCGCGGGTCGGCGAGCCGGGCGAGGACGTCGGCCAGCAGGTTGCCGGCCACCACCAGCACGGCGAAGACGGCGGTCGAGGCCATCACCACCGGGTAGTCGCGCGCCAGCACCGCTTGCACGGTGACGCGGCCCATCCCGGGCCAGGCGAAGATCGTCTCGACGAAGACCACGCCGGAGAAGAGCGCCGGCAGCTGCAGGCCGAACAGCGTCACGACCGGCACGAGGGCGGTGCGCAGCGCGTGCACGAGCAGCACGCGCGTCTCGCCGAGGCCCTTGGCGCGCGCCGCGCGCACGAACGGCTGGCGCAGCGCCTCCACCATCGCGCTCCGGACGAACCGCGCCGTGCCGGCGACGCCGACGACGGCGAGGGTGATCACGGGGAGCGCCAGATGGCGGAGCGCGTCGGCGAGCCGCGCGCCGGGCGGGAGCAGGTCGGCGCCGAGGCCCGCCGCGCCGAAGGCCGGGAAGCGCAGCGCCGCGGGCCAGCGCCACAGGGCCGCGCCGTAGGCGAAGAGCGAGACCAGGCCGAGGGCCACCACGTACGAGGGCAGGGCGTAGAGCGTGGCGGTGAGCGCGGTGAGCGTCGCGTCGGTCCGGCTGCGGCGGCGCGCCGCCTGGTACGCGCCGACGAGGACGCCGCCGGCGTAGGTCAGCAGGAGCGACGCGCCCACCAGGAGGAGCGTGGGCCCGAGCGCGTCGCCCAGGACCGCCGCGACCGGGCGCTGCTGCGCGATGCTGGTGCCCCAGCGGCCGGACGCGAAGCGCGCCAGCCAGCTGGCGTACTGCAACGGCAGCGGCCGGTCGAGGCCGAGCGCGTGGCGGGCGGCCGCCACGGTGGCGGCGTCGGCGTCGGGTCCCAGGAACAGCCGCACGGGATCGCCGGGCATCAGGTGCACGGCGACGAACGTGACCGTCACGACGAGAAGCACCGTGACGCAGGCGACGAGGAGCCGGCGTGGCAGCGCGCTGCGCACGGTCCCAATCTCGCGGCCGCAGGCCCTTTTCTCTAGTTTCCGACCGTGCGCGCGTGGTGGGGGCTCATCGCGTTGGCCGCGGCCGGATGCGGCGGACCCGCGCCGCGCGCCGCGGTCTTCTACGCGTCGGGCGCCGATCTCCAATCCATCGACCCGCTGCTCACCGTGCATCCGCTGGCGCGGCAGGTGCAGCGCTACGCGCTGTTCACGACCCTGGCTCGCTACGACAGCGCGCTCGTGGCGCGCCCCTACCTCGCCTCGGCGTGGCGGTGGAGCGGCGACCGACGGGCGCTGGACCTCGACCTGCGCCGCGACGTGCGCTGGCACGACGGCGCGCCGACGACGGCGGCCGACGCCGTCTTCACGCTGGAGGCGGCGCGCGATCCGGCCACGGGGTACCCGCGGCGGGCGGACCTGGCGTGCGTCACCGGCGTGCGGGCGACCGCCGAGTTCGCGCTGCGGCTGGATTTCTGCCGCCCGCAGGACGCGTTTCCCGACGTGCTGACCGACCTGGCGGTCCTGCCGGCGCACCTGCTGAGCGCGGTGCCGCACGCGCGGCTGCGCGAGGCGGCGTTCAACGAGCACCCCGTCGGCAACGGCCCGTTCCGCTTCGTGTCGCACGCGCCCGGCCAGCGCTGGGTCTTCGAGGCCGACTCGGCCTTTCCCGCCGCGCTCGGCGGGCCGCCCGCGATCCGGCGCCTCGTGATCGTGGTGGTGGACGAGCCGGCGACCAAGCTGGCGGGGCTGGTGACGGGCGAGCTGGACGTGGCCGGCATCCTGCCGATGCACGCGGCCCTCGTGCGCCGCAACCCTCGGCTGGCCGTCGTGGACTACCCGATCCTGCTCACGTACGGCCTCGTCTGGAACACGGCGCGGCCGCCCTTCGACGATCCGCGGCTGCGCCGCGCGCTGACGCTCGCGCTGGACCGCCGGGCGATGGTGGAGGCGTACCTGTACGGATTCGGCGTCGTGGCCGACGGCCCGGTGCCGCCCTGGCACCCGCTCGCCGTCCCGGTGCCCGCCGTCCCCTTTGGCCGCGCGGCGGCGGCGGCGCTGCTGGACTCGCTCGGCTGGCGAGCCGGTGCGGGCGGACTGCGCCGGCGCGCCGGGCGGCCGCTGGCGTTCACCATCCTGACGGTGGGCGCGGCCGACAACTCGCTCGAGCAGATGATCCAGGCCGACCTCGCCGCCGTCGGCGTGAGCGCGCGCATCCGCCAGCTCGAGCTCGGCGCGTTCCTGGCGCGCGCGTCGGGCCCCGCCCGCGATTATGATGCTCTCGTGACCGGCATCCCCGGCGACCTCGCGCTCGGCTACCTGCGCGGCCTGTTCGATTCGCGGCGGCTCGGCGAGCCGCTCCAGTACGCGCAGTACCGGAACGCCGCCGTGGACCGGGCCTTCGACGCGGGGGATCTGGCCGAGGTGCAGCGCCTGGTGGCGCAGGACCTGCCCATCACCTTCCTGTATCACGCGCGCGGTCTGGCGGGGATGAACCGGCGGCTGCTCGGCGTGCGGATGGACCTGCGCGGCGAGCTGGCCACGCTGCAGCGCTGGCACCTCGATCCGGGAGCGGGCGAGGGACGATGAGCCTGGTGCACGCCCGCGCGCCGCTCCGGATCGACCTCGCCGGAGGATGGACCGACGTGGCGCCGTACCGCGCGCGCAGCGGCGGCGCGGTGGTCAACGTGGCGATCGACCTGCACGCGCACGTGCAGGTGCGCCGCCGGCGGGGACGGGTGAGCCTGCACGCGCTCGACCTCGGCGCGGCCGTGCAGGCCCGCCACGCGCACGAGCTGCGGCCCGACGGCGAGCTGGGGTTGCTGAAGGCGGCGGCGCGCCGGCTCGGTCCGCGCGGCGGGTTCGAGGTCCTCACGAGCAGCGACGCCCCGGCGGGCTCCGGCCTGGGCGGCTCCGGCGCGATGGGCGTCGCGCTGGTGGCGGCCTTCGCCGCGCTCAAGGGGGAGCACCCCCTCGCGGCCGAGATCGCGCAGCAGGCTTTCGAGCTGGAGGCCGGCGACGTCGGCATCCTGGGCGGGCAGCAGGACCAGTACGCCGCCGCGCTCGGCGGGCTGCAGTTTCTCGAGTTCGAGGAGCGCCGCGTGAGCGCCACGCGGCTCGCGCCGGAGGCCGGCGCGCTGCGGGACCTGGAGCGGCACCTGGTGCTGTGCTACACGGGCGCCTCGCGCCCGTCGGCGGACATGCACGCGCAGGTGTGGCGGCGCTTCGCCGAGGGCGACCGGGAGATCGCACGGGCGCTGGACGGCCTCCGCGCCTGCGCGCTCGAGATGCGGGAGGCGGTGGCGGCAGGCCGCCTGGCCGAGGTCGGCGAGGTGCTCGCGCGCAACTGGGCGTGCCAGCGCGCGCTGGGCGAAGGGGAGGAGACCGCGGCGATGCGCACCCTGGCGCGGGCCGCGGCGAGCGCGGGGGCGGCCGGCGGCAAGGCGTGCGGCGCCGGCGCCGGGGGATGCATGGTCTTCCTCGCGAGGGCGGGACAGGCGTTCGGCCTCGCCGAGGCGCTCCGGGCCGCGGGCGGCCAGGTGCTGCCATTCGGCTTCGACGCGGAGGGGGTGGTGGCGTGGGAAGGAGCGGAGCACTGACATGCGGAGCGTGCTGATCTCTCCCGAAGGCGTGGAGCGGCGGCGCAAGGAGATCGCCGCCTCGCCCGATCTCACGGCGATCGGCGTGCGCCTGGCGGCGGAGCTCGCGGACTTCGTGGCGCGGCCCCTGTACGTGCCGGAGGAGAAGGCGCTGCTCTCGCGGTGGGGCGCCGCGTGCCGCGACGACGGCGCCGAGCTGGCGTTCGACCCGTGGTCGCCGCAGGCGCAGCGCTGCAGCCGCTGCGGGCGCGTGTGGTCCACCGAGCAGAGCCGGCGCTGGTGGGTGTACTGGTACCAGCTGTGGCTGGCCGAGCGGTGTTGGCAGTGTGCCCTCCTCGGGACGCTCGGCGCGGACGCCCGGCTCACGGCGCGCGCGCGCGAGACGCTGGCGGCGGTGGCGGAGCGCTACCCCGCCTACCCGGACACCGACAACGTGCTCGGCCCGAGCCGTCCCTTCTTCTCCACGTATCTCGAGTCCATCTGGGTGCTGCAGCTCGCGGCCGCCGCGACGCTGCTGGGTGAGACCGAGACCCTGCCGCCGGACCTCGCGCGCGACCTGGCCGGCCGCCTGTTCGCGCCATCGGCCGCGCTCATCGCCGACTTCGAGGAGCCGCGCTCCAACCGCCAGGTGTGGAACGCGGCGGCCCTGTACGCGCTCGGCACGGCCCTGGACGACGCGGCGCTCCGCGAGCGCGCCGCGCGCGGGCCGGCGGGGCTGCTCGCGACGCTCGACGAGGGCGTGCTGGGCGACGGCCTGTGGTACGAGGGGGAGAACTACCACTGGTTCGCGCTGCGCGGCCTGGCGTGGGGCGCGGAGATGCTGCGCACCGGCGGCGAGATGGACCTGTGGACGAGCGGCACCGACCTCGCGCGCAAGTTCCGCGAGGCGTTCCGCGCGCCGGTCCTGACCGCGCTGCCCGACTTCACGTTCCCGGCGCGACGCGACTCGCGATTCGGCGTCTCCCTTCGGCAGCGGCGCATGGCCGAGCTGTGGGAGCTGTCGCTGGCGCGCGCGCCCTGGCGCGGCGAGGCGTCGCTGCTGGCCCACGTGTACGACCCGGCCGAGCCCGTCGTCGAGGGCGGTGCCGGGGCGATCACGGAAGTCGAGCGGCACGAGCCGCCCTCGGGGTTGAGGCGCGTTGGCCTGGGGTGGAAGGGACTGTTGTGGGCCGCTCCTGCGCTGCCCGAGGAGGCCGAGGACGCGTGGCCGCCGCCGTCGGCGCACCTGGAGGCGACCGGGCTGGCCGTCTTCCGCCGCGACGCCGGGCGCACCTACGCGAGCCTGGACTACGGCGAGCCCGGCGGCGGGCACGGCCATCCCGACCGGTTGAACCTCACCCTGCACGCGGGCGGCGTGCCGTGGTTGGTGGATTTCGGCACCGGCTCCTACGTCTCGCCGAGGCTGTCGTGGTATCGCTCGACGCTGGCGCACAACGCGCCGCTGGTGGACGCGCTGTCGCAGTCCGAGGCCCGCGGCCTGTGCGTCGGGTACGCCGACGGCGGCGAGTTCGGCTGGGTCTGCGCGCAGCTGCCCGACGGCACCGCGTTCGACGGCGTCGGGGTGCAGCGGACCGTCGTGGCCGCGCCCGGCTACGTGCTCGACGTGGTGCAGATGGCCAGCGCGGTGGGAGAGCGGATGCTCGCGCTTCCGTGGCACGGGTGGGGCCGCCCCGAGGTCCACGCGGCCGGCGTCACGTTCGAGCGCCCCGGCGGGCGGCTGCCCGTCTACCTCGCGGGCCGGCAGCCTTTCCAGGTGCAACTCTCACGGGCGCCCGGGCCGCCGCCGCCCGAGGCCGTGGACGAAGCCGAGGAGATGGACTTCGCCGTCGTGGTCTCGAGCGGCGAGATGGTGACTCTCGTGGCGTGCGTGGATCACGCGGGTGTCGTGGAGGAGGTCGAGTGCCACGATCAGGACTTCGTCGTGCGGCTCGCGGACGGCGGGATGCACACGCACGGACCGACGGCGGAGGGCTGGCGCATCGACCTCGGCCGGGGTGACCCGATCGAGCTGGGCGGCGCCCGCGAGCTGCCGGAGGAGCCCGAGCCGGCCGCGCCCGCGCCGCCGGCGAAGCGGGAGGCCGCGGCACACAGCCTGGCGCTGAAGCGTGCCCCCGCGCTCGACGGATCGCTCGACGGCTTCCGCCTCGACGCGCCGCTTGTGCTCGCTCGCGCCGAGCAGTTCCGCCGCGCGGAGGAGGCATGGGGCGGGCCGGATGCGTTCTCGGCCACGGCGTATCTCAACCACGAGGGATCCACCGTCTACGTCGCCGTGGACGTGACGGCGCCGGAACCGGCGTTCCGGCCGCGCGGCACGGCCGACCCCGAGTGGGACAACGAGAACCCGGACATCCACTCCGACGGGATCCAGGTGTACCTGGAGAGCGTCGGCTTCCTCGGCTGGCTGGTCGTGCCGGACGCGGACGATCCGGCGCGGCTCCGCGTGTCGGCGGTGCGCGGCACCGACGCCTCGCCCGAAATGCTGCACGGCGCGTGGCAGCCGACGGAGCGCGGCTACCGCATCACCTGCGCGATGGAGCTGCCCGACGACGTGGGCGATTTCGGCTTCGACCTGTGCGTGAACCGGTTCCGCGAGGGCAAAGAGCGGCGCGTCGGGCAGCTCGTGTGGTCGGGCGCGCGCGGGACCCGGCTCTACCTGGCCGGCGACCGGCCGCTGTCGCACCAGCTGCCGCTGGTGGCGCTGTCGTGAGGCGGCGGTGAGCGGCCCGGGCGACATCGCGCGGCGCGCGACGCGCGCGGTGGCGGGCTTCACGTCCACGCGCTCGAAGGGGCCCGACGCGATGTTCGGCGGGCCCGACGGCCCCACGCACGTCGTCCGCGCCCGCGGCGCGCGCGTCGAGACGGCCGAGGGCGCGGAGCTGCTCGACTGGACGATGGCGCTGGGCGCGGTGGCCCTGGGCTACGGCCATCCGGACGTCAGCGAGGCCGTCGAGCGGGCGGTGCGCGACGGCGCCGTGGGGCCGCTGCCGCACGTGCTCGAGGTCGAGGTGGCCGAGCGCCTGTGCGCGGCGTATCCCGGGGCCGGGCTGGCGCGCTTCTTCAAGACGGGCGCGGAGGCGGTGCAGGCGGCCGTGCGCCTCGCGCGGGTCGCGACCCGCCGGGAGCGCGTGGTGCACGCGGGGTATCACGGCTGGCTGGACGGGCCGACGGTCGGCGCGGGTGTGCCCGACGGCGTCGCGCGGCTCTGGACCAGCGTGCCCTTCGACGACCTCCCGGCGCTCGAGGCGGCGGTCGCGGCCGAGCCGCCCGCCGCGATCGTCCTCGAGCCCGTGGTCGAGCGCGCGCCGTCGCCGGCCTGGCTCGCGGGAGCGCGGCGCCTGGCCTCCGAGCGCGGCGCCGTCCTCGTGTTCGACGAGATCAAGACGGGCTTCCGCCTGGCGGCCGGCGGCGCGGCCGCGCGCTTCGGCGTCGAGCCGGACCTCGCGGTGCTGGGCAAGGCGCTCGCGAACGGGTACCCGCTCGCGGCCGTCGTCGGCCGCGCGGATATTCTGGCGCGCGTGCGCGAGACCTGGATCTCCTCGACGCTCGCCACGGAGTTCGTGGCGCTCGCGGCGGCGCGGGCCGTGCTCGACGTGTGGGCGCGGACCGACGTGGCCGCGCACCTCGCGCGCGTCGGGCGGCTGGTTTTCGCTCCGCTGGCCGCGTGGCCGGCGCCGTGTCCCTGGACGGCGGAGGGCCTGCCGGAGATGTGGTTCCTGCGGTTCGCCGACGCGGCGCGCGAGCGCCGCTTCCTCCTCGGCTGCGCGCGCCGCGGCGTACTCTTGAAGCGCGGCGCCTACAACTTCCCCAGCCTCGCGCACGACAGCGGGGAGGTCGCGACGACGCTCGAAGCCGTGCGCGCCGCCGCCGGAGAGGCGTCGTGACACCGGCCGCGGCGGCGCGCCCGCTGGTGGACGTGCACGCGCACTTCCTGCACGCGGGGTGCGGGCGGTCGGACTGGGCCGAGCGGAACCGGAGCCGCCTGGAGGCGGGCGCGCGCATCGGCATCACGCTGCACGTGGCCTCGATTCTGGGGAGTTTCGGCCACACGTCGCCCACCTACTTCCCGTCGCCGGACGACGTGGCGGCGGGCAACGAGGCGATGCGCGCCATCGCGCGGGCGCACCCGGGCCTGGTGAAGGGCTACGTCACGGTCAACCCGAACTACCCCGACCACGCGCTCGCGGAGATCGAGCGGGGGCTCGGCGCCGGGATGGTGGGCATCAAGCTCGCCGCGAGCCGGCGCGCGAGCGACGCGCTGCTGGACCCCGTCGCGGCGCTGGCGGCCGAGCGCGGCGTCCCCGTGCTGCAGCACGTCTGGCAGCGGCGCACGCGCGAGGTGCCGGGCCAGGAGATCTCCGACGCGCTGGACCTGGCCGAGCTGGCGGCGCGGCACGCGCGCGCGAACTTCATCCTCGCGCACATCGGCGGCGGCGGCGACTGGGCGCACTCGCTGCGGGCACTGGTGGCCGTGCCCAACGTGTTCGTGGACCTCTCGGGCAGCGGCGTGGACCGCGGCATGCTCGAGCTGTGCCTCGCGTGCGTCGGACCGGGGCGCCTGCTGTGGGGCTGCGACCTGACGATGGACGCCGGATGGGCCAAGCTGCGCGCCCTGGAGACGCTGGGCCTCGCGCCCGACGCGCTGGAGGGGATCCGATGGAAGACCGCGGCGCGGCTCTTCCGCCTGACCTCGTAGACCACAACGCCCTCGTGGGCCCGTACCCGTACCGCCGGCTCCCGGATCCGACGCCGGAGCGGCTGGCGGCGGACCTGGAGCGCCTGGGCATCGCGCGGGCGTGGGTGGGCCACGTGCCGAGCATCTTCTACCGCGACGTCGCGGCGGGCAACGACGAGCTGCTCGCTCTCCTCGCGCCGCACCGCGCGCGCCTGCTGCCGGTGCCGGCGGTGAATCCCGCGTACCCGGGCTGGGAGCGCGAGCTGGAGCGCGCGCGGTCCGAGGGGTGCCCGGCGGTCCGCACGTACCCGTCGCACTACGGCTTCGACGCCGCAGGTCCGGCGATGGCCGCGCTCGCGGCGGCGTGCGCGGGCGCCGGCCTGCCGCTCGTCCTGACCGTGCGGCTCGAGGACTCGCGCCAGCGGCACCGGCTCGACGGGGCGGCCGACCTCATCGGCGCCGACGTGCGCGCGACGCTGCGCGCCCACGCCGGGCTGGAGCTGCTGGTGACCAACGCCGACCGCGGGCTGGTCGAGGAAGTACATTTCGGCTCGACTCCCCACGAGGCGGCGCGCGTGCGCTGGGACGTCGCCTGGCTGTGGGGTCCGCCCGAAGATCAGCTCGCGGCGCTCTACCGGACCGTGGGCCGCGAGCGCTTCGTCTTCGGCACCCACTTCCCGTTCCGCCTGCCGGAGGCGGCGCTCGCCAAGCTGGCGCTCGCCGGATGAGGTGACCGCGTGATCCTCGCCGAACTCACGTTCCCGGGATGGAATCCGGTCGCGCT
>DATKNX010000129.1:0-3068 GCA_035541085.1 Gemmatimonadales bacterium | reverse complement strand
TGGAGGGCCGCGTCGCGCATCCACATCGCGGTGTGCGGGTCGAGCGGCCCCAGCGACACGTACTCGGCCATGCCCTCGATGAACCACAGCGGCATCTGCGCCGCGGCGGGCAGCTGGCTGCCGCCGCGGCCGTGGCCGGTGATGTCGTACTGGAAGGCGTGCGTCAGCTCGTGGCCGATGACGTGGCTCGTCTCCGCGAGCGAGCTGCCGAGCGGCAGCACGATGCGCCGCTTGACGGCCTCGGTGACGCCGCCCGTGCCCTCGCCGAGGTCGCCCTCGACGACGTTGGTCTGCTGGAACGCCGCCGGGCTGGCGTAGAGGACGAGGGCCTGGCGGCCGCTCAGCTCGTGGTCGAACAGCTGCGACTCGCGGGCATACCACCGCTCGGCGATGCGCGCCGCCTGCTCGGCAGCCTGCTGCTCCTCGGCGTAGAAGTAGACGTCGAAGTGGTCGGTGCGCAGCACCTGGAAATGAAAGGACTCGTACTGCACCTTGTTCCGGCCGAAGTACTGCGCCCGCGCCGGCTGCGGCGTGATCGCGGCGACCGCGAGAACCAGCGCCAGCAGCGCGCCGGCGCGCACCGGGCTCGGAATCCGAGGGGTCATGGCTTCTCCATTGGGTGATGCATAGTGACGTACCCCATAGATGGGGGCAAGTCTCCCAGCTACGCCCGCCGGCTGGGCCTGTTCTCGGGCACCATGGTCGTCATCGGCGGCATCATCGGCGCCGGCATCTTCCTCAATCCGGCGATCGTCGCCGAGCGGGTCCGGACGCCCTTCCTGACGCTGGCCGTCTGGGTCCTGGGCGGCCTGATCGCGCTGGCCGGCGCCTTCTGCTTCGGCGAGCTGGGCGCCCGGAAGCCGCGGGCCGGCGGCGGCTACGTGTACCTGCGCGACGCGTACGGCCTCCTGCCGGCCTTCCTCTATGGATGGGCGCTGCTCCTGGTGATGGCCACCGGCGCCATCGCCGCGGTGGCGGTCACGTTCGCGCGCTATCTCGCCGTCCTGCTGGCACTTCCGGACGCCGCGATCCTGCCCGTCGCGATCGCCGCCATCATCATCCTTTCGACGGTCAACTACGTCGGCGTTAAGCCGGGCGCCGTCACGCAGAACGTCTTCACGCTGCTCAAGCTGGCCGCCCTCGCCGGCCTCATCGTCGCGGGTCTACTGGTAAGGATGCCGCTTGACGGCCTGGCGTCGTCGGCGATGCCGGCGCCGCCGCACGTGATCGTCGCGGTGGGCGCGGCGCTCGTGCCGGTCATGTTCGCGATTGGGGGGTGGCAGCAGTCGAATTTCATTGCCGAAGAGATGATCGACGTCGAGCGGAACCTGCCGCGCGCGTTGGTGATCGGCGTCACCATCGTGATCGCGGTCTACCTGCTGGCGAACGTCACGTACCTGAAGGTGCTCGGGGCCGACGGGCTGGCGCACAGCACGGCGCCGGCGGCCGATGCGATGGGCCGCGTCCTCGGCCGGGCCGGCGCCGCGGTGATCGCGGCCGGCATCGCGGTCTCCACGTTCGGCTTCCTCAACCTCGTGATCCTCGTCTCGCCGCGCGTCTACCGCACGATGGCCGCGGACGGCGCGTTCTTTCCGCAGCTCTCGCGGCTGCATCCGCGCTACCGCACGCCCGCGGCGGCGATCGTGTTCCAGGGCGCGTGGGGCATCCTGCTCACGCTGAGCGGCACCTACGGCCAGCTGCTGGACTACGTGGTGTTCGGCGACTGGATCTTCTTCGGCATGGTGGTGAGCACGCTGTTCGTCTACCGGCACCGCGAGGCGCGCGCGGCCGCCGGAGAAAGTGGGGCGGGCTACCGCGCGCCGGGCTACCCGGTCACGCCGGCCCTGTTCGTCGTGGCGGCGCTCTACGTGGTGGCGAGCTCGGTGGCGTCGAACCCGCGGAACGCCGCCGTCGGCGCGCTGCTGCTCGCGCTGGGCGTGCCCGTCTTCCTGTTCTGGCGGGCGCAGGCGCGGCGAAAGGAGTAGCTTCCGGCGTGGACCTGTCGGTGGTCATTCCGGCGCACGACGAGGCGGAGAATGTGGGCCCGCTGCTGGAGGAGATCGGGGCCGCGCTGCGGTTTCCGGGAGCGCCGTCGTACGAAGTCGTGCTGGTGGACGACGGCAGCGGCGACGGCACCGGCGCGCGGGCCGAGGCCGCGGCGAAGGCCGTCGCGCGGCTCCGCGTCGTGCGGCACGCGAGCCCCAAGGGCCAGAGTTTCGCGACGGTCACGGGCGTGCGCGCGGCCGCCGGCCGGTGGATCGCGACGCTGGACGGCGACGGGCAGAACGATCCGGCCGACATTCGGCGGCTGCTGGCGGCGCGCGACTCGCACGCATCGGCCGACGGCGGGCCGCTGCTGCTGGCGGGCTACCGGAAGGCGCGGCGCGACTCGTGGCTCAAGCGCGTGTCGTCGCGGGTCGCGAACGGCGTGCGCGGCCGGCTCCTGGGCGACCGCACGCCGGACACGGGCTGCGGCCTCAAGCTCTTCGAGCGCGAGGCGTTCCTCGCGCTGCCGCACTTCGACCACCTGCACCGGTTCCTGCCCGCCCTGTTCATCCGCGCCGGCGGCCGCGTGGTTTCGGTCGAGGTGGGGCACCGGCCGCGCACGCGGGGCCGCTCGCACTACGGGCTGTTCAACCGCCTGTGGGTGGGCATCGTAGACATGTTCGGCGTGATGTGGCTCATCAAGCGGGGACCCCGGCGTTGAGCGTCCCCGGTCGGCGGCTCGGAGGGCTGGTCCTGGCGCTCGCGGCTGCCCCGCTGGCCGCGCGCGCCCAGTCGCCGTCGCGCCCGCCCGCGACGTCCTGGCCGTTCCGCGGCGTCACGGGCCCCGACTCCGCGACCCCGATCGCCCCGCCCGTGCCCACGCCGTGGACGCGATTCTCGGAAGGCGCCGACAGCCGTCTCGCGATACTCCTCACTGACACCGCCTCCGCGTGGCTGGGCATGGCGCACGCCCTCGAGACGATCGGCGTGCCGTTCCTGATCACGCAGGACTGGCGCGAGGCCGTGCGGCACCGCGTGGTGCTGGTCTATCCCGACGTGTCGGGCGCCACGCTGAGTCCGGA
>DATKNX010000128.1:0-13609 GCA_035541085.1 Gemmatimonadales bacterium | reverse complement strand
GGCCGTGGATCCCACGCCCGCCGTCCGCAGGTCCCACAAAACAAGCGGCCCGGGGGCAGAACCCCCGGGCCCTATGGCCGGGCAAAGCCGCCGTCAGACTTTGCGCGCGACCACTTCCCTCCACGGCACGAGCGTCGGTGCGCTCTCCGTTTTCGCGAACACGGTCGGCATCAGCGAGGGGTGCGCGACGCACTTCCACACGGCCGCCTCGGGGCGCCGCGGCGACGCCGTCCCGCAGCGCCACCGCTCCAGCAGTCCCGCCTCCTCGTCCCGGCCGTTGATCATCGGCGCCGCGCCCATTTCCCGCTCCCGCGCTCTCCGAATGATTAGACGCGCGGCCCGCCGAAAGGGTTGCAGGCGTCAGCGGCGCAGGCGGCCGGTGCGGGAGGTGGTCACCGTGTCGGCCGCCGCGCCGCGCGCGAAGATCACGCGCGTGTTCGACGTGCCGTAGCCGAGTCCGAGCGGGCCGAAGACGATCGTGGGGTTGGTGCAGGCCAGCGACGCCGAGCCAAGGGGGAACCGGCCGACCGTGTCCCAGGCGAGCGCCGTGCGCCGAACGGACAGCGTCGCCGTACGCGCGGCGGCGTCGAGCTCGAGCCGGGCGAGGGCGCCGCGGGCGATGGCGAGCTGGCGCGTCGTGGCGTGGAGCTCCGCGAACCGGTCCACGCCTTCGCGGACCGCAGCCTGGTCCAGGGCGCGCCCGAGCGGCGGCGTCACGATCGAGAGCAGGATCCCCACGATCGCCATCACCGACAGCAGCTCCGGCAGCGTGAATCCGCGGCGCACGCCGCACGGTAGCCACGGCGCGGGTGGCGGGCGGCATCGGACGCACGCGGTGCGGCACGGCCCGTGGCGGCGCGCGCGGGCCGGTCTGGTCGTGCCTTCGGCCGCGCGCTAGACTGCGGCATGCACATCCTCGTGCGGCTCTACCTGCGGACCGCCTTCGCCTTTCTCGCGCTCGGCCTGCTCGGGGGGCTGTGGCTCGAGCTGCAGCTGACGACGGGTGGGACCATCAGCCACGGGATGGTCGTGGCGCACGTGCACGTGCTGCTGGTGGGGTTCCTGCTGATGATGATTCTCGGCACGGCCTTCTGGCTCTTCCCGCGCTCGGGCCGCGGCCAGCCGATCGGGCCGCACCCCCGTCTCGTCGGCATCTCCTACGCGCTGCTCGCGGCGGGCACGCTGGTGCGCGCCGCGACCGAGTTCTTCGACCTGGTGCTGGTCGGGCCCGGCTGGGATTACGTCCGCCTCGTGGCGGCGTGCTGCCAGGTGGCGGGGATCGTCATCGGGATCGTGGCCCTGTGGGGCCGGGTCCGCGGGGTCGCCCAGCCCAAGGCCGAAACGCCGGGCTCCGCCGTCTAGCGCTTCGCCGCGCGCTCCAGGAGCCGGCGGCGCGTGTAGGGGATGAGCCCGCCTGCGTCCACGATGGCCTGGCGCGCGGCCGGAAGCGGCCGGACCGCGTAGCGCTTCCCCGTCGTGCGGTTCACGACCTCGGCCGGCCCGATCTCCAGCTCGTCGCCTTCGGACGCCGCGGCGCCCGGCGCCTCGACCAGCCGCAGGCCGAGGTTGACGGCGTTCTGAAGGAAGATCCGCCCGAAGCTCGACGCCACGATCACCAGCTCGTGACCCTTCAGCGTCGAGACCGCCTGCTCGCGCGAGGACCCGCAGCCGAAGTTCTTCCCGGCGACGATGACGCTTTCGGCCGGAACGCTGCCCGCCTTCAGCTTCGCGTTGAACGCGCCGAGGTCCGCGAACGCGTACTGCGGCGTCTCCGTCGGCAGGACGGTCGCCATGTAGCGCCCCGGGTAGATGACGTCGGTCGAGACGTCGTCGCCCAGCGCCTGCACCACCCTGGCCGTGGTCACCGCCCACCTCCCTGCCGCGGATCCGTGATCGTGCCGCTCACCGCCGATGCGGCGGCCACCGCCGGCGAGCAGAGGTACACCTCCGACGCCGGGTTCCCCATCCGTCCCTTGAAGTTGCGGTTGGTGGTCGAGAGGGCGACCTCGCCGTCGCCGAGCGCGCCCTCGTGCACGCCCAGGCACGGCCCGCATCCCGCGTTCATCACCACGGCGCCCGCGCGTACGAGGTCGGCGACGTAGCCCGCCGCCAGCGCCTCCTGGTAGATGCGCCCCGATGCGGGGAAGACCAGCATCCGCGTGCCCGCCGCCACCGTCCGGCCGCGCAGGATGCGGGCGGCGGTGGCGAGATCGTCCAGGCGCCCGTTGGTGCAAGAGCCGATCACGATCTGGTCCACGTGCTTCCCCGCCACCTCGGTCACCGGCCGCACGTTGTCCACCGTGTGGGGACACGCGATCTGCGGCGCGAGCGCGGAGGCGTCCACCTCCACGACGCGCTCGTACGCCGCGTCGGGGTCGGGCACGACCGGCTGCACCGGCTCCGTCACGCCGGCCTCGTCCCGCAGGTAGCGCAGCGTCTCGGCGTCCGCCGGCACGATGCCCGCCGTGGCTCCCGCCTCGACCGACATGTTGCACAGCGTGAGACGGCCCGACGTAGGCATCGCGCGGATCGCCTCCCCGTGGAACTCCAGCACGCGGAACGTCGCGCCGGCCGCGCCGAGCAGGCCCACGAGGTGCAGGATCAGGTCCTTCGGCTCGACGAGGTCCGCCAGCGCGCCGCGCACCTCGACCCGGATCGTCGCCGGCACTTCCACGTTCACGGCGTAGCCGAGCGTCCACACGGACGCCATCTCGGTGGCGCCGATCCCGAAGGCGAAGGCTCCGAGCGCCCCGTGGCTCGTGGTGTGGGAATCCGTGCCCACCACCACCGCGCCAGGCCGCACGTAGCCGTTCTCGGGGAGGATCTGGTGGCAGATGCCGCCGCGGTCACCGCGGATGTCGTGGAACTTCGCGATGCCGTGGGCGGCGACGAACTCGCGCACCTTCTTCTGGTTGGTGGCCGTCTTGGGCGATTCGGCCGGCACGCGGTGGTCGAAGACGATCGCGATGCGCGAGGCGTCCCACAGCGCCGGCTCGCGGCCGGTGCCCCGGAAGACTTCGAGGAACTGGTTGATCACGAGCGCGCCGTTCTCGTGGCTCATCGCCAGGTCCACGGCCGGCTCCACCACGTCGCCCACCGCGACCGCGCCGCGGCCGGAGGCGCGGGCGAGGATCTTCTGGACCACCGTCATGCCCATCGCGACTGCTCCTTCGTCAGACGATCCCGCGCTCGCGCAGCTTCGCGATCTCCTGCGCCGTGTAGCCCAGTCCGCCGAGGATCTCGTCGGTGTGCTCCGCGAGACGCGGCGGCGGCGTCTCGACGGCGCCCGGCGTCTTCTCGAGCTTGGCCGTGAGACCGAACAGCTTCAGCTCCCCGATGCCCTCGGCGCACACCGCCTGCAGCGTCCCGCGGTGCCCGACCTGCGGCTGCGTCAGCGCCTGCTCGAGACCCAGGATCGCGCCCGAAGGCACGCCCCGGGCGTTGAGGCGCTCGACCCAGTGCTCCGTCGTGTCGGCCTTCAGCCGTGCCTCGAGCAACGCCGTGAGCGCCTTCCGGTTCTTCTTCCGCGCGTCCCGCTTGGCGAAGCGCGGATCGGCCTTCAGCTCGCCCACGCCCAGCTCGTCGGCGACCGCTTCCCACTGCTCCTGCTTGTTGGCGGCGATGTTGATGGCGCCGTCGCGCGTGGCGAAGGTGCCGGACGGCGCGGCGGTGAAGTTGTCGTTCCCCAGCAGCTGCGGCTGCTGGTGCCCGATGAGCAGGTTCGCCGCGACCCATCCCATCAGCGGCATGATCGAGTCCACCAGCGCGACGTCGATGAACTGCCCTTCGCCGGTCCGCTCGCGGTGGAACAGCGCGCCCATGACGGCGAACGCGGCGTTGAGTCCGCCCACCGTGTCGCAGACGGGGAAGCCGCAGCGCAACGGGTTCAGCCGCTCGTCGCCGTTGATCGCCATGATCCCACTGAGGCCCTGGATGATCTGGTCGTAGGCGGGCTTCAACGCGTCGGGCCCGGTCTGCCCGAAGCCCGAGATGGCGCAGTAGACGAGCCGCGGGTTGGCGCGGCTCAGCACCGGGTACGCCAGCCCCAGCCGCTCCATCACGCCGGGACGGAAGTTCTCGACCACGACGTCCGCGGTGGCGGCGAGCTTGAGAAAGATCGCGCGCGCGTCCGGCTCCTTCAGGTTCAGCGTCAGCGACTTCTTGTTGGCGTTCTGCGCCAGGAAGCTCGTGCCCATCAGCCGGTCGTTCAGCTCGGGCACGTTGCCGAGCTTGCGCGCGAGATCCCCGTCCACGGGGTTCTCGATCTTGATCACCTCGGCGCCGAGCAGCGCCAGGTGCAGCGTGGCGAACGGGCCCGACAGCACGTTCGTCAGGTCGAGCACCCGGATGCCCGCGAGCAGCCTGGCGCCGCTCACGCGCGCCCCGCGACCGCATCCGCCACGGTGCCGGTGCGGTAGACGGTTCCGGGCAGCTCGCGGCCCAGGAACGCGCCGACGTCGCGCGCCACGGCGATCAGCCGGTCGAGCCGCACGTCGGGCCGCAGCCCCGAGCGCTGCAGCAGGTGCACGAAGTCCTCGGTGCAGGTGTTGCCGCCGGCGATCTTCGTGAACGGACAGCCGCCGAGCCCGGCGACCGACGACTCGAACCACGTCACGCCGACGCGCCGCGCGGCCCAGCAGTTGGCGATCGCGAGGCCGTAGGTGTTGTGGAAGTGGCAGGCCGCTTCGACGCCGGGACCGGCGGCGAACACGGCCTCGTAGAGCCGCTCCACCTGGTCGGGCACCGCGTGGCCGGCCGTGTCGGCGAGGCTGATCCGCGCCAGCCCCGCGTCGAGGAACCGGCGCACGAGGTCCAGCACCCGGCTCTCGGGGACGACGCCCTCGTAGCCGCAGCCGAACGCGGACTGCACCGAGACCTGCACGGCGGCCTTCGCGTCGAGCGCGCGCCGCGCCATCGCGACGATGCGGTCGGTGGCATCGGCGACGGACATGCCGGTGTTCTTGCGGCTGTGCGTCTCGCTCGCCGAGACCCCCATGCAGAACATCTCGACGCCGCACGCCATCCCGCGCTCGAGGCCCTTCTCGTTCAGCACCAGGGCCGAGAGCTTCGCGCCCGCCGGCTTGCCGAGGGACGCGAACAGGCGGTCCGTGTCGGCCATCTGCGGCACCTTCTCGGGGTGGACGAACGATCCCACCTGGAGGGCGTCCACGCCCGCCGCCACGAGGTCGCCGATCCAGCGCGCCTTCACCTCGGTCGGGACCACCTGCCGCTCCATCTGCAGGCCGTCCCGCAAGCCGACCTCGTGCAGCACGATCGAGCGCGTGGCCATCCCGCTCAGGCCTTCAGCTCGCGCGCCACGGCCTCGGCCACCTCGAGCGTCGTGCTCGTGCCACCCATGTCGTAGGTGCGGACCGCGCCGGCGCGGATCACCGCGGCCACCGCGCGCTCGAGCCGCCCGGCCTTTTCCTGCTCGCCGAGCCAGTCGAGCATCATCTTCGCCGCGAGGATCGTCGCGATCGGGTTCACCTTGTACTGGCCCGCGTACTTCGGCGCGGAGCCGTGCGAGGGCTCGAAGACCGCGAGCTTCTCGCCTATGTTGCCCGAGCACCCGAAGCCGAGACCACCCACCATCTGCGCGGCGAGGTCGCTGATCACGTCGCCATAGAGGTTCGGCGCGACCAGCACCTCGTAGCTCATCGGGTTCTTGAGGAGCCACATGCAGATCGCGTCCACGTTGGCGTCGTCCATGCGGACGTCGGGGTAGTCGGCCGCGACCCGCCGCGCCTCCTCCAGGAACAGCCCGTCGGTGGCCCGCACCACGTTCGCCTTGTGCACGACCGTGACCTTGGAGCGGCCCGCGCGGCGCGCGTGCTCGAACGCCGCGCGCACGATCCGCTCCGAGCCCCGGCGCGTGTTGATCTTGCACGAGACCGCGTAGGCGTCGGGCGCCAGGTCCTTGAAGGGCGCGAACGGTTTGGACGAGCGGCCGAGCGCGGCGGAGATCTCGGCCGGCACCGGGCTGAACTCGACGCCGGCGTAGAGATCCTCCGTGTTCTCGCGGAAGATCACGAGGTCGATCGCGTCCTTGAAGTTGAGCGGATTGCCGGGATACGCCTTGCACGGCCGCAGGCAGACGTAGAGGTCGAACATCTGCCGCATCCGCACGATCGGCGAGCGGTACACCAGGCCCGTGCCCTTGAGCGACGGATCGAGCTCCGCCTCGGCCGCGCGCGCCGGCTTCGAGGTGATGGCGCCGAACATCGCGGCGTTCACCCCCTCGAGGAGCTTCACGGTGCGCAGCGGCAGGGCGTCGCCTTCCCGGCACCAGAAGTCCCAGCCGATGTCGCCCGGCAGGTACTCCGCGTCGAGGCGGATGCCGTCGAGGACGATCCGGGCGGCGTCCATCACGTCCCGGCCGATGCCGTCGCCGGGCAGCCAAGCGATCTTGTACCGGGCCATGCACTCCGCTCCACTGGGGCTGGGAGCGAGAAACAGCAAGAAGCGCGCCGGATTCGGGGGCGCCCCGCAAAGGCCCGCCGCGCCGCCACGAACCCCGGACGGGCCGCGCGGGGAGCGTCAAGCCCCGGGCGTCCCGGCCCTCCTTGCGCTGCGCGCGGCGGCGGGATATGAAATCTGCACCACATGAGCGACCCCCTGCTGGCGCTCCGCGAATACGCGAAGCTCGCCCCCTGGAACATCCGGGACCTGGCGGCCCTGACGGGCGGGATTCTCGATGCCTCGGGGGTCACGCCGATCAACGCGGCGGCGCAGAGCCATCCGTCGGACCGCACCATCCGCTTCTACGTCACGCGCCGGCTGATGACGCCGCCGGAAGGCCGCGGGACGGCCGCGACGTACAACTACCGGCACCTGCTCCAGCTGCTCTCCATCAAGCTGCGACAGATGGAAGGCGCCACCCTCGCCACGATCACCCGCGACATCGCGGACTCGCCGGGTGACGTGCTCGAGAAGCGCGTGGCCGCGTCCCTCGGCACGCTGCCGACGCCGGAGGAGATCGACTTCCGCAGCGTCGTGGCGCCAAGGGGGCGCGTCGCCCGGGCCGTGGCCCGCCACGCGCCGGCGGCCGACGCGCGCGAGGTGCCCGCGGCGAGCGCGCCGGCGGGAGCGTGGTACCGCATCCCCATCGAGGACGGCGCCGAGCTCTCGCTGCGGCAGGACCACCCGGCCGTGCGCAGTGCCGCGCAGCGGCAGCGCCTGGCGGACCGCGTCGCGCGCGCCGTCCGCGAGGCGGCGGGCGAGAGCGGGTCGTAGCGTCGCATGCGGCTGCGCTGGCGCCTGCCGTTGGCCCTGAGCGCATGCGTCGTCGTCGCGCAGTTGTTTCCCCTCAATCCGCTCGTGGACGTCGTGACGTGGATGCCGCCGGCCACGGCGCGGCTCGCATATCCCCTCCTGCACGCGCTGTTCGCCCCGTTCACGCTCCTCGCCGACTGGCTGAACGGCGGATCGCGCCGCGACCTGGAGGGCTTCGGCGCGTGGACGGTCGCGGCGTACGTGCTGGCCCGCCTGGCCGTCCGCCGCACCGGGGGCCGGCGGGCGCTGCGCGAAGCCGCCTGCGCCCTCGGGTTCGTCGCGGGCCTCGCCGCGTTCGTGGCGTGGGGCGCGCTCGCCCCGCGGCCGATCCCGCGGCTCGTGGCGAGCGGCCCGGACGCGATGGTCCTCGACGTGCACTCCCACACCGCGCTCTCGCACGACGGCCGGCCCGGCTTCGACCTCGCTCGCAACGCCGCCTGGCACGCGCGCGCCGGCTTCGACGTGGCCTTCGTGACGGACCACAACGTCTGGCGGGCACTGGGGCACGGGGGCACGGGGGCACGGGCTGACCGCGGTGCCCGCCTGCTCGACGGGGAGGAGATCTCGCTTTCCGGCATCCACGTGCTCGCGCTCGGGACCGACAGCCTGGTCGTGAACAAGCCCTCCGACGCGTCGTGGGACGCGACCGGCGCGCTGGTGCGCCGGCTGCACGCCGACTCGGTCTTCCTCGTTCCCACGCTGCCGGAAGACTGGGCGCGGCACACCGGAGAGGAATTCGGCCAGCTCAGCAACTGGGGCGTGGACGGCTTCGAGGTCTGGACCTCGGCGCCCCAGGCCATGGACCTGCCGCCCGGCGCCCGAAGCTCCGTGATCGCGTGGTCGCGGCTCGAGAACCGCCCCGTGTTCGGCTCGACCGACATGCACGGCTACGGCTTCGCCGCGTCGGTGTGGAACGTGGTGCAGCTGCCCGGATGGCGCGCTCTCGACGACGACGCCCTGAAGCGCGCGATCCTGGCGCACTTCCGCGCCGGCGGTTTCGCCTCGAACCAGGTGGTGGCGCTGCGGCGCTGGCTGCCCGATTCGCGCCTCGGCTCCGCGTTCGCCGTTCCCGTCAACCTGGTGATGCTGCTGCGGACGGCCAGCCGGCTGCACGCGCTGGCCCTGCTCGGCTGGATCTGGCTGGTGGCGGCCCTCGCTAGGCCCCGCAGGGACGCGCCGATACCCTGAGCACGGCACGTCCGAGCCCGGCCGGCACGGTCACCACGGCCCCGCCGGCCGGCAGGAACAGCGGCGCCGGGAGCTGTACCCGCGCACTCTCTCCCGCGCGGGCGAGCTCGACACACCCGCCGGGTGCCAGCCACGGGAAGCCGAGCACCAGCGTCGTGAGACGCCGCGCGCCGAGACGGACGGTGGCCGCACGGTCGGCCGGACGGTAGGTGACGCCGAGCGAGTCACCGCTGGTGCGCCACCCGTCCAGCCGCCAGGTGAAGTCGTCGGCGATGCCGTCCAAGTGCGGCGCCACCACGATCGCGCCGAGATGCTCGTCCACTCCGAACAGCCCGCGCGCGAGCAGGTCGAGATACGACCCCGCCGAGAACATGAACAGCCCGTTGTCGTCGCCGCGCTCGCCCGGCCGGCCGTAGTTCACGCGCACGATGCGCGAGGTCTCCTCGTCCAGCCGTTGCCACGCCGTCCGCCGCTGGTCCGCCGTGCCGTACCGAAACGCCGCCTCGAGCGCCTTGAAATCCATGATGTGCCAGCCCCAGCCGGTCCAGTATCCCGACCGGTCGAACCAGGGGTCGTCGCTGGGCACGGCGAAGAAGCCGCGGTTGCGCGCGTCCCACCACTGCGGTCGCAGCAGGGTCGTCACCATGGCGGCCTGCCTCGCGGTGTCGGCCACCGCCCCGAAGATCAGGGCGTCCACCGGCTGGAGATGGTAGTGGTCCCAGCTGCGGACGCTGTCCGCCATGGCGTGGTACGTGAACCAGCCCATCTGGGGCCGCCACAGCCGGGGCAGCGCCGCGCGGATGCGGCTCGCCGCGTCGCGCCAGGTCGCCGCGCTGTCGCCGAGGCTCGCGGCGGGCAGGCGCCGGGAGGCCTCGTCCTCCAGCTCCGCGAGCCGGTCGAGCGCGTAGGCGGCCAGCGCGTTGACGTACGGGTCCTCGGTGAGGTACGGCTGGTCGCCGGCCGAGAGCGGTGACATCTCCGAGTACGTGCCGAAGCTCGCGCCTTCGACCAGTCCGTCGCGGCGGCGGTCGGTCGCCAGCACGTAGCGCGCGATCCGCCGCAGGTACTTGAGCTCGAGGCCGAGCCACGCCGTGTCGCCGGTCGCGCGGTAACACGCGTAGCCCTTGAGGATCTCGTAGGGATCCTTGTCGGCCATCCAGTGACCGCCCCACTCGTCGGTCCAGACGTAGCGCCCCGCCGGCCCGAGCCGGTTCCAGATCTCGTGGCGCTGCGCGCCCGACGTGTCGGCGTACTGCTTCATCAGCGCGTACTCGGAGCAGACCACCTCGGCGTCACCGAGCTGCAGCGCGGTCGTCGCGCCGTACCAGCCGTCGCGGTCGAACGCCGCGAGGAAGGTGTACGAGCCGGCCGGCAGGCTGCGGAACGTCGCGATGCGGTCGTAACGCAGCATCGGCTGCGCCGCGGCCAGCACGTGCGCGAGCAGGGTCGAGACGTCGGCCGAGGGCGTCGCGACGCGCGGCCCCTTCGCCACGAACGGCGCCGGATCGTCCGCGATGGCCTGCGCCACGGCGCCGACGGCGTCCTCGCGCGTGGTGCCCCGGCCGAACACCACCTCGGCGCGGATGCCGCCCGCGCTGTCATGCTCGGGATCGAGCACCAGCACCAGTCGCCCGACGACCCGCCGCTCGCGGCCGACCGCGCCGCCGAAGTTCGTGGTGACGACGATGGACGTCGCTTCGGTGCGGATCGCTGCCCGCGTGCCGCGGCCCGGCGCGATCGCGATCACGGTGTGCGCGATCGTGGTGTCCTCGAGGAACACGACGTGGCGGCTGTCGTCCACCGTGATGCGGTCGCGCACGCCGTAGCCCACCGAGCGCCAGCGGTGCTCGTAGAGGTCGGCGGGATCGATGGTGACCAGGATGGCGCGGCCGTACGGCCACTGCGGGGCCGAGATGACGAGCTTGCCCGCCGGCGCGGCGGTGTCGCCCTGGGGCTCGACCACGAGCGGTGCGCCTGTCGCGGAGTCGGCCACCAGGAGCCGCACGCGACCGTCCGCCTGGAAGCGCACGCTGTCCGGGAACGGCGGTTGTTCCGCCAGTCGCTCGCCGGGCTGGATGCCCTCGACGCGGACCCAGCCGGTGAACGTCACGGGATTGATGGTGAGGTCGCGGACCACGACGCCGCCCGCCGCGCTGTCCACGGCCACCCAGAACTGGAAGTGCGGCAGCAGCACGGCCGTCGGGCGGAACGCGCGCGTCGCGACGACGGCGATGTCGGGTGCCTGGGCGGGCAGGACGCACGGACGCACCGACGCACAGAGGCACAGGAGCGCCAGGGCGCCGCGACGGAATCCCGTATTCCGAGGTCTGGTAACCACTGAGCACCTTGCCGTCTGGGAACTCCTCTGGCTTCCGTCATCCGGGGAACTCTGACCCTAGACCATAGCGGCCGCGCGAGTCTCTTGCCAGCATCCGGGCGCCGCCCCACATTGGCTGGAACCTCCCGGGAGACCTCCGCGCCATGGGTCCGATCCTGCTGCTCATCATCATCGTCGTCATCGCCGTGTGGGTCGTGAGCGCCTACAACGGCCTCATCTCGCTCAAGAACCAGACGGTGAACGCCTGGAAGCAGATCGACGTACAGCTGAAGCGGCGGCACGACCTGATTCCCAACCTGGTCAACACCGTCAAGGGCTCGATGGAGTTCGAGAAGGACACGCTGCAGGCCGTGGTGGACGCGCGCTCCAAGGCGATGGCCAGCGGCGGCGGCGGCGCGGCCGACGTGAAGGAAACGGCTGCGGCGGAGGGCGCCCTCACCGGAGCGCTCGCCAAGCTGTTCGTGGTGATGGAGCGCTACCCCGACCTCAAGAGCTCGCAGAACGTGCGCGACCTCCAGGAGGAGCTGTCGAGCACGGAGAACAAGATCGCGTTCGCGCGCCAGCTCTACAACGACGTGGCGACGAGCTACAACACCAAGCAGCAGCAGTTCCCCACCAATCTGGTGGCGGGCCTCGCCAAGGCCGAGATCGCCGAGCTGTGGGAGATCGAGGACAAGGCCGAGCGCGAGGTTCCGGCCGTGGACCTCTCGCTCAAGAAGCCGCAAGGGTGACCGCGGGCGCGAATCTCTTCGAGCAGCAGGCGAAGAACCGCCGCCTCACGGTGGCGTGGCTCGTGCTGTTCATCCTGTTCTTCGCCTGGCTCGGCTTCGGCGGCGACCTCGCGATCTACCTCGCCGCCGCGGCCCGCACCGAGGGCCAGATCCCGTACCGGTTCCCGTGGATCGGCTTCGTGGTCACCACGATCGCGGCCGTCACCGCCTGGGTGTCGTGGCGCAAGGGCCCACAGCAGGTGCTGTGGTCCACCGGCGCGCGCGAGCTCACGACGCCCCAGACGTTCGAGGAGAAGCAGCTGGTGGACGTGGTGGAGGAGATGGCGGTCGCCGCCGGTCTCCCCAAGCCGCGCGTGTACGTGATCGAGGACGACGATCCGAACGCCTTCGCGACCGGGCGGGACGCGGGCACGGCCTGCATCGCCGTCACGACGGGCCTGCTGAAGGTCGTCAACCGCGAGGAGCTGCAGGCCGTCGTCGCGCACGAGATGGGCCACGTCCGCAACCTCGACGTCCGCCTGATGACGCTGATCGCGGCCCTGGTGGGCGTGATCGTGGTGCTGTCGAACGGCATGGGCCGGATGCTGCGCGGCAGCGGCGGCCTCCTGGGCGGCCGGGGGCGCAAGGCCAGCGGGCCGCTGCTGGGCGCGGCGGCCGTCGTGTTCGTCCTGTGGCTCATCACGCTGATCCTCGCGCCGTTCATCTCGCGCATCATGGCGATGGCCGTCTCGCGCGACCGCGAGTACCTGGCGGACGCCACGGGCGCCGAGCTGACGCGCAACCCCGGCGCGCTGGCGTCGGCCCTCGAGAAGATCGAGACGCACGAGGCCCCCACCACGCACATCAAGGAGGGCGCCGCGCACCTGTGCATCGCCGACCCGCTCGGCCGCGACGTCAACCTCAAGGAAGGCCGCCTGGCGGACCTGCTCGCGACGCATCCGCCGATGGCGATGCGGATCACCCGCCTCAAGGGCATGGCGTTCCAGCAGCTGAAGGCCGCGGGCAAGCTGCCCACCGCCTGAACCGCGCCGCGCGCGGCCGATGACCCTGCTCGATTGGCTGCTGCTCTCGGTCGCCCTCCTGCTGGCGGGCGGCCTCACGCTGTGGCTCACGCGCCGGGCCACCGCCGCGTTCCGGGCCCGGATGCGCCGCTGGGCGCGCGGCACGCTGCGCGATTTCCAGGCGCGCATCGCCCGCTACAAGCTCGTCTCGCGCCGCGCCATCCACGACGAGCTGATCCTCGACCCGGTCGTGGTCGCGGCGATGCGCGAGCACGTCCGGGAGCACAAGCTCACCGAGCTCGAGGTGCGGGTGCGGGTCGAGCGCTACATCGACGAGATCCTGCCGTTCTTCAACGTCCTCTCGTACTACCGGCTCGGCTACAACGTCGCCAAGGCCACGCTGAACGTCCTCTACAAGGTGACGGTGGGCTACCAGGACGAGAGCGCGCTGGAGGCGATCCCGCGCGGCGACGTGGTGGTCTACCTGATGAACCACCGCTCCAACGCCGACTACGTCGTCGTCGCCTTCGTCCTGGCCCGCGGCGTGGCCGTGAGCTACGCCGTCGGCGAGTGGGCGCGCGTCTGGCCCCTGGAGACCATCTTCAAGTCGTTCGGGTCGTACTTCGTCCGGCGGCGCTACCGCGAGCCGCTCTACCACGCCGTCCTCGAGCGCTACGTCCAGCTCATCACCCGCAACGGCGTCACCCAGGGGCTGTTCCCGGAGGGCGGCCTGTCGCGCGACGGGCGGTTCCGGCCCGCCCGGATCGGGCTGCTGGACTACATCGTCGGCGCGCTGCGCGAGCCGGGCTTCGACCGCGACATCTGGTTCGTGCCGGTCGCCCTCAACTACGACCGGACGCTCGAGGACCGGGTCCTGATCCAGGAGTGCATCGACCCGGAGCTCCGCCTCTCGCGCGCACAGCAGGCGAGGAGCGTCCTCGCCTACGTGACCCTCAACGCCGCGCGGTTCGTGGCCGGCCGGCTGAAGCGTTACGGGCGCGCGGCCGTCAACTTCGGGCCTCCGCTCTCGCTCCGGAGCTGGCTCGCGGCGCAGGCCACCGACGTGCTCGCGCTGCCCC
>DATKNX010000127.1:0-3306 GCA_035541085.1 Gemmatimonadales bacterium | reverse complement strand
TGGGCCGCCGCCGGCGGCTGGAGGTCCGGCGGCGCCTGCTGCAGCTGCTGCTCCGTCGCCTTCGCGGCCGCGGCGGCTCGCGCGCGGCCGTTGTAGCGCTTCGCCGTCGTGTCGGGGCTCGAGTCGTCGCCTGCCTTGGCGACGGCGTCGCGCACCGTCAGCTCGAAGGTCTGGTGCGTCTCGCCGCCGTGCCCGTCGTCCACCGAGACCTCGATGGAGTGCGTCCCGACCTGGTCGCGAGTCGGCTGCCAGGTGAACTCCCCCATCACCGGGTCGATGTGCGCGCCCTCGGGGCCCTTGACGAGCTTGTAGCGGAGGTTGTGGTCGCCGTCGGGGTCGCGGGCCTCGACCGCGTAGTGATACGTCCCCTCCTGGATCTGCACCTGCTGCGGGCTCGAGGTGATCAGCGGAGCCGAGTTGGCGACCGACACCGGCTGGCTGTCGAAGGGCGGGCTCTCGCCCTCGCCGTCGCTGGCCACCACGCGCGCCGAGATGCGGTCGCCGCGGTGAAGCCCTGCCGTCGACAGGCGCTCGCCGTCCTCGTGCACCGGCTGGCCGTTCACGCGCCACTCGTATCGGAAGTGGACCGGATCGCCGTCGGGGTCGCGCGCCGTGGCCACCGCCACCACGGGCTCGCCGATCTTGACGGAGCTCGCCGGGTCGAGCGCGACGCCCTCCAGCGAGGGCGCGCGGTTGCCGACGTGCGCGTCCGCGTGCGCCGGAGGGCTCACCTCGCGCCCGTCGCTCGCCGTCACGTCGACCTCGATCACCGCACCCTTTCGGGCGTCGGGCACGAGCAGCGACGCCGTGCTCGCGTCGACGCGGTTCCCGTCGACGCTCCAGCGGAACTGGTACTGGAGCGCGTCTCCGTCCGGGTCCTGGGCCTCGACGCGCGCCTGCACGGGCGTGCCCGGCTTCGGGTCGGCCGGCTGCAGCGTAACCCGCGTGATCTGCGGCGGTGAGTTGGTGCGTCGCGTGGCCGTGTGCGCCGCCGACGTCATGGAGCGTCCCGACGCCGCCGGCTCGTCGCTGCCACCGCATCCCGCGAGCGCGGCCGCAACCACGCCCGCAATCGCCCAGCCCGTCACTCTCCTCATGGCTCCCCCCTTTGCCCTTCGAGATCTCAGCGCGGCCGCATTCCGGTCAGCTTCAGGCGGTACAGGAGCGGGGCGCCGCCGCGCGTCGCCTCGTCCTCCGCCTCGTACCAGACCGCGGCCTGATCGGCCGACGCGCCGCGCTCGAGGCTCGGCAGCTGCATGAGACCGATCTTGTGGCCTTCCTTGTCCTCGATCGCGGTGCTGTCGCTCACCCGGAACGGCTTCCCGTTCAGCTCGACCATGCTCTGGTCCACCTGTACGGCGCTGATCTCCGCCGGTCCCTGCGCCTGGTCGGCGCGCGCCAGGCCGGGAGCCGTCGCGGCGGCCGCGAGGGCCCCAGCGAGGACGAGACTTCGAAGCGTCATCGGAAGACCTCCCGTCACTGGTTCTGCTCGCGCCAGTAGAGCTGGCCGAGACCGGAGCCGAGCTGGTTCGGACCCGTCTTGTTGTCGACCTGGCCGTTCTGCTGTGTGATCACCACGCGCGTGCCGCCCTGGCCGTTGGCCGCGCCGGGGCCCACGGTCACGCGCGCATCGGTCGGCATGCCGGGCCCGAGGCTGATCGCGCGCGCGGTCGCCGGCACGGTCGAGCTGCCGCCGCTCGCGGTGCTTCCGTTGCACGCCCCGCCGCCGGTGCAGGTCGCATTGCTGCTGCAGGCGGCGCCCGGGTTGCTCCCGCCGGCGCAGGTGCCCTGCGAGAAGTAGCAGGTGCCTCCGCCGCTGCAGGTCGCATCGCTGTTGCAGGCTGCGCCGGCGTTGGTGCCCCCGGCGCACACGCCGGTGCCGACGAAGTAGCCCTGCCCGCAGTCGACCCGGAAGACGTAGACCGCCGAGGTGCCGCCCGAGCTGCACGGGTCGCCGCCCGTAGTCGGCGTGAAGGTCGACGTGATCACGTTGTAGGCGAACAGGTCCACGCCGGTCACGAACTTCTCGCCATCCGCCGCCACGATGTAGAAGCCGCGGCTGCTGCCGAGCGACGGGCAGCTCGCCTGCGTGGTGGTCGCGTCGAACAGGTTCGCCTCGGTGAGCACCGGGTTCGCCGTGGCGGCCCGCTCGAAGGGATCCGTGTCGGTCATCGAGTAGAAGCGGTTGTTCTCGGCGGTCGTCGAGGTGTCCCCGGCCTGCAGCAGATTGGCGCGCTGGCCGCTGGCGAAGGCCAGCCACAGCGTTCCGCTCTTGAGCGTGCCCGCCGGCGGATAGAAGAAGCTCTTGTAGTAGGTGACCGCGCCGACCGTCACGCCGAGCGGTCCCGACGGCGTGGCCTCGGCCTGGAAGAACTGCTTGAACTTCCAGTTGGGCTGGTTCACGTCGCCCGACGAGTTGATCGGGTCGGTTCCGTAGTTGCCGTGGGTCGGATCGTCGGAGATCACCCACTTCCACATGTTGCCGCCGACGTCGCCGACGTAGATCACGTCGGCGTAGCCGTCGCCGTCGAGGTCGAAGACCGCCGGGGTGGAGGCAAGGGCGTACTTCATCTGCGAGGTCGGGTCGCTCGTCGGAGCCGCCGAATTGAACTCCTTCTGACCCAGGATCTTCCCGCTGGCCAGGTCGATCACGAAGATCGCGCGACCGGCCTTGGAGCTCGCGTTGTAGGGAATCGTGGCCGTCGAGCCGTTGTTCGGATCGCTGGTCGGGTCGTATCCGGCCGTCACCACCGCCACCCAGCGGTCGTACGTCTTGCTGGCGATCTCGACCTTGATCTTGGTGATGATCGGCTGACCCCAGGTCTGCCCCATGTACGAGGTCAGCGAGCTCGGCGAGCCCTCCTGCGGGAACTCCCACTGGTAGGCCGGGTAGCCGGCGGCCGAGGGATCGGTCACGTCGAGCGCGTAGTAGGCGTTGCCGCCCTGGCGCAGGCCGCCCATCAGCACCGTGTGCCACTCGTGGCCGTCGGCCGCCTTCGCCGTCTGCGTCGCGGTCGTGTAGAACCAGGCGTCGGCCACGGCCGGCGACCCATCCACGTAGTAGTAGGTCCGCGCGCCGTTCTGCGTCGCCAGGTAGCGGATGTTGCGGCGCGCCGGCCACGGCATGAAGCCGAAGAGCTCGGTGCCGGTCCCGCGGTCGTAGCCCGCCTGCGCGGCCGGCGGACTCGTCTGCCAGGTACCGGCCTGGAAGGCGTGCAGGAACCCGTCGTTCGCGCCTGCGTAGATGACCTTGGGCCGGGTCCCGTAGGTCGTGCGGAAGGCGCCGTACGACGCCTCCGAGAGGAA
>DATKNX010000126.1:0-2730 GCA_035541085.1 Gemmatimonadales bacterium | reverse complement strand
AAGAGGGGTCCACTATGAGCGCCCGGAGTCCGCAGTTCCACGCTCCGATCTTCCTTGGCAGCGCGTTCTTCCTGATGGGCCTCGCGATCCTCGAGAAACTCCTCAACCTCTTCGGCTGGACGATTCCTCTCTTGCACGTCTACCCGCGCCAGGTGATCGACTGGGCGGTGGCCCTGCTGATGTTCGAGATCGCGCTCTCCATTCGACAGATCATCGAGCTGCGACTCGAGGCGCGCGACGAGCCGGAGACTCGAACGGGCGTGCGTTAGAACCCGCCCTGAGCCTGCCGTCGCCGCAGGCGTCGCGCGGAGGATTCCCACGCCGCCCGGCGCCGACTGCCCCCTAACGGCTCCGCGACCTCGGCTGCATCATATCCGTGACCCCGCGGCCGTCACGCCCGGCGCGGCAGCCGGACTCGGTCAGGCCATTCCTCTCACCGGAGCGTCCCCATGAGTCTCAACAAGATCGGCATGCTGCTGCTGAGCATCTGGTTCATCTTCGCCGGGCTGAGGGGACTCTTCGGCCTCGGCTACAGCCACTTCAACCTCCTCATGAACCTCCTCGCGATCGTCGGCGGCGCGCTGGTGCTCTGGAGCCTGGTCCAGGGCCGGGGCGAGCCGAAGTCCTGACGATTCGCGTGAGGCGGGCGGGCGGCCCGCCTCGTCGCGGCGCGCTCCTGCTGCTCGCGTCGCTCGCGAGCCTGCCGGCCGCGGCGGCGCGGGCGCGGGGCGCGCACCGCCCGGCCTAGCCTTCCTGCCGCCGCCCGGCGGCCACGCTCAGCTCCCCGAGGCCGCCTGCGACTTGTCGAAGAACAGGATCACGACGGCCGTGATCACGGCCAGCGCCTGCATCACGTGGCTCTCCTTCGGGCCCCAGGCGTTGAACACGCCCACGAGCGCCCAGAGGACGAGCCAGAAGCTCAGCAGCATCATGCCGGGACTCTTGTTCAATTTCATCGGGACATTCTCCTTCCGGAGACGGATGGAGCTGCGGTCACGCCGGCCCACCGGCGGTGCGCCGGGCGCCCGCCACGAGCCTCGGTGGGCCTCGCCCGACACCTGCCAGCGCGAACATATGCAACGCGCGTCCGGTGGCCGCCAGCAGCGCCATGCCGGCGCGTTCGCCGAGCGAACTGGTCGCGTTTCGATGCGACCCTCGCGCTTGACGCGTCGCGCGGCGAGCCGATAATCGTTGGCGCGGCTCCGATCCCTTCGGGCCGCACCGCCATGTCGAATGCCGTCCATCGCGCGCGCTCGCGCGCAGGGAGGTTGCATGAGAGTCGTTCGCGCACTCGGCCTCGCGATCCTGGCGCTTCCGCTGGTGGCCGCGAAGGCGCGCGCGCCGCAGGCGCCGTTCGGCGACGTCACGCTGACCGCGACGCCGGCGCAGTACGAGGGCAAGTGCCCGGTCCGGATCCACTTCTTCGGTCACGTCGGCGTGACCGCCCACCCGATGGTGTTCAACTACCACTACGAGCGCAGCGACGGCGCGAAGGGCCAGGTCAAGGTGGTCCGCGTGACCAACCCGAACGCCACGTGGATCGGCGTGCACGACTACTGGCAGCTGGGCGCGTCGGGCCAGACTTACCACGTGTGGGAGAAGCTGTTCGTGAACTCCGGCAACACGCACATCGCCACGGACCAGGCGGTGGCGGACATCACCTGCAAGTAGGCGCGCGCCGGCGGCGGCGCGCCATGGCGGCTCCGGCCCGGGCGATCCGGGCCGGAGCCGCCTGCGTTTCGCGGCCCGGCGCGCCCGGTGCGCCCGGGCGCCCGGGGTCAGGCGCGCGGCCGCCCGGCGCGTACATTTCCCGGCGATGACCCCCCGCCAGCAGTTCGTCACGGCCCGGCTCGCCTACGTGGCGATCATCCTCCTGGCCACGCTGTCCGACCTCGGCTTCTCCGGCGACGTCGCGGCCGCCGGCCAGCGGCTCGCCCGCGCGTTCACGCCCGACCTGGGCTGGAGGGACGCCGTGGACGGCCTCAGGAACGTCGCCCTGTTCGCGGGGCTCGGCGCGGTGTGGGTCGTCACCTCGCTCACGGGTCGCGTCGAGCGCGAGGTGCGGCAGGCCGCGCTGGTCGGGCTGGCGCTCAGCGCGTGCGTCGAGGGCCTGCAGGTGTTCTCGCCGGTGCGCATCGCCAGCATCGTGGACGTCGCGACCAACACGGCCGGCGCGCTCGCCGGCGCGGTGGCCACCGCGTTCCTCATCGCGGGCGCGCAGCGCTCGCGCGGCGCGCGCAGCTACCTCGGCGTGCCGATGTGGCTGCTGGCGGGCGGGTACGTGGCCGCGGTCCTGATCGAGGCGCTCGTGCCGCTGTTCGATTCGGTGCCGCTGCCCGACATCGAGGGCGGACCGCTGTCGTCGCTGCGCGTGGTGGTGCGCTCGACCGCACCGCTCTCCCTCGACCCCGGCCGGCTGTTCGACGTGCTGCTGTTCGCCCCCGCGGGCTTCCTCGCGGTGCTCTTCCTCGCCGAGCGCGGGATCGGCGCGCGGAGGGCCTGGGGCTGGGTGGCGGCGGGCGGCGCGCTGCTGGTCTTCGGCGCGGAGTTCGCCCACGGCGCCATCCGGCTGACGATCCGCTGGGAGGCGGCGGCCCTCCACGAGGCCGCGCTCGCGGCGGGCGCGTGGGCGGCCGCGCGCTGGCTGGCGCCGCTCACGCAGGCGCTGCGCGGCGCAGGGCGCGCGCGCGCGGCCGTGGCGGTCTGGGCCGTCGTCCTCGCCATCTGGGC
>DATKNX010000125.1:0-10061 GCA_035541085.1 Gemmatimonadales bacterium | reverse complement strand
CGCCCCCTGGACATCAAGCGCTTCTGGAGCGAGGTGGAGCAGGTCAAGCTGCTCTACAACCAGGCCTGGGAGAAGAACTGGGGCTTCATCCCGATGACCGACGCGGAGATGAACCACCTGGCCAAGCAGCTGAAGCCGGTGGTCGTCCCCGACCTCGTGGTGTTCGCCTCCATCGGCGAGCGCCTGATCGGCTTCGCCATCGCGCTGCCCGACTTCAACGTGGCCCTGCGGAGCAACCGCTCGGGGCGGCTCTTCCCGCTGGGCCTGTTCCGCATCCTCTGGAACCAGCGGAGGATCCACCGCGCGCGCGTCATCACGCTCGGCGTGCTGCCGGAGTACCGCCGCACGGGTGCCGACGCCCTGATGTACGAGTGGCTGTGGCGCCACGCGCACGCGCTCGGCTATCCCTGGGGCGAGTCGAGCTGGATCCTCGAGACGAACGCCGCGATGCGCAACGCGCTGGAGCGGATGGGCTTCACCGTCTACAAGACCTACCGGGTGTACGACCGCCGGCTGTGAACGTCCTAGTCACCGGCGCCACCGGCTTCGTGGGCAGCCACCTGGCTGCAGCGTTGGCCAAGCGCGGTGACATGGTACGCTGTCTCGCCCGCAAGCCCGAAGCCGCCACTTTCCTCTCGTCCCTCGGCGCCGAAGCGGTCCCCGGCTCGCTCGACGACGCCGGGAGCCTCCAGCGCGCCGTGCGCGGCGTCGAGTGCGTCTTCCACGTCGCCGGCCTGACGGCGGCGGGCTCGGAGCGCGAATTCCTCGAGGTGAACGAGGGCGGGACGCGGCGGCTCGTCGAGGCCGCGCGCACTGCGTCGCCCGTCCCGGACCGCTTCGTGTACGTCTCCAGCCTCGCGGCCGTGGGCCCGGTGGCCCGCGGCGGGCGGCTCACCGAGGCATCGCCGTGCCGGCCCCTCACGCCCTACGGGCGGAGCAAGCTCGCGGGCGAGGCGGTGGTGCGGGCGGCGGACGGGCTGCGCTGGACCATCGTGCGGCCGTCCGTCGTCTACGGGCCGCGCGACCGCGAGATGCTGCGCCTGTTCCGGATTGCGCGGCGCGGCTTCGCGCCGGTCTTCGGTCTGGGCCGGCAGGAGCTGTCGCTGGTCTACGTCGCCGATCTCGTCGCCGGCCTCCTCGCGGCGGCGACGGTGCCCGCGGCGCTCGGCGCGACCTACCACCTCGCGCACCCGGACGTGGTGCGCTCGCGCGATCTCGCGCTCGAGATCGGGCGCGCCGTGCGGGCGGGGCGTTCACCCATCGTCGTGCCGGTGCCCGGCGCGCTGGCCGCGCCCATCGTGCGCCTGATCGGCCGAGCGGCGGCCGCCGCCGGGCGGCGGACGGTGGTGTCGGCGGACAAGATGGCGGAGTTCCTGGCCCCGGCCTGGGGCACGTCGGTGGCGAAGGCGGAGCGCGACCTCGGCTGGCGGCCCCGCTACGATCTCAGGGCCGGCGTGGCGGCGACGGCCGCCTGGTACCGCGACGAGGGCCTGCTGGACTGAGCCGGCGGCGGCGCGCCGGCCGTGGCGTGCTCAGGCGGCGGGCGCCCCGGCGCCGCCCGCGAGCCGGGCGTAGGCCTCCCCGCCGTAGCGCGTCCGCAGCTCCCCCACCCCGCTCGGATCGCCCATCACGATCAGGGTCGCCCCCTCGACGACCTTCGTGCGCGGATCCGGCTTGAACTCCCAGGTGGCCGATCCCGGCGCGAGGAGCGCCACGAGCAGCAGGCCCGGCATCGCGTTGACGTCGAGGTCCGCGATGGACTTGCCGATGGCCGGCGAGCCGCGGCCAACGCGCAGCTCCTCCACGCGCAGGTTGCGGTCGCGGTCCCGCAGCATCTTGTCGAGGAACGTCACGACCATCGGGCGGATCATCTCGGAGGCCATCCGCATGCCGCCGATCCGGAACGGCGAGACGACGGCGTCGGCGCCCGCCCGCCGCAGCTTGGGCTCGTTGCGGTCGTCCACCAGCATCGCGACGATCCGGAGGCTGGCGTTCGCCTGCCGCGCGGTGAGGATCACGAGCACGTTGTCGCGGTCCGACTCCAGGCCGGCCACGAGGCCGGCAGCGCGGTCCACGCCCGCCTCGGCCAGCACTTCCTCGTCGGAGGGGTCGCCGACCACGTACAGCAGGTCCTGGCCGCCGCTCAGCGGCGGCAGCACGCCGGCCTGGGGCACCACGGCCACCACGGCGCGCCGCACGCTGTGCATCTCGTCGATGAAGTGCCCCGCGACCACGCCCGCGCCGCACACGATCACGTGGTCCCTGAGCCCGGCGATCGCCTGGCGCATGCGCTTCCTCCAGAAGACGTGCTCGAGCTGCCCTTCGACGAAGAACGCGGTGATGGTGGAGGCGAAGTAGACGAGGATGCCCATCCCGAACAGGATCAGGATCATCGTGAAGATCCGACCCGCCGGGTTGTCGTCCATCGGGATGATCTCGCCGTAGCCGACCGTGGTCAGCGTGATCACCGTCATGTACAGGCTGTCGAGGAAGCGGTGCTTGCCGTGGCCGATCACCATGTAGCCCGCCACGCCGACGGCGAACACGGCCAGGACCGCCACTCCCGCCGTGGTCAGCCGCCGCCGGACTTCGGCGAGCTGCCGGTCCGCCTCGGTGAGCCTGTTCATCGCCGCTCCGTGAAATCCGGGCACGAAGGTATACCGTTGACGCCCGGCCCGCCAAACCCCATTCTTTCCGCGCGCTGTTTCGTGCTCGTACGCCGTCCGGTACCCGCTTGGAGTCGCCATGACGCTCGCCGACCTGCCCGTTCTCAATCCGTCCACGCCCGGCCGCGAGGCCCGGCGTGCGGTTCTCGTCGCGATCCTGTTCGCCGCGTTCGGCGCGCTGTACGCGCTGGCCCGCGCGGCGGCGGCCGCGCCCCCCGACCTGTCGTCCCAGACCGGCGACGTGTTCGGGTTCGCCTATCCGCGCGGCTGGGGACTCGCGGTCTCGCTGTGGTCGGGCGCGGCGCGCTGGCCCTCCGGCCTTGCGAACGCCGAGACGTTCCTCGCCGTCGCCGCGACGGTGATCCTGGCGGTCGCGCTCATCGCCGTCATGCACCCCGACCTCCTGGTGCGGCAGGGTCCGCAGTACGTCTCGCCGGCCCGGCGCATCACGACGGTGGTCGTCGCCTTCATCCTCGCGTTCGTCATGTACCGCCTGGTCATCGCGATCGACGGCCTGTTCTCGTTCGACACGCTGGCCTCGAACCCCGACCGCGCGCGCCGCGAGCTGGTCGGGCTGGGCGCCCTCTGCGCCATCCTGTTCGGTGGCATCTGGTCGTTCATCGGGCCGAAGGACTTCGGCCGGCGCATCCCGCTCCGGATCTCGCACGGCGCCCTGGGCGGCATCGCGGTGTGGGGCGCCGTGGCCATCGCCACGCTGCTCTCGAGCCAGGCCCGCGCGTTCCTCTCGAGCGGGCTCGACACCTTCTACACGCTGTTCACCATCGACGCCGCCAGCGGCACGCCGGGCGCCACCGCCGGCTGGGCGGTTTCCTCCGACGTGCTGACCGCGGCGACCGCGCTGGCGCTGGCCGGCGCCCTGCTCGTCGTGACGGCGCCGCAGTCCCTGGGCCCGGGCAACCGGCGCGGCAGCTCCATCGTCGCCGGCGTGATCGCGCTGTTCCTGGTCGTGGTGGCCGCGACCACGTGGAGCACCACCCAGGCGCGCGCCCGCGAAGTCAACGTGAACGTGGTGACGGAGCTGCAGCTCGACCGGACGGCGCCGGAGCGGACGCCGGTGCTCCTGATCGGCCAGAACGTGCCCGCCGTGAAGCGCCTCGTCGCGCGGCCGCTGATCCAGCCGACCACGACCTCGGACGACTGCATGCACCCGGGCGCCGAGTCGCGGGTGCTGCCGGCGCGCACCGAAGCCAACGTGCGCAAGCTCACGCAGTGGCTGCAGACGCACCCCGACGACGTGAACGGGATGGCGATCCGCGTGGCGAGTTGCCGCGCGGCGCTGCAGGCCCTGCTGTGGGAGCCGGACTCGGCCCGCGCGGGCATCTTCCTGAGCCGCCACCCCGAGCGCATCGGGGCCCTGACCTACCTGTACGCGATGTCCGGCGTCGGCACGCCGACGCCTGCCTTCCTGCGCGGCGAGATCGCCGCCCTCGGCGACACCGGCCGCTACGCGCTCGGCATCGAGGCGGCCCGGCGGTTCGTCGGACTCGCGCGCCTCGCGGGCGACACGGCGGCCGAGGCCGCGTGGCGGCAGCGGGCCCTGACGCCCCTGACGCCGCAGGAGATCGCGACCATGAGCTCCCGGCCCGCCTATACCGACGGCGCCGTGAGCGGCCGCATCGCCACCAGCACCCCCGGCTGGCGCATCGCGCTGCTGGTGGCCGACGAGCCCAGCGCCGGCAGCGACCCGACCATGCAGGCGCCGCGCTCCGAGGGTGCCGTGCTCTCGTCCATGGTCACGGCCGCCAACGTCGGCGCCGACGGCCGGTTCAGCTTCACCGGCCTCCGGGACGGCTACTACCAGCTCGCCCTGCTCTCGCCGGACGGCACGGGCATCGCCCAGCTCACCAAGGTGGTCGTCAAGAACGATCCGGGCGTCTTCCAGCTCTCGCCGACGAAGAAGACGAAGGACGTCGGGACGATCGGGCTGACGTACTAGGTTCGGCCTCCCCCCGACGGGGAGGCGATGAGGTGATGGTGTGATGAGGTGAGGATGTGAGGGGTGTGATCCCCATCACTTCCTCACCTCATTGCTTCATCACCTCCTCACCTCCCCGTTCGTTTTCGGAGTGTGCGAGTTTTCGGAGTTCAGACGTCTCCCGTTTGGAACCCACAACCGGGAGGCTCTTAATGTTCAGGCACCTCGCACTCACCGCCGCCCTGGCCGCCGGCTGCGCCGCCGGCCTCGAGGCGCAGGGCTGGATCCAGGTCGAGCGACCCGTCCGGCCCGGCTTCCCTTCGTCCGTCGTGCGAATCAGCTCCACCGTGCGCACCACGATCGAGGGCCGCGTCGCCCGCGTCGAGGTGGAGGAGCAGTTCCGGAACGCCGGCGGCGGCCTCGCCGAGGGCACGTACCTGTACCCGATGCCGGGCGAGGCCGTGTTCACCGACTTCTCGCTGTGGATCGGCGAGAACCAGGTGCGCGGGGAGATGATGAACGCCGACCAGGCGCGCGGCGTGTACGAGGACATCGTCCGGCGGCTCAGGGATCCCGCCCTGCTGACGCTCGAGGGCCACGGCCTGGTGCGGGCCCGCATCTTCCCGATCCGGCCGGGCGAGACCCGGAAAGTCGTGCTGCACTTCACGCAGGTGCTGCAACGGGCGGGTGACGCGCTGCGGCTCCGCTACGCCATCGGGGACCGTCCGGCGACCGCCGGCCGCGGCTATCTCGACGAGCCCACGCCGGGGCCCACGGACGCCTTCCGCTACACCGTCACCGTGCCCGGCGCGGACGCCTACGGGACGCCGTACTCGCCCACCCACCGCATCACCACCCGGCGCGAGGGCGACGCGCTCCAGATCTCGCTCGACCCCGACGCCTCGGGCGACGTGGAGATCTTCGTTCCGCTGCGCCGCGGCCTGGTGGGCACGAGCGTCGTGACCAACGCGCCGGGCGGCGAGGACGGCTACTTCATGCTCCTCGTCGCGCCCCCGACGGAGGACGCCGGACCGGCCGTGCCGCGCGACCTGACGCTGGTGCTCGACGTCTCCGGCTCGATGTCCGGCGACAAGATCGACCAGGCCAAGGCCGCGCTGCGGCAGGCACTCGGCACCCTGCGGCCCGCCGACCGGTTCCGCCTGGTGGCCTTCTCGACGCGCGTCGTGAACTTCCGGGATGGCTTCGTCGCCGGCACCCGCGAGAACCTGGACGCCGCCCGCGCCTTCCTGGACGGGCTGGTGGCAGACGGCGGCACCAACATCGCCGGCGCGCTGGACGCCGTCCTGGGCGGGACCGCGGAGGAAGGGCGGCTGCCGATCGTCGTGTTCGTCACGGACGGCATGCCGACCGTGGGTGAGCAGTCGCCCGAACGCATCGCCGAGCTGGAGGGCGGGAAGATCGGCACGGCGCGGATGTTCACCGTCGGGGTCGGCTACGACGTCAACACGTACCTGCTCGACCGGCTCGCCGTGGAGGGCCACGGCAGCGCCGACTACGTGGCGCCGAACGCGAACGTCGAAACGGCGATGAGCGCGCTGCTGGGCAAGATCCAGCACCCCGCGCTCACGAACCTGCGCATCGCCGGCGCCCCGGTCGCGCTCGACCGCACGTATCCCGCGCAGCTGCCCGACCTCTTCTACGGCGAGGAGCTGGTGGTGTTCGGGCGCTACCAGGGCGCCGGCGCCGGGCCGATCGTCGTGACGGGCGAGCGGAACGGGCGCACCGAGCGGTTCACGGCGGACGCGGAGTTCCCCGCTAGCGCCGCGGGCAACGACTTCGTGCCGCGCCTCTGGGCGTCGCGCCGCATCGGCGAGCTCACGCGCCAGATCCGCCTCGACGGCGCGTCGCCCGCGCTGGTGGACGAGGTGCGCGACCTGGGCCTCCGGTACGGCATCCTGACCGAGTACACGTCGTACTTGGTGCAGGAGCCGCAGACGGCGTGGAACCAGCCGGCCCCCATGCCGGCCAGCGCGGCGCTGCGCGGAGGCGCCGGCGCCGCTCAGCTGCAGACCGGGCGCGACGCGTTCGGCGCCGCCAAGGCGAGTGCGGCCCTGGGCGGCGTCTCGACGCTCGCGGCCGCGGACCACGTGGCCGCCGAGCGCGCCGCGGAGATCGCGGCGTCGGCGCCGGCCGGTTCGGGCGCCGTGCGGCGCGCCGGAGCCCGCGTGTTCATCAGCGCCGGCGGCGTCTGGACGGATGCCGCGCAGCGGGACAGCTTGAAGGTCGTGGCGGTGGCCGCGTACAGCGACGCGTACTTCGCGCTGGTACGCTCGCTGCCGGAGATCGCGCCGTGCCTCTCCGTGGGCGAGCAGGTGCTCGTCGCGGGCCGGCGCGCGAGCGTGAAGGTCGCCGCCACGGGGCTCACGGCGTGGCAGCCGGGTCAGCTGGAGGCGCTGGTCAAGGCCTTCCGCGGGGCCTAGGCGCCGCGGGCGGAGGTGCACGCACGACCGACGTCGCCGAGTTGTACGACCGCTATCACGATTCGCTCGTCCGGCTGCTGTGGCGCCGGACGGGCGATCGTGAGCGCGCCGAAGACCTGGCGCAGGAGGTGTTCGTCCGCGCGCTCGAGACGCCGCCGGCGAACGCGAAGCCCTGGCTGTTCGCGGTGGCCCTGAACCTGGCGCGGGACGATGGGCGGCGCGCGGTGCGCCAGGCGCGCGGGCTCGCGCTGCTCGAGGGGGAGTCGTCGGGAGCGGCCGCGCCGCCGGCCGACGCGGCGCTCATGGAAGGCGAGCGGGCCGGCGCGGTGCGGGCCGCGCTTGCCACGCTGAGCGAGCAGGACCGCTCGGCCCTGCTCCTCAAGGCGGAGGGCTTCGACTACGGAGAGATCGCGGCGGCCCTGGGGCTGGCCAAGGGCGCGGTGGGCACGACACTGGCCCGCGCGCGCAAGCGGCTGGTGGAGGCGTTTCGCGAGCAAGGACGGGTGACCCATGTCGCACGTTGACGACGGGAAGCTGAACGCGCTCCTGGACGGCGAGCTGGAGGGAACGGAAGCGGCGGAGGTCCAGGCGCACATTGCCGCCTGCCCGGAGTGCGGCAAGCGGCTCGAGGAGGCCAGGCGGTTCCTGTCCCAGGCGGCCGATCTCCTGGGCGCCCTGGAGCTGCCGGCGGCCCCCGCGCGCGACGCCCGGCGCGTGTCCAGGACGGCGCAGGAGGCCGCGATCGAGGTGGACGGCGCGACCGCGCAGAGCCCGGCCATCGGCGCCGTGCCGCCCGAGCGGCTGTTCCGCCGCAGCACCCAGGCCAGGCCCGAGCGCCACGCGTTCGACTACACGTCCCTGGCGTGGGCCGCGACCATCATCCTCGCCGTCGGTGTCGGCTTCCTGGCCGACGAGGTGCGCCACGTGCGCGAGGGCGCCGGGCCCACCGAGACCCGCTTGGCGGCGCCGCCGTCCGGCGCGCCCACCGGCGTCGCCGGCGTGGCGGCGACCCCCGCCACGGCGAAGGCCGCGCCCGCACCTCCCGCCGGGGTCGCCGGCCGGACCGAAGCCGCACCCACGACCGCGAAGCCGTCCGCCGGCGGGCGCAACGGGCCGCCCGCCGCCAAGGCCCCGCCCGGCGAGGCCAGCGTCACGGCCGCGCGCTCGGCCACGGGACTCGGCCACAAGCGCCTGGAACCGCCGACGCCGGCCCGCACCCTCGCGCTGGCCGCCGCGCGGCCGCAGCCGGCCCGCCCGGCGGGCAACGTCACGAACGCGCCGGCCGCGGCCATGGCCGCCTCGCCGGCGTCACCGCGCGACGCCGCCGCCGGAGCCGCCCTGCAGGCTCCCGCCGTCGCACCGGCAGTTGCGGCGCGAGGCGCCGAGCGTGCGCAGGTTCAGTCCGCCGCCGAGGACGCCGTGCCGGCGCCGAGTGCGGCCGGGTTCCGCCGGGCGACGATGGAGGAGGCGGTGACCCGGCTCGGGGGAACGATCCGCCTGATCGACGGGATGCAGAGCACGCGCGTGGAGATGGGGCCGGGACGGCTCGTCCCGAACGCCGACAGCGCGCGCGAGGTCGTGCGGGTGGTGTACGGTGAGCCGGGCGGAGAGCTGATCCTCGATCAGCAGCGCCTGCGCCTCGGCGAAGGTGCGGCGGTCGCGCCTGCCCGCGAGGCTCAGGCCGCGCCCCCCCTCGGGCCGGGCGACATCGTCGTCACCAGCTCGCCCGACGGCCTCAACGGTCTGCGCTGGATGGACCGCGGCGTGTGGATGTCGCTGTCGGGGCACGTTCCGGCCGATTCGCTGCGCCGCCTGGCCGACCGGGTCCGCTAGCGCCGGGAACGAACGCGCCCGGCGGAGCGGCTCCGCCGGGCGCGTTTCGCGCGGTGCGGCCGGGGCCCGCTAGGAGCCCTCGACGAACTCGCCCGCCGCGATGCTCTTCTGCAGCTGGTCGAACTCCTCCGTCCGGTTCGCCGTCGCCAGGTTCGCCAGCACGGCGCCAGTGAGCTTGTGGTCGCGAACGTACAGCGCGGTGAGGTTGGGCGCCGCGAGATCGGTGCTGCCCTTGAGCTGCACCGAGTCCGGCCGGTCGGTGTCGCCGAGCACGTTGATGGTGACGTCGAACAGGTCCGAGAAAAACGCCGACTGGTGGCCGTAGGCCTCGTCCGCGCCCGCCATGTTCCGGCCGGCCTGCTTGCCCTGCATCAGCGCGTTGTCCCAGTGCTCCAGCCGTCGCGGCAGCTTCGTGTTCGGGTCCGGGAACCGCGCCACGTCGCCCGCCGCCCACACGGCCGGCGCGTTGGTCTCGAGGCGCACGTTCACGATCAACCCGCCGCGGTCGATGCCGAAGCCGGAGTTGGCCAGCCACCCGGTGTTCGGCTCCGCGCCCACGCCCGCCACGACGACGTCCGCGTTGAACTGCTCGTCCGTCTCCGTCGTGACCCCGGCGAGCTTGCCGGCCATGGTCCGGATGCGAGCGACCCGCACGCCCGTCTTCACCACGATGCCGTGGCTCTCCAGCATCCGCCGGAAGAAGTCCGAGAGCTGCGGGTCGGCGAACCGGCCGTAGACGGCGGGCCCCATCTCGAGGACGGTGACCTCGGCGCCCACCTGCCGCGCCGTGGCGGCGACCTCCATGCCGATGAAGCTCCCGCCCACCACCACCACCTTCACGCCCGGCTTCAGCGCCGCCTTGAGCGCGGTGCTCTCGCCCACGGTCCGGAGCAGGAAGATGCCCGGCGTGTCGGCGCCGGGCACGCCGAGCCGGCGCGCGTGGGAGCCGGTCGCGAGCAGCAGCTTGTCGTACTCGAGCCGCTCGCCGCTCGCCAGAGTCACCGACCGCTTCTTCATGTGGACGGACTTGGCCTCGACGCCGAGCCGGTAGCGCACGCGGTTGTCCCGGTACCAGACCGCGTCGTGCACGCGCACCGACTCGAGCTGCTCGCGGCCGGCCAGGTAGCCCTTGGAGAGCGGCGGGCGGTGGTACGGCAGCTCCCGCTCCGCGGAGGTGACGACGAT
>DATKNX010000124.1:0-7131 GCA_035541085.1 Gemmatimonadales bacterium | reverse complement strand
ACCTGCAGGCTTGGGCCAGGGAGAGGCTCGCACCCTACAAGGTGCCGAAGGACCTGCGCTGCGTGGGCGCCCTGCCCCGCAACGCGATGGGCAAGGTGGTCAAGCCGGAGGTCGCGAAACTGTTCGCAGCGGGCGGTCCGGCCTAAAGGTCTGCCGCCGGGCTCTCCCGGCGTTCCCGCGATTGGCCGCGGCGCCTAGCGCACCAGCGGCGCCACGCCGACAGGGCAGCGCGCTTGCACCGCTGCCGCGAGCGCCAGGATCGCCTCCTCGCCCTCGGGCCCGCCGACGATCTGCAGTCCCACGGGCATCCCGCCGGCGTCGAGCCCGCACGGCGCGGAGCACACCGGGAGCCCCGTCAGGCTCAGCACGAACGTGGGGCGCAGCCAGTCCATGTAGGTCTCCATCGTCCGGCCGGCCACGGTGTCCGGGTAGTTCTGCTCGACCGGGAACGGCGGCACGGCCATGGTGGGCGTGAGCAGGGCGTCGTGGCTCTCGAAGAAGACGCGGAAGCGGTGCCACAGGCGGCCGCGGGCCGTCTCCGCGGCGGCGAGGTCCTTCACCAGCCCCGCCAGGCCCGCCTTCGTGTTGGCCTTCACGTTCACGCCGAACTCCTCCAGCCGGTCCAGCCGCTCGTGCATCCACGCGGCGAACCACAGGCCGCGCAGCGCGAGGTACGGTTCCCGCTCCGCCGAGAGGTCCAGCTCGATCTCCTCGACCGCGGCGCCCGCGTCCCGGAGCGCGAACGCGGCGCGGCGGCACGCGGCCTCGACGCCGGCGTCCACCCCGATGCCGGCGATGTCCGGACAATAGGCGAGCCGCAGCCCGGGGCGCGGACCCGCCCGCACGGCGGCGACGAAGTCGCGGCCCGCCGTGGGCTGGCGCAGCGGCGCCCAGGGACTCGGCCCCGCCACCGCCTGCAGCATGAGCGCGACGTCCTCGGCGCGCCGCGCCATCGGCCCCGTGACCTGCAGCGTGTCCCACACCCAGTCGCTCGGATGCGTCGGCACGAGGCCGGGCGAGGGCCGGAGCCCCACGACGCCGCAGAACGACGCCGGGATCCGCAGCGAGCCGCCGAGGTCCGTGCCCTCGGCCAGCGCGATCATCCCGCTCGCGAGCGCCGCGGCGCCGCCGCCCGTGGAGCCGCCGGCGCTCAGCGCCGGGTTCCAGGGATTGCGCGTGCGGCCGAACACGTCGTTCCAGGTGTTGCCGCCCGCGGCGAACTCCGGCGTGTTCGTCTTGCCGAGGATCACGGCGCCGGCGGCCCGGAGCCGGCGCACGACGAGCGCGTCCTCCGTGGGCACGTGGTCCCGGTAGATGGGCGAGCCGTACGTTGTGCGGAGACCCGCGACGGGCGTCACGTCCTTGATGCCGACGGGCAGGCCGGCCAGCGGGAGGCGCTCGCCGGCCGCGAGCCGCCGCTCGACGGACGCCGCCTCCTCCTCCGCGCGCGGATTGGGCGTGACCAGCGCGTTGAGGGCGGCGTTCCACTGCTCGACCTGCGCGCGCGCCGCGCGGAGCACCTCGCCGGGCGACACCTCGCGCGCGGTTACGAGCCGCGCGAGCTCCGTCGCGCTCAGTAGCGCCAGGGACTCGCCGCCCATCCCTCAGCCCCTGGACCCTGCGCCCGCGCGCCTCACACCTTGGCCGGCCACGTCCCCACGAACGCCACCGCCCGGCAGAACGCCGCCTCGCCGCCCTTGAACTTCCACGGGAAGCAGCCGATGACGAGCCGCTTGTTCTGCAGCTCGTCGGCCGCGATCTCCCCGCCGAGATTCTCGATGTGCATGCAGTCGTGCGGGAACAGCGCGTTGTGGGTGAGCTGGTAGGCGGAGTCGGGGAACAGCTTCGCGACGGCCTTCGCGCCGCCGTACAGCTTCTCGGCCTTCGCGCGCACCCGGTCGCAGTGGCCGTGCATCCCTTTGCCGAGGAAGCGCCCGATCGGGAGGTTCATCGGGTGGTCGGTGGAGACGCAGTCCACGCCCCAGATGTGGATCTTTTTCTTGAGGAGCCACGGCACCATGTCGGGGTGCGCCCCGGGATGCATGTGGATGTAGCGCTCCTCGTCGGGCTCGGCCCCGAACTGGGCATAGCGCTCCCAGCCGGTGTGCAGAATCAGCAGGTCGCCCGGCTTCACCTTCACCCGCTTCTCGATCATCTGCGGCGTGTAGAGCGCGAGGTCGCCCATCTCGTCCCTGAGGTCCACGATCGCGCCCGGCCCGCACAGCCAGGCCACCGGGATCTCGTCGATCGTGCGGCCCGCCGTGACGAAGTGGCGCGGCGCGTCGAGGTGCGTGCCCATGTGGTTCGAGGTCTGGATGTACTGCGCGTTCACGCCGTGCTCCGACTTGCGCTTGATGTACTTCACCTCGAACGGCGGGTAGTACGGCCAGAAGCTGACTTCCTGGTTCAGGGGCTGGGACAGGTCGTAGACGCGCATAGGTGGCTAGGGGCCTAGGGTGTGAGGGTGTAGGGTGTGAGGGTGTAGGGTTACGAGGCGCTGGTCGCAATGCGTTCGCAGGCCCGCGTCAGCGCCCGGCGCGTGAGCACCGTCGCGAGCCGGCGCCGGAACGCGGCGGAGGCGTGGATGTCGGACGGCGGATCGATGTCCGCGTTCACGGCCTCCGCCGCGGCGCGCAACGCGTCCGGCGTCGGCTGGACGCCGGCGAGCGCGGCCGTCGCGGAGGGCGCGAGCACCGGGCCCTCGCCCACCGAGAGCAGCGCGATGCGCGCGGTGACGCAACGGCCGGCGGCGTCGAGCGTCACGAGGCAGGCGACGCCCACCAGCGCGTAGTCGCCGTGGCGCCGCGACATCTCCTCGAACGCCCAACCGGTGCGCGGCGCCAGCGCCGGCACCTCGACGGCCGTCACCAGCTCGCCCGGCTCCAGCGCGGTGGCGAAGAGGCCGGTGAAGAAGCGCTCGGCGTCGATCCAGCGCTCGCCCGAGCGGCTGCGCAGCAGGAAGCGGGCGGACGACGCCACCATCACCGCCGGCAGCTCGGCCGCCGGATCGGCGTGGGCGAGGCTGCCGCCCACCGTGCCGCGGTTCCGGATCTGCGGGTGCGCGACGTACGGCATCGTCTCCGTGAGCAGCGGCGCGCGCTTCGCGACGACGGCGCTCCGCTCCACGGCGCAGTGCCGGGTCATGGCGCCGAGCCGCAGCGCCGCCGGGCCGTCGCCGATGCCGGCCAGCTCGTCGAGGCCGTTCAGGTCCACCAGCGCGGCCGGCTGCGCGAGGCGGAAGTTCATGGCGGGCACGAGGCTCTGCCCCCCGGCGAGCGCCTTGGCGTCGGCGCCGTGCTCGGCGAGCAGGGCGAGGGCCTCGTCCACCGACGCGGGACGGAAGTAGTCGAAGACGGGCGGCTTCACGGGAGCGGGCCGGGGTTCGGGGAGCGGGACCCGGGGTCCGCGGACGCCAGCCGCCGGTTCACTTCCTTGCTCAGCGACTCCAGCCCCTGCCGCGTCATCAGCTTGCTCACCGAGTCCAGCAGCCGCTGGCCCACCGCCGCGATCTTGCCGCCCACCTGGAGATCGGCCTCGAAGCGCATCACGGTCCCGGCGCCGTCCGCGGCGAGGCGCACCTGCGCCGTGCCGCGCGTGAAGCCGAAGCGGCCGCGTCCGTCGATCTGCATCGTGTAGCGCTCCGGCGGGACCACGTCGGCGAGCTGGACGCTCACCGTGAACTCCGCCGCGGTGATCGCGCCCACGCCCACCCGCATCCGGCCCTCGTAGCGGTCCGGCGCGACCCGCACCATCTCCTCGGTGCCGGGCATGGTCCGCGCGATGACGGCCGGATCGAGGAGCAGCTCCCAGATCGCCTCGCGCGTGCCGGGGAACGTGTATTCGCCCTGGACGATCACGGCCGCGACCGGCTTCCCAGCAGATCGAACAGCCGGTTCGGGCTGAGCGGGATCTCCAGCACCTCGATCTCCCCCTCGAGCGCGTCCTCGACCGCCTGCGCGAACGCGGCGGCGGCCGGGATCGCGCCCGCCTCGCCCACGCCCTTCGCGCCGAGCGGATTCAAGGGCGAGGGCGTGACCGTGTGGCGCATCTCGACCGCGGGCACGTCGAGCGCCGTCGGCAGCAGGTAGTCCATGAACGAGGCGTTCATCAGCTGCCCGTTCTCGTCCCACACGAGCTGCTCGTAGAACGCGTTGCCGATCCCCATCGCGACCCCGCCCTGGACCTGGCCCTCGACCACCGTCGGGTTGATGACGGTGCCGCAGTCGTGGACCACGACGTAGCGGCGGATCCGGACCTCGCACGTCTCGCGGTCCACCTCGACGATCATCGCGTGCACGCCGTTGGCCGCGTTGCCGCGCTCGGGCCCGAAGTACGCCGTCGCCTCGAGGCCCGGCTCGGTGCCGGGCGCGACGCCGCCCCGCAGCGGGTTCGCCTTGCGGGCCAGGTCGCCGAGGCGCAGCGAGCGCTCCGGCGCGCCCTTCACGTGCACGCTGCCGCACTCGAGGAACAGCTCGCCGGCGTCCACGCCGAGCACCTCGCTCGCGAGCTTCAACACCTTCTTGCGGACGCGGATCGCGGCCTCGTGCACCGCGTTGCCCGCCACGACCGCGCCGCGGCTCGCGAAGGTGCCCGTGCCCCAGCCGAACTCGCGCGTGTCGCCCGTGATGACCTGCACCTTCGACGGGTCCATGCCGAGCACGTCGGAGACGAGCTGCGCGAAGGTCGTGAAGTGCCCCTGCCCCTGCGTGCCGACGCCGGTCGCGACCCGCACGGAGCCGCTGGGCTCGATGGTGACCCGCGCGCCCTCGTAGGGCCCGATGCCGGTGCCCTCGATGTACGAGACGATCCCGAGCCCCACGTGCCGGCCCGCGCGCCGCAGGGCCGGCTGCTCCTCGCGCAGGAACCGCTCGTAGCCGATGGCGTCCACCGCGCGGTCCATCGCGGGGCCGTAGTCGCCGCTGTCGTAGGTGAGCGGCGCGAAGTCCTGGAACAGGATCTCGTGGTCGTGGGGGAAGGCGTCGGGCGGCAGGAAGTTGCGGCGGCGGATCGCGACGCGATCCATCCCCAGCTCCTTCGCCGCCAGGTCCAGCAGCCGCTCCATCACGAAGACGCCGTGCTGCCGGCCCGCACCGCGCACCGGCGTCACGATCGGCCGGTTGGTGAACACTGCCGTGAACTCGCTGTCGTAGTTGGGGACGGCGTACGGCCCGAGCAGCGTGCACTGCGAGTTGATCGGGATCGTGAGGCCGTAGGGGTCGTAGGCGCCGGTGTCGAAGAGGAACCGGTCCTTCACGCCGAGGATGGTGCCGTCCTTCGCCACGGCCAGCTCCGCGTCGTGGATCTGCAGCCGCTCCTGGGTGGTGGCGTAGAAGTTCTCCTGGCGGTCCTCGATCCACTTCACGGGCCGGCCGAGGCGCATGGCCGCCCAGGGGATCAGCACCTCCTCCGGGTAGAACATCATGATCTTGGGGCCGAAGCCGCCGCCGATGAACGGCGCCACCACGCGCACCTGCGACTCGCCCAGGCCCAGCATCGCGGCGAGGCCGTTGCGGATCGGGATCGGCGCCTGCGTCGTGTCCCAGACCGTCAGCTCCTCGGTCTTCGCGTCCCAGGCCGCCACGACGCCGCGGTTCTCGATCGCCGCGGCCGCGCCGCGGTCGTAGCGGAAGCGGCGCGCGATCACCTTGTGCGCCCGCCCGCGCGCCGCGGCGTAGTCGCCCTTGGACTGGCGCGCGCGGGCCGCGACGTTGCCGCCCAGGGCCTCGTGCACCAGGGGAGCGCCCGGCGCCAGCGCCGCCTCGAGGTCCGTGACCGCCGGCAGGGGCTCCACGTCCACGACGATGTCGTCGAGCGCGTCCTCGGCGACGTACCGGCTCACGGCGACCACCAGCGCCAGCGGCTCGCCCACGTGGCGCACCTTCTCGCGCGCCAAGGGCACCTGCGTCGCGGAGTTGAAGACGAGACCGGCGATGGGGGGCGGCGGCACGAGCGCCGGTCCCGGCTTCCAGTACTCGCCGAGGTCGGCGGCCGTCCAGACGGCCACGACCCCGGGCCGGCGGCGCGCGGCCTCGACGTCCACCGACCGGAGCACGCCGTGCGCATCGTCGCTTCGGAGGAAGGCGGCGTGCAGCATCCCCGGCAGGTCCACGTCGTCGGTGAAGAGCGCGCGGCCGGTGAGGAGCTTGGTGTCCTCGAGCCGCGGCACGCGCTCGCCGAGCCAGCGCGCGGTCACGCCGCGCCCCGCCGCGATGCGCCGGACCCGCCCCGCCGCGCCGGCGCCGCTTCGGCGCCGTGCCGCCCGGCGGCCGCGCCCCGCCGCGCAGCCAGCGCCACCGCGTCCACGATGTTCTTGTAGCCCGTGCAGCGGCACAGGTTGCCCGAGAGCGCCTCGCGGATCTCCTGCTCCGTCGGCGCGGGATGCTCGCGCAGGTACGGCACCAGCGTCATCAGGAAACCCGGCGTACAGAACCCGCACTGCAGCGCGTGCGTCTCGTGGAACGCCGCCTGGATGGGATGCAGCTCGCCGCCCGCCGCCAGGCCCTCCACGGTCTCGACCGCGTGCCCATCGGCCTGCACGGCGAAGAGAAGGCACGAGCGCACCGCCTCGCCGTCCAGGAGCACCGTGCACGCGCCGCAGACCCCGTGCTCGCAACCGACGTGCGTGCCCGTGAGGCCCAGCTCGTGCCGCAGGAAATCGCTCAGCAGCAGGCGCGACTCGACCGTCCGCGTCGCGGGCGATCCGTTCACGGTCAGGGAAACGACGTGCCCCGCCTGCACGCTCACGCGCAGTTCTCCAAGGCCCGACTTGAGGATTTGGGAAAGGCTAAGATTATGTTCGGCTTTCAGTTGCGCAAGAGAAGGGCGGCGCCGAGCCGCGCGCCGCCCCCCCGATCAGGCCTGCCGGGGCGTCAGCGCAGCACCGGCAGCACCAGATGTGACGGCAGGTCCGCCGTCCTGTACACCCGCTGCGTCGTCGTCCGGAAGTCCGCGTCCTTCGCCGTGTAGAGATCCTGGAAGCGCCCCGTGTTCCGGTCCACCATCGGGAACCACGTGCTCTGCACCTGCACCATCACCCGGTGGCCGGGCAGGAAGGTGTGGTACACGTCGTTCATCACGAAGTGGATCGGCGTCGGGACGCCCGGCCGGAACGGCACCGGGTGCGCCGTGCTC
>DATKNX010000123.1:0-11474 GCA_035541085.1 Gemmatimonadales bacterium | reverse complement strand
GGAGCGCGGCGCCTATCCCGACGCGGGCGACGTCCGGCTCGTGCGCGGCCGGCCGCGGGAGTGCTTCGCCGCCGCCGACGCGGCGCTGTGCAAGTCGGGCACCTCGACGCTCGAGGCGGCCATGGGCGACACGCCGCTGGTCGTCGCGTACCGGATGCACCCGCTGTCGTACCTCCTCGCCCGGCGCTTGGTGCGCGTGCCGTGGATCGGGATGGTGAACCTGGTGGCGGGCCGCCAGGTGGCGCCCGAGCTCATCCAGGGTGCCGTCACGCCCCCGGCGCTCGCGCGCGCCGTGCTGCCGCTCCTCGACGCCGCGAGCCCCGAGCGACGGGCGCAGCTCGAGGGACTGGCCGAGGTGCGGCGGCGCCTCGGCTCGCCGGGCGCGGCGGCGCGCGCGGCGGAGCTGGCGCGCGAGCTGCTGGCGGCCTGAGGGGCGCGGTGGACGGCGCGGCGCTGGCGCAGGCGGTGTGGCGGAGCCCGGCGCTCTGGGCGCGCGCGGCGCGCGGGGCGCTGCTGCTGCCGGCCCTGGGCTACCGTGCGGGCTCCGGCCTGCGGAACGCCGCCTACGACCTGGGCTTGCTGCGCGCGCACCGGCTGCCGGCGCCGGCGCTGGGGATCGGCAACATCGCGGTGGGCGGGGTGGGCAAGACGCCCGTCGCCGCGTACCTGGCCGCGGAGCTGGCGCGCCGGGGCGCGAGGCCCGGCATCCTGCTGCGGGGCTACCGGGGCGGTGACGAGGCCGAGGAGCACCGCTCGCGCGTCCCGGACGCGGTGGTCGTCGCCGACGCGGACCGGCGGCGGGGCGCGGTCCGGGCGGTCGCGGCCGGCGCCACGGTCTTGGTGCTCGACGACTGCCTGCAGCGCCGCGACGTGCGCCCCGACGCGCTGCTCGCGGTGCTGGCGGCCGAGACGGACGGGGAGCGGATGTGGCCCCTGCCGGCGGGCCCCTGGCGCGAGGGCCTGGGCGCCCTTGGACGCTGCGACGGCGTGGTCGTAACGTACAAGGCTGCCGGTGCGGAGGCCGCGGCTGCGGCGGCGCGGCGACTGGCGACCCGGACCCGCGAGGGCCTCGCGGTGGCCGCGGGCCTCGCGATCGACCGGCTGGTGCCGCTGGCGGGCGGCACGCCCCTTGCCGGCGGGTGGCTGTACGGGCGCGAAGTGGTGGCGGTGTGCGGCATCGGCGACCCGAGGCCGTTCCGGATGCAGCTCGAGCGGCTCGGCGCGCGCGTGCGACTCGCGTCGTTCGGCGACCACCACGCCTTCACGCGCGCCGACGTGGACGCCGTGCTGGCGCTCGCACGGGCGGACGCCACCGTGGTGACGACCGCGAAGGACGCTTACAGGCTCCGGCCCCTGTGGCCGGCGACCGCTCCGCCGTGCCTCGTCGCGGAGCTGGACGTGCAGATCAGCGACGGCGAGGAACCCCTGGCGCGCCTCCTGGACCGGCTCGGATCGGTGGCGCAACTCCGGACCAACCCCGCGGCGGCCGTGGCGCCGCCAGACCGACGGATGCCCTCATGAGCGACACGAAGAGCTTCTTCCACCCCGACAAGGACCACTTCCTCAGCGAGGAGAACCCGTTCGAGGCCATGATGTCGCGGTTCGACATCGCGGCCAAGCTCCTCAAGCTCGACGCGGGTCTCTACAAGGTGCTGCGCAACCCGCAGATGCAGATCATCGTGTCGCTGCCGATCCAGATGGATTCGGGCGAGACGGAGGTCTTCACGGGCTACCGCGTGCTGTACAACACGTCGCGCGGGCCGGGGAAGGGCGGGATCCGCTTCGACCTCGGCGTCACGATCGACGAGGTGCGCGCGCTCGCGGCGTGGATGACGTGGAAGTGCGCCGTCGTCAACATCCCGTTCGGCGGGTCCAAGGGCGGCGTGATCTGCGATCCGCTCAACATGTCCATCGGCGAGCTGGAACGGCTGACGCGCCGCTACACGTCCAGCATCATCGAGATCCTCGGGCCGGACTCCGACGTGCCGGCGCCGGACGTCAACACGAACGAGCGCGTGATGGCGTGGATCATGGACACCTACTCCATGCACAAGCGCCACACGGTGACGTCGGTCGTGACCGGCAAGCCGCTCATCATGGGCGGCTCGGCCGGCCGGCGCGAGGCCACGGGGCGCGGTTGCATGTGGGTCACGCGCGAGGCCCTCAAGCACCTCGGCATGCCGCTCAAGGGCGCCAAGATCGTGGTGCAGGGCTTCGGCAACGTCGGCTCCATCGCCGCGGAGCTGCTGCAGGAGAACGGCGCGACGGTGGTGGGCGTGAGCGACGTGTCGGGCGGCCTGTTCAACGCGAAGGGGCTCGACGTCAAGGACGTGATCCAGTACCGCGAGGCGCACCGCTACGTCACGGGCTACCCGAAGGCGGAGGCGGTGGCGAACGAGGACTTCCTGACCCTGCCGTGCGACGTGCTGCTGCCGGCCGCGCTCGAGAACGTCATCACCGCGCGCAACGCGCCGAACATCAAGGCCAAGGTGGTCATCGAGGGCGCGAACGGGCCGACGGCGGCGGGCGCGGACGAGATCCTCGACAAGAAGGGCGTGTTCGTGGTGCCGGACATCCTGGCCAACGCCGGCGGCGTGACCGTGAGCTACTTCGAGTGGGTGCAGGACCGCGACGGCTACTTCTGGACCGAGGAGACCGTCAACCAGCGGCTCGAGGAGATCATGGTCCGGAGCTTCTACCACGTCCTCGACGTGTCGAAGAAGTACAACGTGAACATGCGCATCGGGGCGTACACGCTGGCGATCGACCGCGTGGCCGCCGTGCACAAGATGCGGGGCATGTACGCGTAGCAGGGGACAGAGGGCAGGGCACAGGGGAGTTGCCAGACGCCGAGTTGCGAGCGGTTGCGAGTGAGGAGTTTCGAGAGTTGAGAAAAGGCAACGGCACACTGCCGTCCGGCGCGGGGGCCGCCAGGTGAACGCGACGGTGGCCGAGCCGGCGCTGCTCTCGCCGGAGGCGCTGCGGAGCCTGCTGGAGCTCGCGCGCGCGACGGTCGCGGCGGCGGTGAGGGGAGAGCGGCTGCCGCCGCTGCCGGAGCTGGCGGAGCTGCGCGCGCCGCGGGGGGTGTTCGTCTCGCTGCACCGCTCCGGCGACCTCCGCGGCTGCCTCGGGCACATCGAGCCGGACCTGCCCGTCGGCGAGGCGGTGCGACGGATGGCGGTCGCCTCCTCGCGCGACGACCCGCGGTTCCCTCCCGTGGGGCGGGACGAGCTCGAGGATCTCGACGTCGAGGTCTCCGTGCTCTCGCCGATGGTCCGCATCCGGCCCGAGGACGTCGTGCCGGGCCGGGACGGGCTGATCGTGCAGCGGGGGCCGCGCTCGGGGGTGTTGCTGCCGCAGGTGGCGCCGGAGCAGGGGTGGGACCGCGAGGCGTTCCTCCGGGGCGTGTGCCGGAAGGCGGCGCTGCCGGCCGACGCGTGGCGCGACGGCGCAACCGAGCTCTTCGCGTTCCGCGCGCAGGTGGTGCCGGCGCGCCCGGCGGCCGGCGCCTGATCGCGGCCGCGGTGGCGCCGTGACCGTGCGCTTCGAGCCCACCGCGCTCCCGGCGCCCGCGCCGGGCGCGGCGGTGTTCGACGCCGCACGGGCGGCGCAGGCCGGGCGCGCGTTCCCCGCCGCGGCCGCCGACGCGCTCGTGACTGGCCCGCTCGAGGCCGCCGAGCGCGGCCGCGAGGCGCTGCTCGCGGGCCGGGCGCTCGCCGTCACCACCGGGCAGCAGCCGGGCCTCTTCACGGGTCCGCTCTACACTCTCTACAAGGCGCTCACCGCGGCCGCCCTGGCCGAGGCGCTGGCCGCGCGCTGGTCGCGGCCGGTCGTGCCCGTGTTCTGGGTCGCGGGCGACGACCACGACTTCGCCGAGATCAACCACTGCGCGGTCGTCGCGGCCGACGGCGCCCTGCGCCCGCTCGTGCTGCGCGAGCGGCCGGCCGGCGCGCCGATGCTGCCCGCCTACCGCGAGAGCGTGGCGCCGGGCGGCGAGGAGGCGCTGGCGGCGCTCGAGGCGGCGCTGCCGCCGAGCGACTTCCGCTCCGAGACCGTGGCGTGGCTGCGCGCGGCGTACCGGCCGGACCGGTCGCTGGCGGAGGCGTTCGCGCTCGCGCTCGCGGACCTGCTGGCCCCGTTCGGCGTCGTGGTCTGCCGCGGGTGGGCGGCGCCGCTGAAGCGGGCCGCGGCGCCCGTCGTGCTCGAGGCGCTGCGCTCCGCCCGCACGCTCGACGAGGCGCTGGGGCGCGAGGCGCAGCGGCTCCGGGAGGCGGGCCGCGAGACGCCGGTGGCGGTGGGCGAGGGGATGAGCCTCGCGATGGTGGAGGGCGCCGGCGGGCGCGACCGGCTGCGCATCGCCGACGGCAGCTTCGTCACCCGGCGCGGCGGCGAGCGGTTCGCGCTCGCCGACCTCGAGGCGCTGGCGGGCGCGGCGCCCGAGCGGCTGTCGGCCAACGTGCTCCTCAGGCCCGCGGTCGAGGCCCACCTCTTCCCGACGGTCGCGTACGTCGGCGGGCCGGCCGAGCTGGGGTACCTGGGGCAGGTGGGGCCGCTGTTCGCGCACCTGGCCGTGCCCCGGCCGGTGCCGACGCCGCGCGTCGCCGGCATCCTCGTCGAGGCGAAGGTCGAGAAGGCGCTGGAGCGCCTGGGCCTCGCGCCGGCCGACTTCGCGCGGCCCGAGAGCGACCTCGCGTCGGCCCTGGCGCGCGAGGCGCTGCCGGCCGACGCGGCGGCCGCGCTGGCGGCGCTCAGGGCCGCGCTCGGCGAGCGCTGGGGCGCCGTGCGGGAGGCCGCGCTGCGGCTGGAGCGCACGCTCGAGCGCCCGGTGGAGACGGCGCGCAACCAGGCCTTGCACGCGGCGGACGAGATCGAGAAGCGCCTCGTGGCCGCCTTGAAGCGGAACAACGAGACCGCGCTGCAGCAGCTGGCGCGCGCGCGCGCCAGCCTGTATCCCGACGGCAAGCCGCAGGAGCGCGTGCTCACGGCCGCGAGCTACCTCGCGCGCCACGGCCGGCCGCTCGTCGCGCTGCTGCGGGACGCGGCGCGCGCGCACGTGGCGCGGCTACTTGAAGCCGCCCCCGGGGCGGCCTAGGTTACCGGAATGGGTGCCGCTTTCGTCGTCCTCATCGCCTTCGCGCTGCTGATCCCCGTGACGGCCATCGTGCTCGATTCTCCCGTGGTGCGGGCGTGGGTCGAGCGCATGCAGGGCGGCAAGATCGAGGGCGGCGCCGACGTGAAGGAGCTCGCCAAGAAGGTCGGCGTGCTCGAGGCCGAGCTGGAGACGATGGGGCGGCAGGTGGCGCAGATCCAGGAAGAGCACCAGTACATGCAGCGGCTGCTCGAGGATCCCGCGCGCCGGACGCCCGCCCCCAAGTCGCTGCCCAAGTCCGGCTCGTAGGCGTGGCGCGGTCGGCCGGGGGGCGCTCCTCGGCGCTGGTCGCCGCCGGGATACTCCTCAGCCGGATCGCCGGCTTCATCCGCCAGCGCGTCTTCAGCTACTACTTCGGCCTCGGTTACGTCGCCGACGCGCTCGGCGCCTCGTTCCGCATCCCCAACCTGCTGCAGAACCTGTTCGGCGAAGGCGTGCTGTCGGCGTCGTTCATCCCCGTGTACGCGCGGCTCTTGGGCCAGGGCCGCGACGAGGAGGCGGGGAAGGTCGCGGGCGCCGTGGCCGGGCTGCTGGGCCTGGTGGTGGCAGTCATCGTGGCGCTCGGCGTCGGGGCCACGCCGCTCGTCGTGAGCGTGCTCGCGCCGGGCTTCACGGACGAGAAGCGCCTCCTGACGATCGGCCTCGTGCGGATCCTGTTCCCGGCCACGGGCATCCTGGTCTTCTCCGCGTGGTGCCTCGGGATCCTCAACAGCCACCGCAAGTTCTTCGTCTCCTACGCCGCGCCCGTCGTGTGGAACGCCGCCATCATCGCCGCCGCGCTCCTGGGCGGATGGCGCCGGGCCGCCTCGGGCCAGCTGGCCGTCCTCATCGCGTGGGGCGCGGTGGCGGGCAGCCTGCTGCAGGTCCTGGTGCAGCTGCCGATGGTGCTCACCCTGGCGCGCGGGCTCCGCCTGTCGGCGAGCACCGCCGACCCCGAGGTGCGCACGGTGGTGCGCAACTTCTGGCCGGCGCTCGTCGGGCGCGGCGTCAACCAGCTCAGCGCCTTCGTGGACACGGTCATCTCGAGCCTGCTGGGCGACGACCCGGTGGGTGCGCTGGCCAACGCCCAGCTCCTCTATACGCTGCCGGTGAGCCTGTTCGGGATGTCCGTCTCCGCGGCCGCGCTGCCGGTGATGTCGGCGACGCAGGGCAACGAGACGGAGCGCCACGCCGCACTCCGCGCGCAGGTCGAAGACGGCTTGCACCGGATCGCCTACTTCGTCGTGCCGTGCGCGATGGCCTTCCTCGCGCTGGGGCAGGTGCTCGTGGGCGCGCTGTTCCAGACCGGCCGCTTCCGGGCCGTGGACAGCCGCTACGTCTGGGCGATCCTGGCGGGCTCGGCGGTGGGCCTGCTGGCGTCCACGCTGAGCCGGCTTTCGGCCTCGACGTTCTACGCCCTCGGCGACACGCGCACGCCGCTCCGGTACGCGATCGTGCGCGTGGTGCTCACGACGGTGCTGGGCTTCCTCTGCTCCGTGCCGCTGCCGCCGCTGCTGGGCCTCGAGCTCAAGTGGGGCGCGGTGGGGCTCACCGCCAGCGCGGGTTTCTCCGCGTGGGTGGAGTTCGCGCTCCTCAGGCGCGGCCTCGCGCGCCGCATCGGCGCCACGCACTTCGCGCCGTGGTACCTGGCCAAGCTGTGGGGCTCCGCCGCGGGCGCCGGTCTCGTCGCGTTCGCCCTGTGGCGCGCCGTGCACCTGGGGCCCGTGAGCACGGGCGTCGCCGTGCTCTTGCCCTACGCGCTGCTCTACGGCCTCTTGACGCTCGCGCTCAAGATCCCGGCCGCGCGCGCCGTGCTCGCCTGGAGGCCGGGTGCCTGACGAGGCCCTGCAGCGCAAGCTGGACGCGCTGCCCGATTCGCCCGGCGTGTACCTGTGGAAGGACGCGGCGGGCGAGGTGCTCTACGTGGGCAAGGCGAACAGCCTCCGGAGCCGCGTGCGCTGGTACTTCGGCGACGAGGCCGGCGCCGTCCCGCGCTTCCAGCTCCTCGAGCGCCGCATCGCCGACCTCGACACCATCGTCACGCAGAGCCCCTCGCAGGCGCTGCTGCTCGAGAACAACCTCATCAAGGAGTACCACCCGCGGTTCAACGTGGACCTGCGGGACGACAAGCGGTACCCGTGGCTCGCCGTGACGGTGCAGGAGCCGTTCCCGCGCGTGCTCGTCACGCGCACCCAGTCGGACGACGGGGCGCGCTACTTCGGCCCGTACACCGACGTCGGCGCGCTCCGGCGGACGCTGCGGCTCATCCGCCGCATCTTCACCGTGCGCTCGTGCAGCTACGCGCTGCCCGACGACCACCCGGACCGGCCGTGCCTCGACTACCACATCCGCAAGTGCCTCGCGCCGTGCGTGGGCTGGGAAGCCAAAGAGGCCTACGGCCGGATGATCCAGGACGTGCTGCTCTTCCTGGAGGGCAAGACGCTCGAGGTGCGCCGCCACCTGCGCGAGCGCATGCAGGCTGCCTCCGCTTCGACCGACTTCGAGCTGGCGGCGGAGCTGCGGGACGCGTTGAAGCGGCTGGACCAGATCGAGGAGCCGCCCACCGTCGAGCGGGTGGGCGGCGGCACGTGCGACGCGGTCGGGCTGGCGCGCGACGAGGACGACGCGTGCGCCGTGGTGCTCCGCGTGCGCGACGGCAAGGTCCTGGGGAGCGAGCACACGTTCCTCGTGGGTGTCGAGGACGTCCCGGAGAGCGAGATCCTGACCGCCTTCCTCGTGCGCTACTACCTGCCGCGCGAGCGCACCGCGCCGGTGACGTTCCTGCCGTGCCCGCCGGCCGACGAGGCGGCGTTGGCCGAGGCCTTCGGCGACGCGCGCTGGGCGGTGCCCCAGCGCGGCTCGGCGCGGCGCCTCGTGGACCTCGCCGACCAGAACGCCCGGCACCTGCTCGAGACGCTGCGGCTCGAGACCTTCGAGGGTGCCGAGCGCGCCGAGGACCCGGTCTACGCGCTCGGGCGGGACCTCGGCATGTCGGCGGTGCCGCGGCGCATGGCCTGCGTGGACATCAGCACCGCGCAGGGCCGGGACACCGTCGGCTCGGTCGTGTGGTTCGAGAACGGCCGGCCCAAGCGCAGCGAGTACCGCACGTACAAGATCAAGCTGGTCGAGGGGCAGGACGACTTCGCCTCGATGCGCGAGGTCGTCGGGCGGCTGTTGAAGCGGCGGCTCGCCGAGAGCCGGCCGCTCCCGGAGCTGCTGCTCGTGGACGGCGGCCGGGGCCAGCTGAACGCCGCGCTCGCCGCCGTGGCCGACGCGGCCGTGCCGGAGGGCGCGCTCGCCCTCGCCTCGCTCGCCAAGCGCGACGAGGAGGTCTATCTCCCGGCCCGCTCCGAGCCGCTCCGGCTCTCCCGGCGCAGCCCCTCGCTCAAGCTGCTGCAGCGCGCGAGGGACGAGGCGCACCGCGTGGCCGTCACGTTCAACCGCAAGCGCCGGGCGGCCCGCACGCTCACCTCCGAGCTGCTGAGCGTTCCGGGCATCGGACCCGGGCGGCGCCGCGCGCTGCTCGAGCGCTTCGGCTCCCTCGCCGGCGTGCAGTCGGCCAGCCTCGAGGAGCTGGCGGCGGTGCCCGGCATCTCGCGGGGCCTGGCCGAGCGCCTCCTCGCCCACTTCGCCGGCAGGACCTGAGGCCATGAACTGGACGCTGGAGTGCTCGGGGTGCGGCCTCGCGCGAGAGGCGGCGGGCCTGCCCACGGTGTGCGACGCCTGCGGCTCGCCCTGGCTGGTGCGGTATCCTCGCCCTTACGCGCGGGAAGCGCGCGCCGCGCTCGAGCGCCGGCCGGTCGGAGAAGGGATGTGGCGCTACCGCGCCCTGCTCCCGCTGGGCGATGGCGAGCCGCCCGTCACGCTGGGCGAGGGCGGCACGCCCCTGCTCGAGGCCGAGCGGCTCGGCGCGGCCATCGGCAGCGCGCGGCTCCTGGTCAAGGACGAAGCCCCGAACCCCACCGGCTCCTTCAAGGCCCGCGGGCTCTCGGCGGCCGTGACGCGCGCGGTCCTGGGCGGAGCCCGGGAGTTCGTCCTCCCCACGGCCGGCAACGCGGGTGTTGCCGCGGCCGCCTACGGCGCCCGGGCCGGGGCCCGGGTTCGGGTCTACGCCCCGCGCTCGACGCCGGCCCCGCTGCTGGGCCAGATCGCGGCCTACGGCGCCGACCTCGATCTCGTGGACGGGCACATCGGCGACTGTGGTGCCCTGGCGCGCTCCTACGCGGCGGAGCGCGGGGCGATGGACCTGTCCACGCTGCGGGAACCCTATCGGATCGAGGGAAAGAAGACCCTCGGCCTGGAGATTGCAGAACAATCGGGCTGGCGTCTGCCGGGAGCCATCGTGTACCCGGCGGGCGGCGGCACGGGCCTGATCGGCATGTGGAAGGCGTTCCTGGAGCTGATCGACGCCGGCTGGGTGGCGGGGCCGATGCCGCGGCTGTTCGCCGTGCAGTCCACGGGCTGCGCACCCGTCGTGCGGGCCTGGGAGGCCGGCAGCGACCACACCGAGCCCTGGCCGGACCCGGAGACCGTCGCCAGCGGCCTGCGCGTACCAGGGCCGCTCGGCGGCCGTCTAATGCTGAGGGCCCTGCGCGAGAGCCGGGGTGGGGCCGTGGCGGTGCCCGACGCCGAGCTGGTGGAGGGCGCACGGCTCCTGGCCACGCTGGAGGGCGTGGACGCCTGCCCGGAGGGCGGGGCGGCCGTCGCGGCGGCCCGGCGGCTCCTCGCCGGCGGCGCCGTCGGGCCGTCCGAGGTGCTCGTCGTCTTCAACACGGGCGCCGGCGTGCTGTACGGCAGGAGCCTCGGAAAGGACGTTGACGGAAAGCGCTAACTCGTGGATGTTTATTGACTTGGGTTGTTTCACCTCGACGGAGGAATCAGGAATGGCATCGCGCAGTTTGACCCTTCTCGGCTCCTTGGTGGCGTTGGCGTTTACCTGTGGGGTCGCGACCGCACAGGTCGGCCAGCTCACCGAATTCGCGCCGGGGTGCCAGCACATCGACTACCGCGGGAACTTCCGCCTGAACGGCGCCAAGCAGCACCTCGACGTGGCGCGGAGCACCACGTACGCCGACGTGCGGAAGAACCAGGTTGGCCAGGCTCTCTCGCTCCTGGATCAGTCGTCCCACGCCAGCGGCATCGACCAGACGGCCCTGTGGTACCTGTACGCGGACGTCTACACCATCAACAACGACGCCGCCGGCGCCGACTCCGCGTTCACGAAGATCGAGCCGAAGGCCGACGCCGACTGCATGAAGAGCATCCAGCGCGAGCGCCGCAACCTGTGGGTGCCCCTGCAGAACGCGGGCGTCGAGCTGATGAACGCGGGCGCCGGGGACTCGGCGCTGGTGCTGTTCCGGCAGTCCAACCGGATCTTCCGCACCGAGCCGTACTCCTTCCTGAACATGGCGCAGATCTTCTACGGCAAGCAGATGCTGGACAGCGCGGCGGCGTACTTCAAGCTGGCGGCGCACTCGACGACCGAGCACCGGTTCGACGAGGCGCGCGCAACCGCCCTGTTCGATGCCGCCCGCCTCGACGAGCAGAGCGCGGAGGATTCGGCGGGCACCCACGCGGCGGCGCAGCGGCGCGGCGTGGCCGACAGCGTCGTGAAGGCCGAGCGGCTGACCGAAGCCGAGAACACCTACCGGGAGCTGCTGCAGATGCGGCCGCGGGACATGGCGGCGCAGGCGAGCCTCGCGGGCGTGTACACGGAGATGCACCAGGCCGACCTGGCCAAGAGCGTGTACGATTCGATGCTCGCGCACTCCGATTCGGCCCAGTCCGAGGACCTGTTCACGGCCGGCGTGGCGCTGTTCCGCGCGGGCAACTACGCGCTCGCGGGGCAGTTCATCGAGCGCGGCCTCCGGACGAACCAGTGCTCGCGGGACGGGCTGTTCAACCTGGCGAACACGTACATGGCCGCCAAGGACACCGCGCGCCTCCTCGCGGCGGCGCAGCACCTGATGCAGGTGGACTCGATGCACCGCTCGAGCCTGCAGCTGCTGGCGCGGGCCTGGCAGGACGCCGGCAACAAGGACTCGACGCTGCACGTCCTGCAGCGGGCCGAGGCGCTGCCGTGGGAGTTCTCGGTGGTGCGCTTCGACGCGACCGACACGACCGCTTCGCTTCACGGGATGGTGACGAACCAGGGGAGCCAGCCGCTGAAGGGCTTCAACCTGGTGGTGCACTTCGTCAACGGCGCGTGCCAGGAGGTGGCGTCGAAGACGGTGGAGATCCCGGACCTGAACCCGAACGGCAACGCGGGCCAGGCCTACGACTTCACGGTGGACGCGACGGGGAAGGGCATCGTCGCCTGGAAGTACGGATCGAACTGATTAAATTG
>DATKNX010000122.1:0-8958 GCA_035541085.1 Gemmatimonadales bacterium | reverse complement strand
GGGCTCGCCCATAGCGCGGCGCCCGTTGACGACGATGGCAGGAACGCCAGAGCCCGGCCGCGCGGTCGGGCTCGCGTTCTCTGGGGAGGCGCGGACGGCGCGATGATCCGCTTCGTCACGGCCGGCGAGTCGCACGGGCGCGGCCTGGTGGCCGTCGTCGAGGGCGTCCCGGCCGGCCTGCCGCTCGTCGCCGCGGACCTGGACGCCGATCTGGCGCGCCGGATGGCCGGCTACGGTCGCGGCGCGCGGATGAAGATCGAGGCCGACCGCGCGCAGATACTCTCCGGCGTGCGCGGCGGCGAGACGCTCGGCTCGCCGATCGCCCTGCTGATCGAGAACCTCGACTTCGAGCACTGGCGCGACGTGATGGCGGCCGAGCCGTCGAGCGAGCCGCAGCGCCGCCGCCTGACCCGCCCCCGGCCCGGCCACGCGGACCTGGCCGGCACCCTGAAGTACGACCGCAGCGACGCGCGCGACGTCCTCGAGCGCGCCTCCGCCCGCGAGACGGCCGCGCGCGTGGCCGCGGGTGCCGTGTGCCGCCGCCTCCTGGCCGAGTTCGGCGTCGAGATCGGCAGCCACGTGCTCGCCCTGGGCGGTGTCGTGGCGCGCGCCCCCGAGCCGCTGCCGGTCCCCCTGAACGCGGCGGCCGACCGCTCGGCCGTGCGGTGCCTCGACGCCGAGGCGGAGCGGGCCATGATCGCCCGGATCGACGCCGCGAAGGAGGCCGGCGACACGCTCGGCGGCCTCGTGGAGGTCGTGGCGCGCCAGGTGGTCGTCGGCGTCGGAAGCCACGTGTCGTGGGACCGGCGCCTCGACGGCCGGCTGGCGGCGGCGCTGATGTCCATCCCCGCCGTGAAGGGCGTGGAGCTCGGGGCCGGCTTCGCCGTCGCCGGCGGGCCCGGCTCGGCGGCGCACGACGAGCTCGCGCGGCTCGAGGGCGAGGCGGGCGCGCGCACCGGCGGCTTCGGCCGGCGGACGAATCGCGCCGGCGGCGTCGAGGGCGGCATCACGACCGGCGAGCCCGTCGTCGCGCACGTCGCGATGAAGCCGCTCTCGACGCTGATGGCGCCGCTCCGGTCGGTGGACCTCGAGTCCGGGCGGAGCGCGGCGGCCCAGAGCGAGCGGTCCGACGTCACGGCCGTGCCAGCGCTCGGCGTGATCGCCGAGGCGGCCGTCGCGCTCACGCTGGCGGACGCGTACGCGGAGAAGTTCGGCGGCGACTCGCTCGGCGAGATGCGCCGCAACTACGACGCGTACCTGGACCGGCTCCGGCGCCGCCGCGACGGCTGGGCCGCGGTTGACTAGGCGGCACGTCGTCCTCGTCGGGCTGCCGGGATCGGGGAAGACGACGGTGGGGCGCCTGGTGGCCGCGGCGCTCGGCGCGCCGTTCGTGGATCTCGACGAGGCGGTCGAGGCGCGCGCGGGCAAGCCGGTTGCGCGGGTCTTTGCGGAAGACGGCGAGGCCGCGTTCCGCGCGCTCGAGGCGGAGCTGGGCCGCGGCGCGCTGGCCGGACCTGCCGCGGTCGTCGCCCCCGGCGGCGGCTTCTTCGCGGGCGACGTTACCCGCGCCCTGGCGACGGGGTCTGGACTCGTGGTTTACCTTGAGACCACCCCGGCCGCGGCGGCGGCGCGGCTGGGGGGCGCGGCGGGGCGGCCGCTGCTCGAGGGCGGGCCGGCCGAGGTGAAGATCGCGGCGCTGCTGCAGGCGCGCGAGCCGTTCTACCGCGCGGCGGAGTGCCGCGTCCGCACCGACGGGCGCAGCGCGGAGCAGGTGGCGGCCGCGGTCGCCTTGCTTGCCCGCGACCGCGCCGGCTGGTAGACTCCGCGCCCCGTCGGGCTCGCACCGCGACGCCGGCGCCGTGCCGCGGCGGTGGAACGGCGCCGCGGCGGAACCCGCCGCGCGGCGGGCTGGTACGGATGAGTGACGGACAGGTGACCTGAACCGGTGAACGTGAGGACGATGGCGGACAACAGCGCGCTCGTGGTCGTCGAATCGCCCGCGAAGGCGAAGACGATCGGCAAGTATCTCGGCAAGGGCTACACGGTGAAGGCCACCGTGGGCCACATCCGGGATTTGCCCGAGCGCGAGCTGGGCGTGGACATCGAGGACGGCTTCAAGCCCAAGTTCGTCACGGTCAAGGGCAAGCAGAAGGCGATCCAGGAGCTGAAGAAGGCGGCGAAGGAAGTCGGCCGCATCCTCATCGCGACCGATCCGGACCGCGAGGGCGAGGCGATCGCGTGGCACGTCCGGCAGCAGCTCGGCGCCGACCGCGTGCGGCGCGTCCTGTTCCACGAGATCACCAAGGACGCCATCCAGCGCGCCATCACGAACACCACCAAGATCGACGACAAGAAGGTGGAGGCGCAGCTGGCGCGCCGCATCCTGGACCGCCTCGTCGGCTTCAAGGTCAGCCCGCTGCTCTGGAAGGCGCTCAAGACCGGCCTGTCGGCCGGGCGCGTGCAGACCGTCGCGCTGCGGCTGATCGTCGAGCGCGAGGGCGAGATCGCCAAGTTCGTGCCGCAGGAGTACTGGAGCATCACGGCGCACTGCGAGCACGCGGGGCAGGCGTTCGACGCGGACCTGCACAAGGTCGACGGCAAGAAGCCGGAGCTGGGGAACGAGGCGGCCGCGGCCGAGGTGGTCGCCGCGGTGCGGGACGCGGCGTTCGTCGTCACCGACGTGAAGCGCAAGGAGCGGCGCAAGCGGCCGCCGGCGCCGTTCACGACCAGCACGCTCCAGCAGGAGGCGGCGAAGCGCCTCGGCTTCTCCAGCAAGCGCACGATGCGCGTGGCGCAGGACCTCTACGAGGGCGTCGAGCTCGCCGGCGAGGGGGCGGTCGGCCTCATCACCTACATGCGGACCGACTCGACCCGCGTCGCGAGCAGCGCCGTGGACGCCGCCCGCGCCTACGTCCGCCGCCTGTTCGGCGACACGTACCTCCCCGAGAAGCCCGTGCTGTACGGCGCCTCGCAGAATCCGCAGGCGCAGGACGCCCACGAGGCGGTGCGGCCCACCGAAGTCGAGCGCACGCCGCAGAGCGTGCGGAAGGACCTCTCGGCGGACCAGCTCAAGCTCTACCAGCTCGTGTGGCAGCGGTTCGTCGCCTCGCAGATGTCGCCCATCGTGTACGACACCACCACGGTGGACTTCGACCTCGGCCGCTACCTGTTCCGCGCGACGGGCTCCGTGATCCTGTTCGACGGCTACCACCGCCTGTACCAGGAGGCCCGCGAGGCCGGCGAGGGGCGCACGCTCGACGACCTGCCGCCGCTCCCCGCGCTCGCGGTGGGCGACCGGGTCACGCTGCTCGGCGTCGTGCCGGAGCAGCACTTCACCGAGCCGCCGCCGCGCTACAGCGAGGCGTCGCTCGTCAAGGAGCTCGAGCGGCTCGGCATCGGCCGGCCCTCGACCTACTCCGCCATCAGCAGCACCCTGGTGGCGCGGCACTACGTGAGCCTGGTGGAGAAGCGCTTCCATCCCACCGAGCTGGGCGTCACGGTCGAGAAGATGCTGATCCCGCGCTTCCCCGACATCTTCAACGTCGAGTTCACGAGCGAGATGGAGAGCGAGCTCGACCGGATCGAGGAAGGCGAGCTGACGCGGGTGGAAGTGCTGAACGACTTCTGGAAGCCGTTCGCCAAGGCGCTGGACTCGGCGCGCCCCGAGGACATGATGTCGGAGGCGCACGACCTCGAGGGCCTCGCGAAGCAGCGCTGCCCGCAGTGCGGCAGCCCGCTGGTGGCCAAGGCCGGCCGGTTCGGGCCGTACATCGCGTGCACCAAGCAGAACGATCCGGAGTGCAAGTACACCAAGTCGCTGCGGAAGCCGCGCGCCCCCGACCGGCCGTTCGACAAGCCGTGCCCCGAGTGCGGCGCCCCGATGGTGATCAAGACGGGCCGCTACGGCGAGTTCGTCGCGTGCACGCGCTATCCCAAGTGCAAGCACACCGAGCCGGTGCCGCTCGGCGTGAAGTGCCCCAAGTGCGGCGTCGGCGACCTCGCCGAGCGGCGCAGCAAGCGCGGGCGCAGCTTCTTCGGATGCTCCCGCTACCCGGAATGTGACTTCACCGTGTGGAACCGCCCGGTGCCGGCCGTGTGTCCCTCGTGCGGGAACGTCGGGGCGGAGAGCAAGCAGAGCAAGGCGAAGGGGGCGTTCCGGAAGTGCCTGAAGTGCGGGACGGAGTTCGCCGAGGAAGAGACGCCGACGGCGGAGGCCGCGGCGCCGGTTCCCTCCTGAGGGCGGCGGTCGTCGGCGGCGGCCTCGCGGGCTGCGAGGCGGCGTGGGCCCTGGCCGAGCGCGGGGTCCGCGTCACGCTGACGGAGATGCGGCCCGCGGTGCGCACGCCGGCGCACCAGACGGACCTCCTGGCCGAGCTGGTCTGCAGCAATTCCTTCAAGAGCGTCGAGACGACCAACGCGCACGGCCTGCTGAAGGCCGAGCTGCGCCTCCTGGGGAGCCTGCTGCTGCGCTGCGCCGACGAGGCCCGCGTGCCCGGTGGCGCGGCGCTCGCCGTGGACCGGACGGCGTTCGCCCGGCGCGCGACCGAGCTGGTGAGCGGGCATCCCAACGTGACGCTGCGGCGCGAGGAGGCGGACGACCTCCCCCGGCCGGGCGTCGTCGCGACGGGGCCGCTCACCTCCGACCGGCTGGCCCGGGCCATCGAGCGGCGGCTCGGCGCCGGGGCGCTGGCGTTCTACGACGCGATCGCCCCGATCGTGTCCGCCGAGTCGCTCGATCGCGGGCGCCTGTTCGCCGCGTCGCGCTACGGCAAGGGCGGGGACGACGCCTACCTGAACGCGCCGCTCGACGCCGCCGAGTACGGCGCGTTCGTCGCGGCGCTGACCGCCGCCGACCGGTACCAGGCACACGAGTTCGACGGCGTGCCGTACTTCGAGGGCTGCCTGCCCGTCGAGGAGATGGCCGCGCGCGGACCCGACACGCTGCGCTTCGGGCCGATGAAGCCGGTGGGGCTGGTGGATCCGGCGACGCGGCGGGCGCCGCACGCCGTCGTGCAGCTGCGGCGCGAGGACCGCTCCGGCCAGATGTGGAACCTGGTCGGCTTCCAGACGCGGCTCCGGACCGGCGAGCAGCAGCGGGTGTTCCGGATGATCCCCGGCCTCGAGCGCGCGGAGTTCCTGCGCCACGGCTCGATCCACCGCAACAGCTACCTCAACACCCCGGCGTGCCTGTCGCCGCACCTCGCGCTCAAGGACGCGCCGGACGTGCTGTTCGCCGGCCAGCTGACCGGCATCGAGGGGTACACCGAGTCGCTCGCCACGGGGCTGCTGGCCGGCCTCAACCTCGCGCGGGTGCTCGGGGGGCGCGAGCCGGTGCTGCCCCCGCCCGAGACGATGCTCGGCGCGCTGCTCGTCTACTTGCGCGAGGCGCCGCCCGCGGCCTTCCAGCCGATGAACGCCAACTTCGGGCTGCTGCTGCCGCTCGCGGACGCCCCGCGGGACCGGAACGCGCGCAAGGCCGCCCTGGTCGAGCGCGCCCTCGCCGCGATGCGGGCCTTCGCCGGAGCGATCGATGCGGCCTGAGGCGGCGGACTTCCTGCGCTACCTCGAGTCGGAGCGCAACGACTCGCCGAACACCGTCAAGGCGTACGGGCGCGACGTCGCCGCGTTCGAGACGTTCCTCGACGGCCACTACGGCGGCGGCGCCTGGACCTGGGCCGGCGTGGACCGGCTCGCCGTGCGCGCGTTCCTCGCCGACGCAGCCCGCCGCGGCTGGTCCAAGCGCAGCATGGCGCGCTCGCTCTCGGCGGTGCGGGCGTTCTACCGGTTCCTCAACCTGCACCACGACGTGGACGTGAACCCGGCCAAGGCGGCGAGCACGCCCAAGCTGGAGAAGCGCCTGCCCGGCTACCTCGACCGCAAGGCGATCGAGCGGCTGTTCGGCCTGGTGGAGGCGCGCGCGGGCGAGAACACCTTCCGTTCCACGAGGGACCGCGCCATTCTGGAGCTGTTCTACTCCACGGGCATGCGGCTGTCCGAGCTGGTGGGCCTCGACCTGGAGGACCTCGACCTGATCTCCGACCAGGTGCGGGTGCGCGGCAAGGGCAAGAAGGAGCGGCTGCTCCCGGTGGGCCGGCCCGCCGTGACCGCGCTGCGCAACTACTACCCGCGCCGCGATGAGACCCTGCGGGCCGCCGGGAGCGCCGAGCGCCGCGCCGTGTTCGTGAGCGGGCGCGGCCGCCGCCTCACGCCGCGCGCGGTGCAGCTCGTCGTCCGCGGGCTGCTCGACGTCGTGAGCGAGGGGCAGAAGGTGACCACCCACTCGCTGCGGCATTCCTTCGCGACCCACCTGCTCGACGCCGGCGCGGACCTCAGGGCCGTGCAGGAGCTGCTGGGCCACGCCTCGCTCTCGACGACGCAGATCTACACGCACACCAGCGTCGAGCGGCTGAAGCACGTCTACCACCAGGCACACCCGAGAGCCTAGATGGAAACCATGCGCGCGACCACGATCCTCTGCGTCCGCAAGGACGGCCACCTCGCGATGGGCGGCGACGGGCAGGTGACCGTCGGCGACACGGTGATGAAGTCGCACGCCCAGAAGGTGCGGCTCCTCAAGGGCGGCAAGGCGGTGGCGGGCTTCGCCGGCGGCGCCGCCGACGCGCTCACGCTGTTCGAGAAGTTCGAGGAGAAGATGGAGCGCTACCCCGGCAACCTCGCGCGCGCGGCGGTCGAGCTGGCCAAGGACTGGCGCAGCGACCGGGTGCTGCGCCGCCTCGAGGCGCAGCTCGCCGTGGCCGACAAGGAGCGCGGCCTGCTGATCACCGGGAACGGCGACGTCATCGAGCCGGACGACGGCATCCTCGCCATCGGCTCCGGGGGGAGCTACGCCCTGGCGGCCGCGCGCGCGCTCCTGGCCCACGCGAAACTGGGCTCGCGCGAGATCGTGGAGCGGAGCCTCGAGATCGCCGCGGACATCTGCATCTACACCAACCGGAACATCACGGTTGTCGAGCTGGAATAGGGCGGCGCTGGCCGTGGCCCTGGCCGCCGTCGGCGGCTGGGCTGCGGCGGCGCTCGCGCCGCGCGACTTCTCCGTCGGCACCTTCCAGGACGATGCGCAGTACGCGGTGCTCGCCAAGGCGATCCGCGAGCAGCACACCTACCGCAGCCTCGAGTACCCCGGCCACCCGCCGGAGCTGAAGTTCCCGCCGGGCTGGCCGGCCGTGCTGGCGCTCGCCTGGAAGCCGGGCCTGGCCGACACGGCGAACCTCGACCGGCTGCGCTGGGTGAACCTCGCCCTGGTGGGGCCCCTGGCCGCGGCGGTCGCACTGGCCGGGATGCAGGTGTTCGGCCTGCCGGCGGCCCTGAGCGCCGTCGCCGCGGTCGCCGGCGTCGTCGCGCCCGCCGAGCTGACGTGGTGGACCATCCCGATGTCGGAGCCGTTCTGCCTCACCCTGCTGGCCCTGGGGCTCGTGCTGGCGGAGAAGGGACGGACGCGCGGTGCCGCCGCCACGCTGGCGGCCGCAGCCTACGTGCGCACCGTGGCCGCGCCGTTCCTCGTGGCCGTCGTCGCGGTGGCCGCGTGGAAACAGGGGTGGCGGCGGGCGGTGGCGCCGGCGTTGATCGGCCTGGCGATGCTGGCGCCCTGGCTCGTGCACGTCGCCCTGAACGTGCACACGATCCCCCCGATCCTGCGCGTCTCCGGCTACGGCACGTACGCCGACCAGTTCACGCAGGGCCTCTTCGCCGATCCGCTCACCGTTCTCGTCACGGTGCCGTGGGTCAACGGGCCCATGGTAGTCCAGGCGCTCGGCCAGGCGGTGCTCGGCTGGCCGTGGGCGCCGCGCCTCGTCGAGCTGGCGCTCGGCATCCTCGTCACCTGGCTCGTCGTGCGCGCGGGCCGCGGCCACCCGGTCTTCTGGATCGGGATGGTGCTGTACGTGCTCACGGTGCTGTGGTGGCCGTTCCCGCAGGAGGACCGCTTCCTCGGAAGCGTGTGGCCGCTGCTCCTCGTCGCGGCGCTCGCCGGGCTGCCGTGGGCGCGCGTCCGCTGGGCGGTGGCTGCCGCCGTAGCGGTGCTGGCGGTGGTGGCGTTCGCCCAGGGCCGCGGCGTCGAGCGGCACCGCGAGCGCAGCCGGAGCACCCTCGCGCTGGCCGATTCGCTGCGGCCGCGCCTCCCGGCCGGTGCCGTGCTGTCCGTCAGCGATCCGCCCCTGGCCTACCTGCAGCTCGGCCATCTCACCGCGCCGAATTTCCGCGAGCGCACCTACCGCTGGTACGAGCGCGGCTACTGGGCCACCGCCTGGGGACTGGGCGACGACCTGTGGGCGATCGTTCGCGCGTTCCACCCCGACTACCTTATTGTCGAGAGGCGCGGGGCCGAGGGGCGCTACGCGGCCGGCAGCCTGATGCGGCAGTGTCCCGGGGTCCTGGAGCAGATCTGGAGCACGCCGGGAGGCGAGTACCTGTTCAAGATCCACGGCGACGTGGCGTGCGCGCCCCGGACCGTGGAGCCATGACGGCGCGGACGCGCCACGAGGGATGATGGCCGAGCCCGAGACCAAGCCCGACACCGCAGCCCCGCCGGCGGAGGAGCCGCTGCCCTGGCTCGAGGAGCTGCCGCCGCGCCAGATCGTGGCGGAGCTCGATCGCTACATCGTGGGGCAGGCCGCCGCCAAGAAGGCCGTGGCCATCGCCATCAGGAACCGGTGGCGGCGCTCCCAGGCGCCCGACGACATCCGGGAGGAGATCCTCCCGAACAACATCATCATGATCGGCCCGACGGGCGTCGGAAAGACCGAGATCGCCCGGCGGCTCGCGCGCCTGGCCGGGGCGCCGTTCGTGAAGGTCGAGGCGTCGAAGTTCACCGAGGTGGGGTACGTGGGGCGCGACGTGGAGTCGATGGTGCGCGACCTCGTGGATTCCGCCATCAACATGGTGCGCGGCGAGCGGGAGGACGACGTCTACCCGCAGGCCGAGGCGAGGGCCGAGGAGCGG
>DATKNX010000121.1:0-6103 GCA_035541085.1 Gemmatimonadales bacterium | reverse complement strand
CGTGAGGACCATGTAGCCGGAGTCGGCGGCCGCCGCCTTCACGACGCCGAAGGGCAGGTCGGGCACCACCCAGGAGTCGCCGCTCCCCTCCGCGTCCTGCACGTGCAGCGCCCGGAACGTGCCCGCCGGCACCGTCACGCTCTCCCAGCCCACGACCTTGCCGTTGCCGCAGTCCTGCATCGTCGGCCCGCTCGCGGCGCCGGGCCCCCGGCGGCCGGTCTCCATCGTCATCGCCGGCAGGCTGCCGAACTTCAGCACGTGCTCGCGCGGCTCGGCCATCCCGGGCCCGAAGCCCGGCACCAGGACCTTGTTGATCACGACGAGCGTGTCGGCCGCCGGGCCGCCGAGGCCCATCGGCATGCCGCGCGCCGCGACCTCGAGCCACAGGAAGGTCGTGTCGTGCAGCGTCTCGCGGCCCACGACCGACATCCGCATCGTGGTGCCCTGGGCGCGGCCGCCCTGGATCCCGAACTCCGACCAGGCGCCGACGGGCGGGTGCATGATCCGGCGGCAGACGGCGGCGAGGTCCTGCGCGCGCGCGGCGGGCGCGGCGAACGGCAGGACCGCAAGCAGGGCGGCGATGCGGCGCGGCATGGCGGTCTCCGGCGTGGCGAAAGGGTTCCGAAATCTCGGCGGGGGCGCCCGCCCGTCAAGTCGCCGCGGCCGCGCGGGGGGCGGCGCGCTTGACGCCCCGCGCGGGGCTCCCCCACCTTTGGGCCCATGACCACCACCGAGCCCTCGACCGCGGCGGGCCAGTCGCCGGACGCCGCGTCGCTGCTGGCGGGGCGCATCCTGGAGCTGGAGCGCGAGCGCGACCGCCTCATCACCGTCATCGACATCCTGTCGGAGATTTCCGGGACGCTCCACTTCGTGGACATCCTGCAGACCATCGCGCGGCGCCTGGGCGAGACCTTCGGCCTCGACCGCTCGAGCATCTTCCTCGCCGACCGCGGCGGCCGCACGGTGCGCCTGGTGGCGAGCTACGAGGACCCGAGCATCCGCAACCTGATCGTGGACCTCCAGCGCTACCCGGAGATCCAGCGGGCGATGGAGTCGGGCGAGACGGTGTTCATCGCCGACGCGACGGCCGACCCCGGCCTGCAGCACGTCAAGGGCGCGCTGGCGCGGCGCAAGGTGAAGTCCATCACCGTGGTCCCCATCAAGTACCGGGGCGCCGCGATCGGCTGCATCTTCCTCCGGACGTTCAAGGACGGCGAGCCGCTGAGCGAGGGCGACATCAAGTTCACCCAGACGGTCGCCGACCTCACCGCGAAGGCCCTGCGCAACGCCCACCGCTACGAGAGCCTGATCCGCCGCACCCACGGCGTGGAGGCCGACGCCGAGGGGGCGCACGGCGCCGACGTCCAGCGCGTCGCGCTGGTGGCCTTCCTCCAGAAGCTCCTCGAGGCGTTCGCGGTGCGCGACCGCGCGGCGATCGAGCAGCTGCTGCCCGACACGTCGGCCGCCGAGCTGCAGCGCCTGGTGGGCGTGACGATGGCGGTCCTGGCCGAAGAAGCGAAAGGCTAGATGCAGGATCCCGCCGCGCGGGCCGCTGAACTCCGCAGGATCCTCAGCCGCGCGATCCACGCCTACTACGTGCTCGACGCGCCGGAGATGTCCGACGCCGAGTACGACCGGCTGTTCCAGGAGCTGCAGGGGCTCGAGGGCGAGCACCCCGAGCTCCGGACGCCCGACTCGCCCACCCTGCGCGTGGGCGACGAGCCCGCCACCAGCCTCGCCAAGCACCGCCACCTCGCGCCGATGCTCTCCCTGGCCAACGCGTTCAGCGACGACGACCTCGACGCGTGGCAGGACCGCAACGCGCGCATCGCGCCCGACGTGGTCTCGGCCGGCTACACGCTCGAGGTGAAGATCGACGGCGCGGCCGTGAACCTCACCTACCGGGACGGCGTGCTCGAGACCGGCGCCACGCGCGGCAACGGCATCGTGGGCGAGGTGGTGACCGCGAACCTCCGGACGGTGCCCGACATCCCGCTGCGGCTCGAGGGCTCCGGGTGGCCGGCGCTGCTCGAGGTGCGCGGCGAGACCTACATGCCGCGCGCCGCCTTCGACGCGCTGAACGCGCGGCGCGCCGCGACCGGCGAGCCGCCCTTCGCGAACCCGCGCAACGCCGCCGCCGGCGGCCTCCGCCAGCTGGACTCCAAGGCGACGCGCGAGCGGGGGCTCCGCTTCTTCGCCTTCGCCGCCAGCGCGCCCGAGGAGCGGCTCCCGTTCAAGACGCAGGCGGAGCAGCTCGAGGGCCTGGCGGCGTGGGGCTTCCGCGTCGAGCCGCACCGCCGCCGCGTAGCCGACCTGGCCGAGGCCAAGGCGGCCGTCGCGGTGCTGGAGCGGACGCTCGAGACGCTGCCTTTCGGCGCCGACGGCGTCGTGGTCAAGGTGGACCGGCTGGCGCTGCACGAGGAGCTGGGGAACGTCGGGGACCGCGAGCCGCGCTGGGCCGTCGCCCGCAAGTTCGCGCCCGAGGTGGCCGTCACGCTGCTCCGGGACATCAAGGTCAACGTGGGCCGCACCGGCGCGCTGAACCCGTACGCCGAGCTGGAGCCGGTGGAGATCGGCGGCGTCACGGTCTCGACCGCGACGCTGCACAACGCCGACCTCATCGCCGCGAAGGACATCCGCGTCGGCGACTGGGTCGAGGTGACGCGGGCCGGCGAGGTGATCCCCCAGGTGCTGGGCCCGGTGCGCGAGCGGCGCGGCGAGCTGGAGCGCGAGGGCCGGCCGCCGCGGGCGTTCGTGATGCCCACCCGCTGCCCCGACTGCGGCTCCGAGGTCGAGGCGCCCGCCGGCGAGGTGATGACCTACTGCCCCAACGTCTCGTGCCCGGGCCGCGTGCACGAGAGCATCTTCCACTTCGCCTCGCGCGGCGCGATGGACATCCGTGGCCTCGGCTACGAGAAGGTGAAGCAGCTCCTGGACGCCGGGCTCATCAAGGACGCCGCCGACCTCTACCGGCTCGAGGCCGCTCCGCTCACCAAGCTCGAGGGCTTCGCGCAGAAGTCCGCCGACCAGCTCGTGAAGGCCGTCGCCGCCTCGAAGGCGCAGCCGCTGGCGCGGCTGCTCTTCGCCCTCGGCATCCGCCACGTGGGCGACGGCGCCGCCGAGCTCCTGGCGCGCCGCTTCGGCACGATGGAGCAGCTCGCGGGCGGCACGGAGGAGCAGTTCGCCGAGGTGCGCGGCATCGGCCCCACCATCGCGGCCGCCGTCGCCGCCTTCTTCCGCGAGCGGCGGAACCGCGACCTGATCGGGCGGCTCGCCGCCGCGGGCCTCAGGATGGACGAGCCGGCGAAGGTCTCCGCCGGCGGCGTGTTCGACGGCCAGACGTTCGTGCTCACGGGCACGATGCCCAAGCTCTCGCGGGCGGAGGCCACGCGGCTGATCGAGCAGGCGGGCGGCGCGGTGACGGGCAGCGTGTCGAAGAAGACCACCGCCGTCGTCGCGGGCGAGGAGCCCGGCAGCAAGCTCGAGAAGGCCAGGTCGCTCGGCATCGCGGTCTGGGACGAGGCCGAGCTGCTGCGCCGGCTCGGGCGCTGAAAGGAGCGGGATCGTGGGTCGTGCGCTCTGCGCCGCGCTCGTCGCGCTGGCGCTCGCCGGCTCCCCCGCCCTCGCGCAGCAGCCGCGCCACGGGCTCTGGATCGGCTTCGGCCTCGGCGGGGGCGGCCTCACCCGCTGGTCCGACCAGGACGCGCGCAGCACCGCCGGCACGCTCACGGGCTCGCTGCAGGGCGGCGTCGTCCTCGCGCCGTGGCTGCGCGTCGGGCTCGAGGCGAACGGCTGGCTGCTGTCGGCGTCGGACCTCAACGACCCGACCAAGGGCGCGACCGTCAACGAGCTGCTGGCCATCGCCCGGGCGTACCCCTGGCCCTCGCGCGGGCTGTTCCTGAAGGCGGGCTACGGCTGGGCCTCCTACGGCACCAATGCGGCCGCGGGCCTCGGCAGCAGCAGCTTCGGCGCGTGGCTCGCGGGCGCCGGGTACGAGCTGCCCGTCGCGCGCAACGTGTCGCTCACCTTCGCGGCCGACTGGACGCGCTCGCCGCTGGGGAGCGTGACGGACGGCGTCTACACCGCCACCGGGCGCCGCCTCCAGGGCTGGGACCTGATTGTCGGGGCTCAGTACCACTGAGCCCACTCAGGCGCATCACTCTCGCCGCGCTCGCGGTGGTCGGCGGCGCGGCCGCGGCGCCGCTCCGCGCGCAGGCTCCCGCCGCGCCCGCCCCCTTCGACGTCATCCCGCGGCCCGACTCCGTCGTCCCCGAGTCCGGCGCCTTCGCGCTCGGCGGCCGGCTCACGGTGGTCCTGGCCTCGCCGGGCGCGCGGCTCGGCGAGATCGGCGCGCTGCTCGGCGCGGAGCTCTCGCGCGGCACGGGCCGGCGGGTGGCGGTCGAGCGGCGCCGGCCGCGGCGCGGCGACATCGTGCTCGCCCTCGATCGCACCGCCGGCGCCGGCCCCGAGGCGTACACGCTGACCGTCGCGCCGCGCGGCGTCCGCATCGCCGCGCCCGCGCCCGCGGGCGTGTGGTGGGGCGTCCAGACGCTGCGCCAGCTGCTGCCCGCCGCCTTCGACGACACGGCGCGGATCCCGCCCGCTGCCCGCCGCGCGCGCGCCGCGCTCTGGAGCGTGCCCGCCGTCACGGTGCGGGACGCCCCGCGCTTCGGCTGGCGCGGCGCCCTGCTCGACGCCGGCCGGCACTTCTTCCCGCCGGCGTTCGTCGAGCGGTTCGTGGACGTGATGGCGCGCTACAAGCTCGACGTGCTGCACTGGCATCTCACCGAGGACCAGGGCTGGCGGCTCGAGGTGCCGCGCTGGCCGCGGCTCACGGCCGTGGGCGCCTGGCGCACCGAGAGCGACGGCAGCCGCTACGGCGGGTTCTACACGCCGCGCCAGGTGCGCGAGGTGGTGGCCTACGCGCGGCGCCGCGGCGTCACCGTGATGCCCGAGATCGAGATGCCGGGCCACAGCGTGGCCGCCATCGCCAGCTACCCCTGGCTGGGCTGCACGGGCGACTCCATCCCCGTCGCCACCACCTGGGGCGTGTTCCGCGACGTGTACTGCCCGCGCGAGCGCACCTTCGCCTTTCTCGAGAGCGTGCTCGGCGACGTCGTGCGGCTCTTTCCGTCGAGCTTCGTGCACGTCGGCGGCGACGAGGTGCCCAAGAGCCGCTGGCAGAGCTGCGACGACTGCCAGGCGCTGATGCGCGCCAACGGCCTGAAGGACGAGGAGGCGCTGCAGGGCTGGTTCATGGGGCGCGTCGGCGCGTGGCTCGCGGCGCACGGCCGGCGCATGGTGGGCTGGGACGAGATCACGTCGGCGCCGCTCCCGCCCGGCGCGGTGGTCGAGGTGTGGCGCGACACGGTGACCATCGCCCGCGTCGCGCTCGCCGGCCACGACGTGGTAGCGGCGCCGGGCGCCTACACCTACCTCGACCACCCGCCCGGCAGCCTGCCCCTCGCGCGGGTGTACGCCTTCGACCCCGTGCCCGCGGGGCTCGACTCCGCCGCGGCGGCCCGCATCCTCGGCGGCGAGGCGCCGCTGTGGTCGGAGAACATCACCGCCGCCAACTTCGACCTGCTGGCGTTCCCGCGCCTGCTGGCCTTCGCCGAGGCCGTCTGGAGCCGCGGGCCGCGCGACTACGCCGACTTCCACCGCCGCCTCACGGAGGGCGCCGAACCGCGGCTGGCCGCGCTGGGCGTCTCGCTCGGACCCGAGGACCGCGACGTCTTCCGGATGGCGCCGGACTACGACACCACGGGCAACACGCTCGCGATGCGCGTCCAGACCGGCATGGCCGGCATCGAGGTGCACTACACCACCGACGGCGGCGCGCCGGCGCCGGCTTCGCCGCTCTACGCCGACTCGATCCGCTTCGGCGCCGAGGGGACCTATCGCTTCCAGGCGTTCTTCCGCGGCCAGCCGATCGGCGACCCGCGCGCCATCACCCTCGCGCCGAACCTGGCGCGCGGGCGGCCGTACGCGCTCGTCGCGCCGCCGAGTCCGCGCTACGCGGGCACCGGGCCGCGGGACCTCACCGACGGCGCGCGGGGCACGCTCGACTTCACCGACGGGCTGTGGCAGGGCTGGGAGGGCA
>DATKNX010000120.1:0-6118 GCA_035541085.1 Gemmatimonadales bacterium | reverse complement strand
CGGAGCACCACGGGGTCCTGGTCGCCGCCGCCCGCCACCGCGTGGCGGTAGGCGTCGACGGCGCGCACCGTGTCGGCGTCCGCCCAGAGCGCGTCGCCCATCAGCAGCCAGGCCGCGCGCACCGTGCTGTCGGGCTGGCCGATCGCGATGGCGCGCTGGAACTGCGCCTCCGCGTCGGCGAGCGCCCCCGCCGAGAGCGACAGGCGCCCGTCGGCCACGGCGCAGCCCGCGAGCCCGCCCTGCACCGCCCGCGCCAGGTCGGGCGGCGGGCCGCGGTGCAGGACGCCGGTGTAGGCGCGCGCCGCGACGTCGCAGCGTCCCAGCCGCGCGTTGACGTCGCCGTAGGCGGCGAGGAACGAGTCGGCCGTCGTCCGGCTGGTGGCCGCGGCCGCCGCCTCGAGCAGCACGTCCATGGCCTCGGGCCGCTTGGCCAGCGCCGTGGAGCTCGCGCCGAGCGCCACCGCGAGCGCGCCGACCGGCCGCCGCGGTGCGACGTCGTGCAGCGCCACCATCGCGTCGGTGAGGGCGCTCATGTCCCGCGCGCCCATCGCCAGCCGCGCGGCCCGGGTGAGCCCGTCCGCCGCCTCGTCGAGCTGCGACGGCTCGGCCCGCGCCAGTTCGCGGTACGCCTCGACCGCGTCGCCCAGCGCCCCGGAGCGGAGCGCCGCCTCCGCGAACTTCGCGCGCAGCTCGCCGCTCGGCCGCCGCTGCTGCAGCGCCAGCCGGTACTCGGCCAGCGCGTCCACGTACGCGTGCTCCGCGTAGCGCCGGTCGCCCAGCCGCTCGTGGTCCGGGCCGGACGAGCAGGCCGCGGCGAGCAGCGCGGCGAGGGCCGCCGCCCCGCGCGCGAGCGCGCGTCGCCGCATCAGCCGCCGACCCCCGCCCGGCCGGCCGCGAGGCGGCCCAGCAGCGCCAGGTACGCGGCGATGCGGGGGTCGTCCGGTCGCTCGACCCGGCAGCGCTCCCACGCCTCGCGCGCCCCGGCCGCGTCGCCCATCAGGTGGCAGGCCATGCCCAGCGCCGCCCGCGCGTCGAAGAACGCCGGCCGCAGCTCCAGGATCGCCTCGAGCTCGGTGCGCGCCTGCGCCGGGTCGCCCGCGTCGAGGCGCAGCCGCGCGAGGCGGTAGCGCAGGTCCACGTACTCGGGCCGGAGCTTCGCGGCGCGCGCGTACTGCTCGATGGCCTCGGCCACCCCGCCCGCCTCGACGTACGCCTCGCCCAGCTCCGCGTGCAGGTTCGCGAGCTGCGAGGCCACGGGCGCCGGGAATCCGGTGTGGTCCACCGCGCCCAGCCCCTGGGCCAGGGAGAACGCCGCCACCGCGTCGTCGTAGCGGCCGAGGTCGTTGAGGATCACGGCGCGGTTGAGGTGGGCGTCCACGTAGCGCGGGTTGAGCCGGAGCGCGTGGTCGAATTCGGCCACCGCGTCCTCCCGCCGCCCCACCGCCGAGTACGCCAGGCCCAGCAGGTTGTGGGCGTCGGCGAACGCGCGCCCGGACTGCATGGCCTCGAGCAGCAGGTGGATCGCGCCGTAGGCGTCGCCGGCGTCGAACCGCTCCTTCGCCCGGGTCACGAGATGGCTAGTGGTCGCGTCCATGGGTCTCCTCGTACCAGCGCACGAACCGCGGAATGCCGTCCTCCACGGGGGTGGTGGGCCGGTAGCCGAGCAGCCGGCCGGCCTTGCGCACGTCCGCGCAGGTGCGCTGCACGTCGCCCGGCTGCGCCGGCAGCGGCTCCAGCCGCGCGCGGCGGCCCAGCGCCCGCTCGATCAGCGCCACCAGCGCGCTCAGGCTCGTCGTGCGGCTCTCGCCGAGATTCACGATCTCGAGCGCCGGCCCGCCCGCCGCCGTCCAGTCCACGGCGGCCAGCACGCCCCGTACAATATCGTCGATGTAGGTGTAGTCGCGCTCGCTGGAGCCGTCGCCGAAGAACGGCACGCTCTCCCCGCGCGCGATGAGCCGCGTGAACTTGTGGATGGCCAGATCGGGCCGCTGGCGCGGGCCGTACACGGTGAAGAACCGCAGGGCCATGACCCGCAGGCCGTAGAGCTGGGCGAACGTCGCGCACAAGAGCTCGCCCGCCCGCTTGGTCGCGGCGTAGGGGGAGATGGGCAGCAGCGCCGGCCAGTCCTCCGCGAACGGCACGGGCGCCGTGTCGCCGTAAACCGACGAGGAGCCGCCGAACACGACGCGCGTGAGGCCCGCGCGCCGCGCCGCCTCCAGCAGCACCGCCGTGCCCTCGATGTTCACGGAGGCGTAGCGGGCGGGATCCTCCAGCGAGGGCCGCACGCCGGCCAGCGCCGCCAGGTGCACCACCACGGTGTCCGCGTCCAGCAGGCCGCCGAGCGCGGCGCGGTCCCGCACGTCGCCCTCCACCAGGCGGAAGCGCGGCGAGCGGCACAGGGCCTCGAGGTTCCGCTCCTTCACCGCGCGCGGGTAGAACGGGTCGAAGTTGTCCAGGCCGACCACCTGGTCGCCGCGCGCGAGGAGGGCTTCGGCCACGTGCGAGCCGATGAACCCCGCCGCGCCCGTGACCAGCACGCGCGTCACGCCAGCTTCCCCCGGAAGTACTCGATCGTCCGCGCGAGCCCCTCCTCGAGCGGCACCTTCGCCTCCCAGCCGAGCTGGGCGCGGGCCCGCGCGATGTCGGGCTGCCGCACCTTCGGATCGTCCTCGGGCAGCGGCTCGCGCACGATCTGGGACCGGGAGCCGGTCAGGCGGATCACGATCTTCGCCAGCTCGAGCACGGTGAACTCGCGCGGGTTGCCGACGTTCGTGGGCTCGTTGCCGCCCCGCAGGAACAGGCGCACGATGCCGTCCACCAGGTCGTCCACGTAGCAGAACGAGCGCGTCTGCGCGCCCTCGCCGTAGACCGTGATCGGCTCGCCCTTCAGGGCCTGCACGATGAAGTTCGACACCACGCGGCCGTCGTGCGGCCGCATCCGGGGGCCGTAGGTGTTGAAGATGCGGACGATGCGCGTGTCGAGGCCGTGGTAGCGGTGGTACGCCATCGTGATCGCCTCGGCGAAGCGCTTCGCCTCGTCGTACACGCCGCGCGGGCCCACCGGGTTGACGTTGCCCCAGTACGCCTCGGGCTGCGGGTGCACCAGCGGGTCGCCGTACACCTCCGACGTCGAGGCGAGCAGGAAGCGCGCGCCCTTGGCCTTCGCCAGGCCCAGCGCCTTGTGCGTCCCCAGGGAGCCCACCTTCAGGGTCTGGATGGGCAGCTCGAGGTAGTCGCGCGGGCTCGCCGGCGACGCGAAGTGCAGCACCCCGTCGAGCGGCCCCGCGACGTAGATGAAGTTGGTGACGTTGTGCTCGAAGAACGCGAAGTGCTGGTGCCCCGTGAGGTGCGCGATGTTGTCGGGGCTGCCCGTCACGAAGTTGTCCATGCCGACCACGTCGTGGCCGTCGGCGAGGAACCGGTCCGCGAGGTGCGAGCCGAGGAAGCCCGCGACGCCGGTGATGAGGACGCGCATCAGGACCGTCCGATCGAGTCGTAGGTGAAGCCGTGCTGCCGCATCCGCTCCGGCTCGTACAGGTTGCGGGCGTCCACCACGACCGGCGTGCGCATCAGGGCGCGCGCCCGCTCGAAGTCGAGCACGCGGTACTCCTGCCACTCCGTGAGCACCACCAGCGCGTCCGCGCCCTGCAGGGCGTCGTAGCGGTGCTCGACGTACGCGACGCGGTCGCCGAAGTGGCGCCGCGCCTCGCCCATCGCCTTGGGATCGTGCACGCGGACGCTCGCGCCGCCCTTGAGCAGCGCCTCGATCGTCACGAGCGCGGCGGCCTCCCGCATGTCGTCGGTCTGCGCCTTGAACGCGAGCCCCCACACCGCCACCACGCGCCCCGCGAGGCCGCCCAGCGCCCGCTCGACCTTCAGCGCCGGCACGCGCTTCTGGACCTCGTTGCTCGCCTCGACGGTCTCGAGGATGTCCTGCCGCGCGCCCACCTCCCGCCCCGTGGCGCACAGCGCCTTGACGTCCTTCGGGAAGCACGAGCCGCCGTAGCCGCAGCCGGCATACAGGAACTGCGTGCCGATGCGCGGATCCGAGCCGATGCCGCGGCGCACATGGTCGATGTCGGCGCCGACCTTCTCGCACAGCATCGCGAGCTGGTTCATCAGCGCGACGCGCGCCGCCAGCATCGCGTTGGCCGCGTACTTGGTGACCTCGGCCGACGGGATGTCCATGAAGAGGACCGGGTTGCCCGAGCGCACGAACGGCTCGTACAGCTCCCGCAGCGCGGCCTCCGCCTCGGGGCTGCGCACGCCGAGCACGATGCGGTCCGGCTTCATGAAGTCCTGGACGGCCGCGCCTTCCTTGAGGAACTCCGGGTTGGAGGCCAGGTGGAAGGGGACCTTCGTCCGCTCGGCGATGGCCGCCCGCACCTTCTCGGCGGTGCCGACCGGCACGGTGCTCTTCGTGACCACGACCTTCGAGCGGTTCATGTGGCTGCCGATCGTGCGCGCCACGTCGAGCACGTGCCGGAGGTCGGCCGAGCCGTCCTCGTCGGGCGGCGTGCCGACCGCGATGAAGACGATGTCGCTCTTCTCGACGGCGTCGCCGACGTCCGTCGTGAACGACAGGCGGCCCTCGGCCTGGTTCCGCACCACGAGCGGCTCGAGCCCCGGCTCGTAGATCGGAATCTCGTTGCGCCGCAGGCGCTCGATCTTGCCCCGGTCCACGTCCGCGCAGATGACGGCGTTGCCCATCTCCGCGAGGCCCGCCCCCATCACCAGGCCGACGTATCCCGTCCCCACCACGGCGACGTTCATGACGCGCGCTCCTCGTACCACGTGCGGTAGAAGTCCCGGTACGACCCGTCCTTCACGGCCCGCCACCAGCGCTCGTGCTCCACGTACCAGCGCACGGTGTCGGCGAGCCCCTCCTCGAAGGAGCGCCGCGGCCGCCATCCCAGCTCCCGCTCCGCCTTGGCCGGGTCCATCGCGTAGCGCCGGTCGTGCGCCGGCCGGTCCGTCACGTGCTCGACCAGGCCCGGCGCCACGCCCGTCAGGACCACGATGCGCGAGACGATGTCCAGGTTCGCGCGCTCGGCGCGCGCGCCGAAGTTGTAGACCTCGCCGGCGCGCCCGCGCTCCAGCGCCGCCAGCACGCCCTCGCAGTGGTCGGCCACGTGGATCCAGTCCCGGACCTGGCGCCCGTCGCCGTACACGGGCAGGCGCAGGCCCTCCAGCGCGTTGCTGATCATCAGCGGGATCAGCTTCTCGGGGAACTGGTACGGGCCGTAGTTGTTCGAGCAGCGCGTGAGGACCACGTCCTGCCCGTAGGTGCGCGCGAAGGCCAGCGCCAGGAGATCGGCCGCCGCCTTGCTCGCGGCGTACGGGCTCGTCGGGTTGAGGGGCGTGGCCTCGGTGAACGGCGCGTCGGCCGGGCCCAGCGCGCCGTACACCTCGTCGGTCGAGACGTGCACCACGCGGCACGATCCCGCCGCGCGCGCCGCCTCCAGCACCTGCACGGTGCCGAGCACGTTGGTGCGCACGAACGGCCCCGCGGCCAGGATGGACCGGTCCACGTGGCTCTCGGCCGCGAAGTTGACGATCGCGTCGGCGCCGCCCTCGAGCGCGCGCGCCAGGTCCGCCGGCTCGGCGATGTCGCCCTTCACGAACCGGTAGCCGCGGTGCGCCGCGACGTCCTCGAGGTTGGCCGGGTTGCCGGCGTAGGTCGCGAGGTCGAGGTTGGTGACGCGCCAGTCGGGGTGCCGCTCCAGCACCATCCGCACGAAGTTGCTGCCGATGAACCCGAGGCCGCCCGTCACGACGAGCCGCACCGTCAGCCGTCCTTCCGCGCCCAGTCGTAGGGGATGCGCGGGTCGTGCGCGTCCACGCGCAGCTCGTCGGGCTGCGCGCGGTCGTACGGCTCGGTCACGGTGTTGACGACGAGGGCCTCGTGCTCCGAGATGCACTTGAAGCCGTGGAGGACGAGCGGCGGGATCTGGACGAGCAGCGGGCTGTGGTCGCCGATGAAGAACTCGTTGATCACGCCGCGCGTGGGCGAGCCCTCCCGGTCGTCGAAGAGCACGACCTTCATCATCCCGCGCACGCACACCATGTTGTCGGTCTGCTTCGCGTGGGCGTGCCACGCCTTCACGACGCCCGGGTA
>DATKNX010000119.1:0-13010 GCA_035541085.1 Gemmatimonadales bacterium | reverse complement strand
ACCGAGAAGTAGGGCAGGTTGCTGATGTCGAATCCGCCGTAAGCGGTGAGGAGGACCGGGTTCGAGCTGTCCCGCGCGAGGCCGCGGCGGTGCGTGATGAACATCGGCACGCGGGTGCCGTCCTTGCTGCGATAGAAGACCTGCTCCGTCTCGAAGCCGGCAGGATCGAAGTCGAGGTGCGGTGCCTTCCACACCGAACCGGCGCCCGTCGCGACGTCGTAGCGGAAGATCGTGGTCGGATAGAGGAACGACGTGAACGCGTAGAACATCTCTGGGCTGTCGGCGCGGCCGCTGACGCCGCCGACCGTGCCGAGGCCCGGCAGCGCAACCTCGGCGACGGGCTTGCCGTCGGTGTCGAAGACGGCGAGCCGGCTGTGCGCGTCCATTAGGTACTCCGCCACGAACCGGCCACCGACCAACGTGACGCCGTTGAGGACCTGGTCCGACTGCGGGATGATCTCCTTCCACTGGTCGCGCGCCGGGTGTCGGATGTCGATCGCGATCAGGCGGCCGCGCGGCGCGTCGAGATTGGTGGTGAAGTAGAAGAGGGGCCCGCGGTTCCCCACGAAGCCGTAGCTGGCGTCGAACGCGTCCAGGAGCCTCACCACGCGCCCGGTGACGCGGGGGCGGCGCGGGTTGCCGAGGTCGAGGTAGTAGATCCGGTTGCGCGAGTCCGTGCCGAGCGACACGTAGGCGATGAGGTAGCGCCCGTCCTCGGTGACGCTGCCGCTGAAGCCCCAGTCCGGGTGGTCGGGCCGCTGGTAGACGAGCACGTCCCGGGCCTGCGGGGTGCCGAGCCGGTGGTAGTAGAGCTTCTGATTCACGACGACGGACTGCAGGGCGTTGCCGACCGGCGCCGGGAACCGGCTGTAGTAGAACCCGGCGTCGTCGTGCGTCCACGAGAGGCCCGAGAACTTCACCCAGCGCAGCGAGTCGGGGCGGTCGCGCCCGGTGGCCACCACGCGCACGTGCAGCACGTTCCAGTCGGAGCCCGCCGACGCCGTGCCGTAGCCGAAGTAGCGTCCGTCGTGGGACACGTCCCACGCGGTCAACGCGACCGTGCCGTCGCCCGAGAGCGTGTTCGGGTCGATCAGCACCCTGGGCTCGGCGGCGAGCGTCGGCTGCCAGTAGTACACGGACTGGTTCTGGAGCCCGTCGTTGCGCGTGAACACGTACCGCCCGCCCTCGCGGGCCGGCAGGCCGTAGCGCTCGTAGTTCCAGAGCTTCGTGAGCCGCGCGAGGATGCGGGCACGCTCCGGAATGCGCGCGAGGTACGCGAACGTCACGCAGTTCTCCTGTGCGACCCACGCCTTCGTGTCGGCGGCGTCCGTGTTCTCGAGCCAGCGATAGGGATCCGCGACCTTGGTGCCGAAGTAGTCGTCCACCTGGTCCACGGTGCGGGTCTTCGGAATCGCGCAGGTGTCGGGGGCTTGGCCCAGCGCGGCGGCGCTGAGGAGCGCGGCCAGGCAGGCGGCGAGCGGCAGGGCACGCGTCGGCATCGGATTCCTCCGGGTTGCGGAGGAATCTACAGCGATGCCGCGCGCGCGCCCTCGTGAGCCAGCAGCCACTCCTTCCGGGTGACGCCGCCGCCGTAGCCGCCCAGCGAGCCGTCGGCGCGCAGCACCCGGTGGCAGGGCACGACGATGGCGACCGGGTTGTTGTGCAGGGCGTTGCCGGCCGCGCGCTGGGCCCGCGGCGAGCCCGCGCGCGAGGCCACGTCGCTGTAGGTGGCGACGCGCCCCGGCGGGATGCGCGCGGTCGCGTCCAGGACCGCCCGGTTGAACGGCGGCAGGTCGCTCAGGTCCACCGCGAGCTCGAAGTCCAGGCGCCGACCGGCGAAGTAGCGGTCCAGCGCACGCCGCACGGCGTCCATCGGGTCGCGCAGCACCGGCACGTCGCCATGCTCGGCCAGCAGTCGCTCGACGAACTCGTCCTCGCCGCGCACGTAGTTGACGTGCCGCAGCCCCCGGGGGCCGGCGGCGAGGCCGAGGACGCCGACCGGCGTGTCGGCCATGATCGTGAAGCGCAGCGGGTCGCTCCGCCGGCCCGTCAGCTCGCCGAAGGCGCCGAGCACGATGCGCTCGACGGCCCGACGCTCGGCCGCGGCCTGCTCGGTCTTCATGGTGTGCCCACTCCCAGGCGCAGCTTCTTCGTCGCCTGATAGACGTTGGCGCGGGCCCCGGCGGCCGTGCCGCCGACCCGCCGCGCGATCTCCTCGTAGTCCAGCTCGTCCACGATCCGGAGCGTGAGCGCCATGCGCTGCCGCGCCGGCAGTTGCGCCACGCCGGCCCAGAGCGCCGCCCGGCGCTCGTCGCTCGCGTCGGCCCAGCCGTCGCCGTTCCCGGGCGCGGCGCTCGACTCGGCGGCGTGCCGCCCGAGCGCCGCCCGCTCCCGGGCCGCAGCGCGCAGGTGGTTGAGGGCCGTGTTCGTCGCGATCCGGTAGAGCCACGCGCGCTCGTTCGACTCGGGCACGAGGCGCGCGAGCGCCGCGTGCGCGCGGATCATCGTATCCTGCAGGATGTCCTGCGCGACGTCGTCGTCCCGCACCATCCGCCGGATGTGGCGCGCCAGCTCCTCGCCGTGCCTGGCGAGCAGGACGGCGATGTGCTGCGCGGTGCGAGGTGAGTTCGAGGCCGGCGTCATGATCCGACAGCTATAACACCGGAACGCCGCCGGCGTGAAACGAGGCTCCCGGCGCTGTTCGATCCGGGCCGCGAACGTCGCATTCCCGAGAGAAGCGCTCCAGAATCGGCGCGCCGACGCGGGCGGCCGCTATTGCCCGCGTGCTCGTTCGTTCGTACTGTGCGGTGCGCGCTCCAGCCGAAGCGCGTGCGCCCGATCCCGTCAGGGATCGAGCGGGGCTGGCGCGGCGAGCCGGGGTTTCCCACCGCAGTACGTTCCCGGCCACGTGCCTCACATCGCGATGCCTGCAGCAAAGGCAGCCTGTCGTGATGGGCGAGCCCCCGGGGAGTGATCCCCGGGGGCTTCGTTTTTCCGCGCGGCGGCGCTCACTGGCTGCACGGCGCGCGCGGATCCTGCCGGTGGCCGTCCACGACGGGCGGGTGGTCGAGGTTCGCGACGGCGAGGGCGACGTCCCGCACGAGGGCCGTCACGCGTGCGAGCTGCGCGTAGTCGACGTACTGCGCCTCGTCGGTCACCTGGTGGTAGTCGAGGTGCTCGCCCGTCGAGAGCGAGACCGAGGGGATCCCGTAGCGCGCGTAGCTGTAGTGGTCCGCGCGGCAGTAGTACTGCAGCGGGTGTCCCGGTGCGTCGTACTCGTAGTTGAAGTGGAAGGCCTGCGGCTCCCGCGCGGCGACGGCCTCGAGCAGGTCGCCGAATTCGGTCGAGAGGCGGCGGCTGCCCACGACCTCCAGGTATCCCGGGCCGCCGCGCGGCAGGTCGCTGGCGGCGCCCCGGCCGACCATGTCCATGTCGATCTCCGCCACGATGGAGTCGCGGGGCACCGTCGGATGGTCCGAGTACCAGTGTGAGCCGAGCAACCCCAGCTCCTCCGCCGCGTGGGAGAGGAACAGGATGGAGCGCCGCGGCCGCGGGCCCTCCGAAAGCACGCGCGCCAGCTCGACGAGCGCCACGGTGCCCGACCCGTCGTCGTCGGCCCCGTTGTAGACGGAGTCCGCGTGGTCGGGGCCGGCGGCGCGCAGGCTGTCGAGCAGCCCCGCGATGCGGGCGGTCTCCTCCGGCGTGGCCGTGCGCGGCGGCGAGTCCTCCCCCATCGGCCGCACGACGCGGTTGAAGGCGCGAACGGAGTCGTGGTCCAGGGGCGGACGCTCGAGGCCGATGTGGTCGTGGTGCGCCGACACCGCGACGTAGGTCGCAGCCAGCGCCGGGTCCGCGCCGCGCAGGATCCCGACCACGTTGCGGGCCGGGTAAGCGAGGCGGTCACGGACGAAGCTCACCGCGCCCGTGACCGGCGGCCCGACGGTGCCGGGCGCCGCCGTTGCGAAGGGCGTGCCGAGCAACGCGGTCGCGGCGCGCGCCGTCACCAGCAGCGAGGCGCGGAGGACGGAGAACATCATGGTGTCGGTCGTGATCCGGCTCGCCGCCACTTGGGCGAGAACCTCCGCGGGCAGCTCGTCGAGGCCGCTGAAAGCGAAGCCGGCCGCGTGAGCGAAGCGCGGCCGGCGCCGCAGCACGACCATCGCCTGGAACGTGGCACGCAGGTTGCTGCCCGGGGGCCGCCGGAAGAGCAGGAGCTTGCCCGCGCTCTGGTCCGCGCCGGGCCAGGCGGTGCTGTCGTCCAGCGGGCCGGCGTAGAGCGTGGCCGCGCCCTGGACCTTCCAGGACATCTGGAGCACGAAGGGCAGCACGTCGCGCCCGGCGGCGAGGTGCGTGCCCGCCACGTCCAGCCCCGACGTGGTGTCGAGCGCAATCCTGACGAACGGCACGTCCTGGTAGTACGTGCCGCCGTCCCCGGCTGGCACGAGGCCGTACCGGGTGAACGCGGCGGCGACCCAGGCCGAGGCCTCGGCATCGCCGAGGCTGCCGGTGGCGCGCCCCCCCATCGAGTCGTCGGACACGGCGAAGAGGGTGCGCCGCAGGCTGTCGGGGTTGACGGCGACGGGCGCCGTCTGGGCCGGCAGCGCCGCGGGGAAGGCGAGCAGCGCGCCGAAAATGCCGGCGCGCCGCGCGAGGCGAGTGAAGCACATCCGCAGCTCCATCCTCTCAGGCGTCGTCGCTGATGAGACCGGACCGGAGCGCCAGCCGCGTCAGGCCGGCGATGGTCTTGATGCCGAGCTTCTTCATCAGGCTGTCGCGATGGGTCTCCACGGTGCGGACGCTGATGCCGAGCGCCTTCGCGGTCTCCTTGTTGGTCGCGCCCTCGGCGATGTAGCGCAGTACCTCGCGCTCGCGGGGCGAGAGCCGCTCGAGGGCGTTCTGGACCTCCTCACCCTCCAGCTTGCGGCGCAACAGGTCGGACAACTGCTGGGAGACGGCCGGGCTGTAGTACGAGTTGCCGGCGCAGACCTCCCGCACCGCCTGCACGAGCTCGCCCGCCGCCGCGTCCTTGACGAGGTAGCCGTGCGCGCCGGCGCGGACGCTCTCCATCAGGTACTCGGGCTGCAGGTGCATCGAGAGGATCAGGATGCGGACCTCCGGCGCGCGCGCCCGGATCTGCCGGGCCGCCTCGAGGCCGCCGCCCTTGGGCATCGTGATGTCGAGGACCGCGACGTCGGGCCGCAGGGCGGTCGTTTCCTTCAGCGCCGCGTCGCCGTCGCCCACCTCGGCCACGACGGTGATGTCGCCGGCGGCGCTGAGGATGCGGCGGACGCCGTCGCGCACGAGCGTGTGGTCGTCGGCGAGCAGCACCGTGATCTTGTCAGACATCGTCCGTCCCCAGGGGCAGGCGCACCTCGAGGCGCGCGCCGTGGCCGGGCTCGCTCGCGACCTGGAAGCGCCCGCCCGCGCCCACGACGCGCTCCCGCATGCCGGCCAGGCCCGCGTGCCCCGCGCCGGCGGCGGACTTCGGCTGGAAGCCGCGGCCGTCATCCTCGACCACGAGCCGCAGCTCGCCGCCGTCGGCGTCGAGGGTGGCGCTGACGCGCGAGGCCGCGGCGTGCCGAGCGACGTTGGTCAGCGCCTCCTGGAAGACGCGGTAGACGGCCACCTCGACTTCGGGCGCGGGCGCCGCCGGCAGCGGCGCCGCCGTCAGGTTCACCGCGACGCCGGTCCGTCCGGCGAACTCCTCGGCCAGGGTCCGCAACGCCGGCACGAAGCCGAGGTCGTCGAGCACGGCGGGCCGGAGCCCACGGGCGGTGGCGCGGATGGACTCGAGGGCGCGGCCCACGAGGTCGCGTGCCCGGTCCACCGCCTCTGTGGTGAGGCCCGCGCCCGACAGCAGGCGGTCCATCTCGGCCAGCTCGAACTTGATCGCCGTCAGGACCTGGCCGGTCTCGTCGTGCAGCTCGCGGGCGATGCGGCCGCGCTCGATCTCGGCCGCGCGCAGGAGCGACGCCGAGGCGTGGGCCAGCTCGCGGCTGCGCTCCTCCAGCGCCGCGTACAGCTCCGCGTGCTGGAGCGCGGCGCCGATCTGCTGGCCGAGCGCGCGCAGGAAGCCGCGGTCCAGGGACGCGAACGGGTCGCGGGCGCGGGCGACGATCACGAACGTGCCGGCCGCGCGCTCGCCCGTGAAGACGGGCAGGAAGGCGGCGTAGGGGTGCGGCGCGACCGCTCCGTCGCCGCCCTTCGGCCAGAAGTGCTCCACGCGCGGCACGCCGTCGCGGGGCGCGGCGAGGATCGGCGCCGCGTCGGGGTTGCCGGGCTCGGCCACGGCGAGCGCGGTCGCGCCCCATCCACGGCATGCGCCCGATCCACCCTGGAACGCCAGCGTGCCCGGCGCGCTCTCGCGGAACAGGGCGCAGCCCACGACGGGCGGCAGGGCGAGCGGGCGGTCGAGCACGGCCTTCACCACGTCCTGCGGCCGCAGGCTGCGTTGCAGGTCGCCCGACAGCGTGGCGAGTGCGGCGATGCCGCGGTGCTGGTCCTCCAGTACGAGGAGCAGCACGCCGCCGCCGACGGCCAGCTCGAAGAGCAGGTCGAGGTAGTAGCCCCAGGGCACCCACGCGCCGCGCGCACGCAGGAACGTGTAATCGAGGTGGTGCAGGCCCCACAACAGGAAGGCGACCGCGAGCACGGCAGCCCCCTTGGAGGCCGCGCGCCGCCAGTACTGCAGGAAGACCACGCCGGTGCCGAGGGTCGCGAGGCTCAGGAAGACCACGGCGGGCAGCGCCGCCCACAGGAAGTTCTGGATCCGGTAGATGGCGACGTACGACCAGATCACGGGCAGCGCGAAGAACAGGTAGTAGCGGTGGTCCCAGGGGAACTGCCGCGCGAACACGAGCGCGGCCCACAGCAGCAGCAGCGTCGTCCAGCCCGTCGCGACCTGGTGCCAGAAGAGCCAGTTCTGGTCGCCCGTCCACAGGAACAGCGCGATCATCCCGAGGCGCAGCGCGTACACGCTCCACGCGCCGCCCCAGATGCCGTAGTACCGCTTGCGGTAGGTGGCCGCGAGGCCGAGGAACAGGCCCGCGATCCCCAGCGTCACGCTGGCCTGGAAGATCACCAGCGACAGCTCGAGCCGCAGCGGGTTGGGCGTCACGACGCCGCGAGGATGGCGTGGGCGACGTGATCTGCGATGGCCATGATGGTGATCATCGGATTGACGCCGCTCGAGGTGGGGAAGGCACCGCCGTCGGCGACGTAGAGGCCGCGCACGTCGTGCGTCTCGCCGCTCTCGCCCGCGACGGACCGGCTGCGACCGCTCCCCATCGTGGCGCTGCCCATCTGGTGGAAGCTGATGTACGACATCCGGCAGCGCGTGTAGCCGCGCCGGTCGCAGTCGTCGGTGAACCGGTCCAGCCACCCGGCCGCGCCCGGGCGGGCGCGGGCCGGCGGCGTGTGGAGGGAGAAGATCTCGGTGGCGCCGGCCGCCGCGAGCACCTGCGCGGCGCCGCGGAGCCCGGCGCGCACGTGGCCGACGTCGAACGCCGACAGCTCGTAGTGGACGCGCGGGCCGTGCCGGCTCACCGCGACGCGGCCGGCGTCGCGGTCGCGGAGCAGCACGCCCACGATGCTGAGGTGGCCCAGGCGCGCGACGTCGTGCTTGAACTGCCGCGGGCTCTCCCAACCGAAGCCCGACGCGGGCAGCGCGAAGTGCACGGGCGCGGTCTCGAACTTGACCCCGTACCCGTCGTGCTGGTCCGCCAGCTCGTCGGAGTAGCGGGTCTGCAGTCCGCCGGACCACGGGTCAACGCGATCCGGGAAGATGCCGGCGACGGCGGTCGCGGGGTGCAGGCGGAGGCCGCGGCCCACCGCCGGGCCCGCGACGCCCGAGCGCGCGAGGAGCGCGGGCGTGTTGATGGCGCCGCACGCCGCGACCACCGTGTTCGCGCGCACGGTGAGATGGTGCGGCGCCCCGTCCGGGCCGCGCGCGGTCGCGACCACGCCGGTCGCGCGTCCGCGCTCGACGGTCACGCGCTCCGCGTCGCACTGTACCACGAGGCGCGCCCCGGCCCTCGCGGCGTCGGCGAGGTACGTGCGGGCCGTGGAGTTCTTCGCCCCGTGGCGGCAGCCGTACGTGCAGTAGCCGCACTCGAGGCCTTCCTTGCAGTCCGTGACGTTGCGCGGGATCACGTCCACGTGCCAGCCGAGCGCGCGACAGCCCCGCTCCAGGATCGCGTCGCGCGCGCCCGGCGTCGTCCACCGCGTGCCGACGCCCAGCCGCGCGTTGACGCGATCGAGCGACGCCCCGAACGCGGGGCTGCCGAACAACGGCAGGCCGCTCAGGTCGCTCCACTCGGCGCGCGTGCGGTCGGGCAGCGGGAAGCTGGTCGTGTAGTTGATGGTGGTGCCGCCACCCAGGCAGCTCCCCGCGAGGATCGGCAGCGACCCGGTCTGGGTCATCAGCAGTGCGCGGTCGAGGTAGAGCGCGCCGAGCATCTCGCCTTCGACCTGGGTGAAGTCCCGCGACGCCGGGTTCGGGCCCTTCTCGAGCACCACGACGCTGCGCCCCGCGGCCGCGAGGATGCCCGCCGCCACCCCTCCGCCCGCCCCCGAGCCGACCACCACGGCGTCGCAGTCCAGCGTGGTGTCCCGTTCCACGGCGAGCACGGGCAGCGCCGCCACGTCCGCCGCGGGCGGGGGCAGTGGGCCGGGGTAGCCGGCCGCGCGCCACGCCGGGTGCCCCGCCTGGTCGAGCGGCCAGCAGTAGAAGGCGACGTGCGCCAGCCGCTTCAGGGCCTGGAAGCCCGCGCGCCGCTGCGGGAGCGCCGACGTCGCCCAGCCGCGCAGCGCGGCCTCCCGCGCCGCGCCGTCCATGGCGGCGAAGGAGGACGGTCGTCCGCTCAGGGCGAGGTTCACGGCGGCGGAATCCAGTGCGGACAGCAGCACGCGCAGCTTGAGGCGGTCGAGAGGGTCCCGAAGCTGGCCGATGAGCTGCTCCACGCGCTCGGCCGTGCGCGCCTGGCGCGCGCCGGCGGCGAAGAAACCGGCGGCGTCGCCTTCCTCGTGCAGCTCGGGCAGCAGGGTTTCGCAGACGGCGGCGAGCACGGCGCGCTGGGCGGCGGACAGTCCTTCCGGCACGTTCCATCCGGCTGGAGGAACGTGCAACTTACGTCATGCGGAATTCCACAGCGAGGTAGTCGCGATGCGGCGAGGCGACCGGCGGACCGAACTGCTGCTGCAGGTTCTGGATGGTGCGTTCACGGCGAGGGGATGGCAGGGCACGACGCTGAGCGGCGCGCTGCGCGGCCTCGGGCCCCGCGAGGCGCTGTGGCGGCCCGGACCGAGGCGCCACAACGTGTGGGAGCTGGTGCTGCACGCGGCGTTCTGGAAGCACATCGTGCGGCTGCGGGTGGAGGGGCGGCCGGGGAGCGAGGCGTTTCCGAGGCCGGGCCGCAACTTCCCGAAGCTGCCGGCGCGGACCGACGCCGCCGCGTGGAAGGCCGACGTGGCGCTGCTCAAGCGGCAGCACGAACTGCTGCGGCGCGCCGTCGAACGCCTGCCCGCGTCGCGGATCGGCGCGAGGGTCGGCCGGTCGCGCTGGACCGCGGCGGAAGTGCTGTTCGGCGTCGCCGCCCACGACGTGTACCACACGGGCCAGATCCAGCTGCTCAAGACCCTGCGGCGGCGCGCGGGCTGAGCGCGGTCCGGCTCAGCGCGCCTGGCTGATCGTGATCTTGAAGCCGTCCGGGTCGATCACGGCGAAATCGCGCTCGCCCCACGGCTCGGTCTGCGGCTCGTGCAGCAGCGTGCCGCCGCGCGCCTTGATCGTGCCCGCCAGGGCCCCGATGTCCTGCGCGGTCACGCAGTAGAGCCGGAAGCCCTCGCCCTTCTTGCGGTCCCGCCCCTTCCGCCAGTCGTCCTGGCCGAGGTAGAAGTCCACCGCACCGGCGCGCAGCGTGGCGCCCATCAGCTTGCCGTCGCGGTCCCAGCGGTCCACGACCACGCAGCCCAGGACGCGCTGGTACCAGTCCACGCTCGCGGCGATGTCGTTGACGGTGAACCCGGGGTTCGACGCACGCAGCCGCAGGGTCTCGGGCTGATGGCGCGCCTGGGTCGCGCGGCGCTTGGCCGCGGGGCGCTTCGCGCGCGGGCTCCGCTTGACGCGCTTGGTGGGCTTGCGGGCGCTCTTCTTCTTCGTCGGCATGGTTCGCGCTCCTCCACTCGCTGACGAAGCTCAAGCCTACCCGCTCCCCTGCGCCGCCGCCAGCGGGGGGAGTGTCTCCGCGGCCGGGCCCCCTGTTATCACTTCATCATCGCATCGGCACTCGCGTCACCAACGTTCACAGGGGAGAGGTCATGCCCACACGCAAGGCATCGGCCGCCTGGGAAGGCGGCCTTCGGGGCGGCAAGGGGAGCTTCAAGGCGGAGAGCGGCCTGGTCGGCGGGACCTACGGTTTCGGCTCGCGCTTCGAGGCCGTGCCCGGCTCGAACCCTGAGGAGCTGATCGCCGCGGCACACGCGGCGTGCCTCAGCATGGCGTTGTCGGGCGGCCTCGAGCGGGCCGGCAAGACCGCGACGCGCATCGCGACCGAAGCGGCCTGCACGATCGAGAAGGTCGGCGAGGGCTTCAAGATCACGAAGATGAAGCTCGTCGTCCGCGGCCGGGTGCCGGGCCTCGACCAGGCGGGCTTCGCCAAGGCCGCCGAGGACGCGAAGAACGGCTGCCCCGTCTCGGGCGCCCTGAAGGGCAACGTCGCCTTCGAGCTCGACGCGAAGCTGGAGTAGCGCTCCTCCGCCGCTCAGGGCCGCCGCGGCCGCGGGTACGCGGGGTGCGGCGGCACGGGCACGGGGTGTTCGTGGATCTCGCGCTCGAGGTAGCCGAGCGCGGCGTCGAGCTGCGCGTCGCCGCCCTCGAAGGTGGCGTGGGGCAGGTCGTCCACGACGGTATCGGGATCCACGCCGTGGCCCTCGACGAGCCACGCGCCCTCGGGGCCGTAGACTCCGCTCTCGGCCGCGGTCGCGATCCCCCGGTCCACCAGGACGTTGTCGGAGCTGAGCCAGATCTCGCCGCCCCACGTGCGCGTGCCGATGATCTTGCCCAGCCCCAGGCGGCGGAATCCTTCCGAGAAGGCCTCGCCGTCCGACGCGGTCCACTCGTCCGTCAGCAGCACCAGGTGGCCGCGGAACGCCCACTGCATGTTCCAGTACGGCCGCCCCACCCGGTCCTGCCAGAACATCCACGCCTTGCGGATCAGGCGGCCCAGGATCCAGCTGTCGATGTTGCCGCCGCGGTTGTGCCGTACGTCGATGATGAGCCCCTGGCGGTTGAACGCGGGATAGAACTCCCGCTCCCACTGCGCCATGTCGCCGGAGCCCATCGCCCTGAGGTGCACGTAGCCGATCGAGTCGTGGCTCGCGCTGTCGACGATCAGCCGCCGCGAGTATTCCCAGTCGTCGTAGCGCAGGTCGGCGGCCGCGTCGTCGCTCACCGGCGTCACGATCACGTCGCGCGCGTCGCCGCCCGCGGCCGGCCGCACGCGCAGCCGCACCTGCCGGCCCGCCTGGTTGCGCAACAGCTCGGCGGGGCTCGGGACCGAGAGCGTGGCCACGCCGTTGATCGCCTCCACGACGTCGCCGTCCCGCACGGCCACCGCCGGGCCCGCGAGCGGCCCCAGGCCGCCGGGATCGTCGGGATCGGAGCGGTAGACGTGTACGACGCGCCAGCCGCCGGCGGCGCTGTCGCGCGTCAGGCGGGCGCCGAGGGAGGCGAGCTGCACGTGGTCCGGCGCGCGCCGCGTGTCGCCGCCGTAGACGAACATGTGGAGCGCCGAGAGATTGCCCACCATCTGGGCCAGGAGGTCGGACAGCTCGTCGCGGTCCGTGACGCGGTCCACGAGCGGGAGGTACTTGGCGAGCACGGCCGGCCAGTCGAGGCCGTGCAGGCCGCGGTCCCAGAAGTAGTCGCGCTCGAGCCGCCACGCCTCCACGAACATCTGGTGCCACTCCTCCCGCGGCGGGTACGAGAACGTCCAGCCGGAGAGGTCCACCCGCGTCTTGTCGTCGAGCTTCGCGCCGGCGCCCGACGAGGCGTCGATGACGTGCAGGGCGTCGCCCGTCCGGACGAGCAGCTTCTTGCCGTCGGCCGACAGCTCGTAGCTCCGCACGTCGTCCACCAGCCGCGCGGGGTCGCCCGGCTCGGCCTTGATGTCGAGCGCCACCAGGTGCTGCTTGCCCTCGAAGCCGGTCTCGCGCGACGTCCAGAACAGCCGGCCCTTGTTCACGGCGAGGTCGCCGTAGTCGCCGGCGGGCACCGGCACCTCGTAGAGCCGTCCCGGCAGCCCGTCGAGCGCGATGGTCACGCTCGAGTCGGTGGCCGCCTTGCGGCCCGTGTCGGCGGCCGCGCGGCGGGGCTGGCGGCCCCGCGGCGCCGCGTTGGGTGCGGGCTTGGCGGTGTCGGCCGCGGCCTTCCTCAGCGAGTCCTCCCGCGCGAGCTCGTCGGGCGGCTGGAAAGGCGAGCGCAGGCCGGCGGCCAGCGCGACCTGGTAGATCTTGGTCTGGTCGTCGAAGAAGGGCTCCGGCTGCCGCGGGCCCCACGGCCCGCCCACCAACGTCCGGAACGTCCGGTCGGAGAGGAAGTAGAGCCACTTGCCGTCGGGGCTCCACGCCGGGCTCCACGAGTCCACGCGGTCGTCGGTGAGCCGCACGTCGCGCCCAGTCTCCAGCGAGTGCAGCACGATGCGGCTGAACGTCGCGGTGGGCGCGACGTACGCCAGCCACTTGCTGTCGGGCGACCAGGCGAGGTCCGAGAACTCGCCGTCCTCGGACGCGGCGATCTTCGTCACCGCGTGCTGGGCCACGTCGAGCAGGAACAGGTCCTGGTTCTTGTCGCCGAAGGCAATCCACCGGCTGTCCGGGGACGCGATCCCGTCGAAGCGGATGACCGTGTCGCCGCGCGTGAGCTGCGCGGGCCCGCCGATGCCGTCGGGATCGAGCCGCCACCACTCGGTCTCGCCGGTCTGGTCGGACAGCACGAAGAGCGAGCGGCCGTC
>DATKNX010000118.1:0-5692 GCA_035541085.1 Gemmatimonadales bacterium | reverse complement strand
CGAGACCAAGGCGGAGATCGAGATGCTCAAGCGCTTCGGCGCCGACGCGGTCGGGATGAGCACGGTGCCCGAAGTGATCGTCGCCCGCGCGCGCGGCATCCGCTGCCTCGGCATCTCCACGGTCACGAACCTCGCCGCCGGACTCGGCGCCCCCACCCTGAACCACCGGGAAGTGCTGGAGACGGCGAACAAGGTGAAGGGGGATCTGGGCAGGCTGGTGCGGGGGATCGTCCGACAACTCTGACCCGTGGGCTTTCACCGCCGCGCCGTCTTCGAAGCAATCCAGTTCAGCACCATCACCGCCGGCACCCAGAACGGGAACACGCCGTACAGCGTGTCCGACACCGAGTGCGAGTGGCGGTCCACCGCCAGGAACACCTGGACGCAGAACGCCAGCGTGAGCAGCACCAGCAGGACGCCCTCGAGTGAGGCGGGCCGGTAAATCCAGCCCCACGGCGCGAACCAGTGCCGTGCCGGCCGCCGCTCCTCGTTCTCCACCTGCAGGATGTTCATCGTCACCCCCGGGGCGGGCGGACCGGAGCCGCACCCACCGCATGCACGTGATCATCGCCAAGTACTTTGTACTACAAAGCTACGCGGTGCGCGGGCGGGCCGCAAGGCACCGCCCGCCGGCGCAGCGCGGCTGCGCAACCGGGATGGAGCGGGGGCGGCGGCGCGGCCGCCGCGGGGTCAGCCTCTGGGGGTCGCTTCGACGAAGTGGTTGAGCGGGCCGTGGCCCCGCCCGAGGCCGGGCGCGGCCACGATGGCGCGGTGCACGAAGTCGAGCGCGTCGGCCACGGCGCGCTCGAGCGGCCGGCCGAGCGCGAGGCCGGCGGCGACGGCGGCCGACAGCGTGCAGCCCGTGCCGTGCGTGGAGCCGGTCGCGATCCGCGGGTGCGCGTAGCGGCGCACGCCGCTCGCCGTCACGAGGACGTCCACCAGTTGCTCCGTGTCCAGGTGGCCGCCCTTCACCAACGCCGCCCGCGCCCCCATCTTGAGCAGCGCGCGGCCCGCCCGTTCCATGTCCTCGGCGGAGCGGACGTCGTGCCCCGCCAGGATGCGGGCCTCGTCGAGGTTCGGGGTGACGAGGGTGGCCAGCGGCAGCAGGCGCAGCGCGATGCGGCGCTCGGCCTCGGGCACGAGCAGGCGGTCGCCCGACGTGGCGACCATCACGGGGTCGAGCACGTAGTGGGGCGGCGCAAGGCGCGCGAGGGCGTCGGCCACCGCGTCCACCAGCTCGGCGGTGCCGAGCATGCCGCTCTTCACGGCGTCGGGCGGAAGGTCCTCGGCCACCGCGTCGATCTGCTGGACGACGAGCGGGACGCCGAGCGCTTCCCAGCCGCGCACCCCCACCGTGTTCTGCGCCGTCACGGCGGTGACGACCGAGGTGCCGAACACGCCGAACTGATGGAAGGTCTTGAGGTCCGCCTGGATGCCGGCGCCGCCGCCGGAGTCGGAACCCGCGATCGTGAGGGCGATCTGCATGGCGGGTAATCTGCACACCCTGTTGCGCGATCTCCAACGCCGCAAGGCGCGCGAGCGCCGCGGCCTGGTGGTGGCCGAGGGGCGGCGCCTGGTCGAGGACGCGCTCGAGGCCGGCGCCCGGGTCACCGCGCTGCTGGTGGCCGACGACGCGCAGGAGAGTGCGGCAAGCCTGCTGGCCGTGGCGGCGGGCCGGGCCATCCCGGCGGAGGTCGCCGCGCGCCGCGACTTCGACGCGCTGGCCGACACCGAGACGCCGAGCGGCGTCCTGGCCGTCGTGGAGTGGCAGCCGCTCGCGCTCGCGCAGGTGCGCGCGCCCGAAGGCGGCCGGCGCCTCGCGCTCGTGGTGGACGCGGTGCAGGACCCCGGCAACGTGGGGACGATGATCCGCACGGCGTACGCCCTGGGCGCGTGGCTGACGGTGGTGCTCGACGGGACCGCCGACGTGCGCGGCCCGAAGGTGGTGCGCGGCTCGATGGGCGCGCTGTTCCGCCACCAGGTGGCCGCGGCCGGCTTCGACGACTGGTGCGCGTTCGCGGCCGGGCACGGCATCGCGACGTGGCTGGCGGCCAGGGACGGCGAGCCGGTGGACCGGCTCGCGCCGTGGACGGGCAGCGTCGCGATCGTGATCGGCAACGAAGGGCAGGGCGTGCGCGACGAGTGGCGCCGCCGGGAGCATCGCGCCGTCTCCGTGCCGATGCGGCCGGGCGCGGAATCGCTGAACGCCGCGGTGGCCGCCGGCATCCTCCTCTTCGAGCTGACCCGTGACCCCCGCTGAGATCGTGGTCGTCGCGTTCGTCGCCGTGTTCGGCGCGATGCTGGGGAGCTTCCTCAACGTCTGCGTGTGGCGCCTGCCGCGGGGCGAGTCGGTCATCCTCCCGGCCTCGCACTGCCCGGGCTGCGGGAAGCCCATCGCCTGGTACGACAACGTGCCGGTGCTCTCGTACCTCGCGCTGGGCGGGCGGTGCCGGCACTGCGGCATGCGGATCAGCCTCCAGTACCCGCTGATCGAGCTGGTCGTCGGCCTCGTCTGGGCGGGCGCGGTCCTCTGGTTCGGGCTCTCGGTGGACGCGCTGGGGGCCGCGCTCCTCACCACGCTCGCGCTCGGCATCGCGCTCACCGACGCACGCCACTACACCATCCCCGACGAGTTCTCGCTGGGCGGTCTCGGCGCGGGGCTCCTGCTGTCCCTGGCGCCGGGCGGCCTGAGCTTCGTGGACGCGCTCCTGGGCGCCGCGTCGGGCTTCGCGCTGCTGTGGGTCGTGAAGACGGCCGGCGACTGGGCGCTCGCGCGCGGGCTGATCAAGGGCGAGGAGCTCGACCAGGTGCTCGAGGAGGGGGAGAAGCCGACCTCGCTCGGCCTGGGCGACCTCAAGATGATGGCGATGGTGGGCGCCTTCCTCGGCTGGCGCGGCGTGCTGCTCACCGCGTTCCTCGGCTCGCTCTCGGGCGTGGTGATCTTCGTGCCGCTGCTCCTCTTGAAGCGCCGGGCCCCGGTGCCGTTCGGCGTCTTCCTCGCGATCGGCGCGGTGGTGACGGTGGTGGCGGGCGACTGGCTGCTCGGCTGGTACGGAGCGTGGATCGCGGCGGCGGTGCGCTGAAACTCAAACCGTTGGCGGGTGGTAGGTGGTAGGTAGCGGGGGAGGTCCATGACGGACGGCGGATTCGGCTCGGCGCCGGGCTCCGGCGACGAGGTACTGGAGCGGCTCGGCTACGATCTCACGGCCCAGGCGCGTCGCGGCGACCTCGAGCCGGTGCGCTGCCGCGACGACGAGATCAGCCGCGTGGTAGACATCCTGCTGCGCCAGACCAAGCACAATCCGGCGCTCGTGGGCGAGGCGGGCACCGGGAAGACGGCCATCGTGGAGGGCCTCGCGCAGCGCATCGTGGCGCGCGCGGTGCCCGCGGCCCTGCGCAGCGCGCGGATCTGGGCGCTGGACCACGTCGCGCTCCTCGCGGGCACGGTCTACCGCGGCCAGTACGAGGAGCGGCTGCGGCGGCTGGTGAAGGCGGTCGGCGAGGATCCCGACGTCATCCTCTTCGTGGACGAGATGCACAACCTCATCGGCCAGGGCACGGCGATGGGCGCCGCGATGGACGCGGCCAACATGCTCAAGCCTGCCCTGGTGCGCGCCGACATCCGCGTGATCGGCGCCACGACGGCCACGGAGTACGACCGCTGGGTGAAGGGCGACCCGGCGCTGGAGCGGCGCTTCCAGCCCGTGCTGGTGCGCGAGCTGACGCCGGAGCAGACGATGGAGATCCTCCAGGCGAGGCGGCCGCGCCTGGAGCGCCACCACGCCGTCGCGATCGAGGACGACGCCCTGCAGGCCGCGCTCGTGCTGACCGGGAAGTTCGTCACCGACCGGCTGCAGCCCGACAAGGCGATCGACGTGCTCGACGAGGCGTGCGCCCACGCGCAGGCCACGGCGTCGCTGCCGCCCGAGCTCGAGCGCGTCGTCAACGAGCGGCGGCGCGTGGACGCCGCGATCCGGCGCAGGCTGGCGCGCGGGGAGAGCGTGGGCGAGGGCGGCGCGCGGAGCGCCGCGGGCGAGCCGGTCTCCACCGCCGCCGAGCCGGACGACCCGCTGGAGTCCTTCACCCGCGAGATCGGGCCGGCGCTGGAACGGCTCGGTGCCGAGATCGAGAAGTGGCTCGGGGGCACGGGGTCCGGGGTCCGGGGTGCGGACGCGCAGCGCGCGCGCGAGCCGGTGCCCGCGCACGAGACGCTGCTCGAGCGGCGCGACCGGCTCGACCGCGAGCTGCGGCAGGGATTGCAGCGCCTCGGTGTGGTGGTGCGCGGCGCCGACGTCGCGCGGGCCGTGAGCGTGGCGGTGGGCAAGCGCATCGAGTGGGCCGGGTGAGCCGTCGCGTCACCCTGCTGCTCGTGGCCGCGCTCGCCGGCGGCGCCTGCGCACGCCGGCCGGCCCGGGCGCAGTCGGCCGACTCCATCGCGCGAAGCGTGATCCCCGGCGTGGAGCGCGCGGTGGGCCTCAAGTTCAAGCGCCCGCCCACCATCGAGGTCCGCACCCGGGAGGCCGTCCGCGGCTACCTGAGCCGGAAGCTGGCCGAGGACCTCCCGCCGGCCGAGCTGCGCGCGGTGGAGCGCACCTACCGCGTCTTCGGCCTCGTGGCGGACAGCGTGGACCTGCGCAAGCTGATGCTGGACCTCTACAGCGAGCAGGTGGCCGGCTTCTACGACCCGGACTCGAGCGCCCTGTTCGTCGTCCAGGGCGCGGACCCGCTCGAGCTGAAGCTCATCATGGCGCACGAGCTGGTGCACGCGCTGCAGGACGAGTACACGTCGCTCAACGCGATCCTCAAGCTGCGGCGGCAGAACGACCGCCAGATGGCGGGCCAGGCGGTGGCGGAGGGGCAGGCCACGCTGGCGTCGATCGAGGCGCTGGCGCCGGGCTCCGACGTGGACGACGTGCTCGGCAACTGGGACGAAGTGCGCCGCCTCATCCGCTCGCAGCAGTCGGCGATGCCCGTCTTCGCGTCGGCGCCGCCGATCATCCGCGAGAGCCTGCTCTTTCCCTACCTGGCGGGCGCGCAGTTCATGCGCGACTTCGACGCGCGCCGCGCCCGCCCGGACGACGAGCCGTACGGCGACCGGATGCCGATCTCGACCGCCCAGGTGCTGCATCCCCACGTGTACGCGATGCACCAGGTGCCCGAGCGGATCGGCTTCTCGCGCCCGGCCGCGCGCGACACGCTCGTCTACGACGACGACCTGGGCGAGTTCGAGACCCGCATCGCGCTCGAGACCTGGAGCGTGGACACGGCCACGGCCGTCGCGGCCGCGGCGGGATGGGACGGGGACCGGTTCGAGGTGCTGGGGACGCCGGCGGGCACCGCCCTGCTGTGGGCGAGCGCCTGGACGACGCCCGAGGACGCGGCGCAGTTCCAGCAGGCGCTCGTGGCGGGCTGGGCGCGACGCACCCGCGCCGCGGCCGCGCCGGGCGCGAACGGCACCGCCGCTGCCGACTACGGCGGCGGCGCCGCGGCCCGCCGGTGGCAGGTCCGGCCTTCCGCGAGGGGCGGCGTCTGGGTGGTGGAGCTGGTGGACGCGCCCGTGCGCTGGCGCGGCTGGTCGCCGTCCGCCGCGCCCCGCGTCACCGTCTCGGGGGCGCCGCGTCGGCCGTAGTGAGGATCCCTTAGGCCACGACGTGGAGCTGGGCAACGTACCGGCCCGCGGCAATGGGCGCGG
>DATKNX010000117.1:0-17434 GCA_035541085.1 Gemmatimonadales bacterium | reverse complement strand
CCGCCAACGGAGGAACACGGCAATGGCTGCGAAGGAACTGACGTTCGGCGTGGATGCGCGCGCCAAGCTGAAGCGGGGCGTGGATCAGCTCGCCGAGGCGGTGAAGGCGACGTTGGGCCCGAAGGGCCGGAACGTCGTCCTCGACAAGAAGTTCGGGAGCCCGACGGTGACGAAGGACGGGGTCACGGTGGCGAAGGAGATCGAGCTGCCCGATCCGATCGAGAACATGGGCGCCCAGATGGTGAAGGAAGTGGCGACCAAGACGAGCGACATCGCGGGTGACGGGACGACGACGGCGACGGTGCTGGCCCAGGCGATCTTCCGCGAGGGCCTGAAGAACGTCACCAGCGGCGTGAACCCGATGGCCCTCAAGCGCGGCATCGACAAGGCCGTGGAGACGGTGTTCGAGGAGCTGAAGAAGCTGTCGGTGCCGACGGCGGGGAAGAAGGAGATCGCGCAGGTCGGCGCCATCTCGGCGAACAACGACAAGGCGATCGGCGACATCATCGCCGACGCGATGGACAAGGTGGGCAAGGACGGCGTGATCACGGTCGAGGAGGCGAAGGGCCTGGAGACCACGCTGGAGACGGTGGACGGCATGCAGTTCGACCGCGGCTACCTCTCGCCCTACTTCGTGACGGACGCCGAGAAGATGGAGGCGGTCATCGAGGACGGCGTGGTGCTGATCCACGACAAGAAGATCAGCTCGATGAAGGACCTCCTGCCGGTGCTGGAGAAGGTCGCCCAGATGGGCAAGCCCCTGCTGATCATCGCGGAGGACATCGAGGGCGAGGCGCTCGCGACCCTGGTGGTGAACAAGCTCCGGGGCACGCTGAAGGTCTGCGGCGTGAAGGCGCCGGGCTTCGGCGACCGCCGCAAGGAGATGCTGCGCGACATCAGCATCCTGACGGGCGGCAAGGTCATCAGCGAGGAGCTCGGCTTCAAGCTCGAGAACACCGTGCTGGGCGACCTGGGCAAGGCGAAGCGCATCGTGATCGACAAGGACAACACGACGATCGTGGACGGCGCCGGCAAGCGGGCCGACATCGAGGGCCGGATCGCCGAGATCCGGGCCGCGATCGACAAGTCCACGTCGGATTACGACAAGGAGAAGCTGCAGGAGCGGCTCGCGAAGCTGGCGGGCGGCGTCGCCGTGATCAACGTGGGCGCCGCGACCGAGACCGAGATGAAGGAGAAGAAGGCCCGCGTCGAGGACGCGCTGCACGCGACCCGCGCCGCGGTGGAAGAGGGCATCGTGCCGGGCGGCGGCGTGGCGCTGCTGCGCTCGCAGGCCGCCGTGGCCCGCCTCAAGCTCGGCGAGGACGAGAAGATCGGCGCGGAGATCGTGCGGCGCTCCCTCGAGGAGCCGATCCGCATGATCGCCCTCAACGCCGGTGCCGAGGGCTCGATCGTGGTCGAGCGGGTGCGCGAGTCGAAGGAGAAGAACTTCGGGTACAACGCGCAGACCGACGAGTACGAGGACCTGGTCGCGGCCGGCGTCATCGACCCGACCAAGGTGACCCGCACGGCGCTGCAGAACGCGGCGTCCATCGCGGGCCTCCTGCTGACGACGGAAGCCGTCGTCGTGGAGAAGAAGGAAGAGAAGCCCGCGCCCGCGATGCCGCCGGGCGGCGGGATGGGCGGGATGTACTAGAGCCGGATCGGTTGCGAGACGCCGAGTTGCGAGGAAAGGCCCCGGGAAGCTCCGGGGCCTTTTCTGTGGCCGGTTTGCCCCTATCTTCCCACCCAAATGACAGAGCCGGCCGCCCCTTCGCAGCCTGCCGCGCCGCGGCAGTCCACGGCGCAGCGCGCCGCGCTGCCGCGGGAGCTGTCGGATTTCCTGATCGAGTTCTCGATCGCGCTGCACAAGCACGCGATGTACCCGGGCGGGCATCCGACGCTGGCGCCGGCCTCCGACGGCGTGGCGCGCCGGCTCGACACGCTGCTGGCCGAGCGCGGCACGCTCTCGCTGGGCGTCGCGCGCGAGCAGCTCGTGATCGAGGGCGTGGCCACGGACCCGCGCCACCCGGTGCTGAAGGACCTCGCGGACCGCCTGCACCGGCACCACCTCGGCGCGATCTCCTTCGCGCGCGGCGTGGTGGGGCAGGAGATCGACGAGTCGCTGAAGCTGCTGGCGGTGGACGCCGTGCACGGGGGCAGCGAGCCGCTGGGCCTCCAGCCGCTGAACAAGATCGCGACGTGGCCGCACATCCGGCTCTACCCCCTCACGTTCGACCGCCTGCAGCTCCTGGACGGCGAGGAGGGCGACGAGGCGTCGGCCGGCACGCCCGGCGCCACGAAGGCGGCGCAGCTGTGGGTGGGGCTGGCGCGCGCGGCGCTGGCCTCGGAGGACGTGGCCAAGGGGTCGGCGCCGGCCGCGGCGGCCGCGGGAGCGAAGCCGCCCGAGCCCAACGCCCTGCGGCCGCAGGCGGTGCCGACGGCGCCATTGACCGACGCCGAGATCGACGCGGCGCTCGACGCCGCGCAGCCCGCCTCGGTCATCGAGGCGGCGACGGCCGAGCCCCAGCAGGTGGCGAAGGCGATCGAGGGCCACGAGCGGGGCACCGCCTACGACCAGGTGATCGTCGGCTACATGCTGCAGATCGCCGACGAGCTGAAGGTCGCCGGCGGCGCCGGCGCGGTGGCGCTCAAGAAGCGGATGAGCAAGCTCATCGGCGCGCTCGACCAGAACACGCTGACGCGACTCCTGGAGATGGGCGGCGACATGACGCAGCGCCGCCAGTTTATCCTCGACGCGTCGCAGGGCATGGCGGTGGACGCCGTGGTGGACCTGGTGCGGGCGGCCTCGGGGGAGGGGGCGCCCGTCTCGCGCTCGATGCTGCGGATGCTCACCAAGCTTGGCCACCACGCGGAGCGCGGGCCGGCGGCCTCGCGCGCCATCGCGGAGACCAACCTGCGCGACCAGGTGGCGGAGCTGGTGCAGGGCTGGGCGCTGGCGGACCCGAACCCCGACGGCTACGCGGCCGCGCTGGAGAAGATGTCGCAGGTGGCCCCGGCGCTGGTCGCGCCCGGCGAGGCGCAGTTCGCGCCGGAGGCCGACCGCCTGCTCAAGATGGCGTGCGAGACCGGGGCCACGGGCGACACGCTGAAGCGCGCGATGGACCAGATGCTGCTCCAGAACCGGCTGACGGACGCCCTCGAGGTGCTCGAGCACGCGCCGGCGGCCTCGGCCGCCACCGAGGCCATCGCGGCGCGCGTCACCACGCCGGAGTCGGTGCACGTGCTCCTGGCCGCGCAGCCCATCGACTTCGTGCTGCTCGACCGGGTGCTGGCGCGGATGGGCGACGCTGCGGCCGACCCGATGCTCGACCTGCTGGCCGAGTCGGAGTCGCGCAAGGTGCGCTGGGCGCTGATCGAGCGGCTCATCAAGCTGGGCCCCGCGCTGGGACCGCACCTGCTGCCGCGGCTCGGGGACGAGCGCTGGTACGTGGTGCGCAACCTGCTCTACCTCGCCGCGGAGCTGCCGGCGGTGCCCGCGGGCCTGACGGCCGCACAGTTCACGCAGCACGCCGACTTCCGCGTGCGCCGCGAGGCGCTGCGCGTCCTGTTCCGGGATCCCGCGGTGCGGACGCGGGCGATCTGCACCGCCCTGTCCGACCAGGACCCGCGCATCAAGGGCCTCGCGCTGGCGGCGGTCTCGGACGGCGGGTGCCCGGAGGCGGCCGTCCCGCTCGTGGTGTCGGTGGCCACGGGCGAGGAGGAGACGGACCTGCGGGTCGCGGCCATCCGCGCGCTGTCGGCCGAGGGCGGCCGGCTCTCGCTCGACGCGCTGCTCCGGATCACGCAGCTCCGGCGCAGCCTCCTGGGCGGGATGCGGCGCGGCTTCGAGGAGCCGGAGTTCCTCGCCGCGCTCGGCGCCCTGGGGCACTTCCTGTCCGACCGGCGCGCGCGCGAGCGGCTGGAGCAGGCGCTGTCGCTCCGGGATCCGGCCATCACGAAGGTGGCAGGCGACGCCCTCAAGGGAGGCAAGTGAGCGATCCGTCGCGCTTTCTCGCGTCGCTGGCGCAGGCGCTGTCCACGATGTCGCTCTACCCCGAGGGCCATCCCTCGCGCGAGGGCGTCGTGGACGTCGCCTACGGCCACCTGCAGGCGCTCCAGCAGGTGGACCGCCGGGTGTCGTTCTCGTTCCTGGGCGACGACGTGGTGTTCGGCGACCGGCCGCTGCGCGAGCTCAGGGGCTGGGACTGGAGCAACCGCCTGGCGGGCGCGGGCGTGCAGCGGATCGAGTTCGAGACCGAGGTGACGCGCGAGGAGTTCGAGAGCTTCCTCACCCAGCTGCTGGCGAAGCTCACGCTGTTCGCCGTGCAGCAGTCCGGCGACCTGCCGCGGGGCGGGGGCCCGATCAAGTTCGGCGCCGTCGGCATCAAGGAGCTGACGAACGCCCCGGAGCTGCAGACCGCGACCATCGCGCTGTCGCTGCACGAGGAGGCGGAGACGGTGCAGTGGCTGCACGAGGAGATGCAGGGCGGCGGCGGGCTGCCGCTCGCCGAAGCGGAGGCCGTCGTGCGCTCGCTGGCGGCGGCGATGCACGGCGACCAGGCGGTGGTGCTGCCGCTGCTCCAGCTGCGCCACTACGACGAGTACACCACCACGCACTCGCTCAACGTGTGCGTGCTGGCGATGGGGATCGCCGAGTGGATCGGCCTGGGGGCGCGCGACGTCCGCGCGTTCGGCGTCGCGGGCCTGCTGCACGACATCGGCAAGGTGAAGATCCCGACCGAGATCCTGAACAAGACCGGGCGCCTGACGCCGGAAGAGCGGGAGATCATGAACCAGCACCCGGTCGAGGGCGCGAAGATCATCATGGCGTCGGAGGAGAACCTCGACCTGGCGGCCGTGGTGGCCTACGAGCATCACATCATGCAGAACGGCGGCGGCTACCCGAAGCTCGAGTACCCGCGCGAGTGCCACCAGGCGTCCAAGCTGGTGCACGTGTGCGACGTGTACGACGCGCTGCGCACGAACCGGCCCTACCGCGCCGCGTGGCCGGCGTCGAAGGTGCTGTCGTACGTGGAGGAGCGGGCGGGAACGGAGTTCGAGCCCGACGTGGCGCGGCGCTTCGTCAAGATGATGGCGGAGTGGGAGCCGCGGCAGGCGGCCTTGGCCGACCAGGCGCCCGTGGTGGACATGCACGCGCTGCCGCTGGCCGAGGCGAAGCCCGCGGAGGCGAAGCCGGCCGACGGCGCGGCACCGCCGCCCGCCGAGGGGGCGGCGGCGTCCGCGGCGCCCGCCTCACCGCCTCCCGCGCAGGGGTAGCGCCAGCTGCTCCAGGTCCGCCCCGACCTCCACGGCCGGGAGCGGCTCGTCCTGTCTCGCCACCAGCAGCGTGCCCCGGAACGCCGTGCCCGCGAGGGCGCGCGCGACGGTTTCGCGCGCCAGGTCCGGCGTGTTGCAGCGGTCCGAGAGGTGGGCGAGGACGAGCACGGCGAGGCCGGCGTGCGCCACGCCCGCCGCCAGCGCGGCGGCTTGCGCGTTCGAGAGGTGGCCGCCGCGGCCGGCGATGCGCGCGCGCACGGCGGGCGGGTAGCCGCTCGAGCGCAGCAGCACCTCGTCGTGGTTGGCCTCGAGCACCAGCCCGTCCAGCCCGCGGCAGGCGTGCTGCAGCGCGGTGGTGGGCGAGCCCGCGTCGTACGCCACGCCCACCCGGCGGCCGTCGGGCCCTTCCACCACGAGCATCACGGCCTCGGCCGCGTCGTGCGCGGTCGGGAAGGCGCGCAGGGCGAAGCCGCCGCAGGCCCGGTCGGCGCCGGGCCCGACGGGCAGCGCCGGCGTGCCGGGCTTGAGGCGGGCCGCGAGCGCCTCGAGCGTGCCCGCCGAGGCCAGGATCGGCACCCGCCACGCCGCCGCGGCGGCCGCCGCGCCGCGCGCGTGGTCGCCGTGCTCGTGCGTGACCGCGATGCCGACGATGCGGGCGGGATCGGCGCCCGAGACCGCGAGGCGCCGCGTCAGGTCGCGGAGCGAGAACCCCGCGTCCACGAGCAGCGCCTCGCCCCCCGCCTCGAGCAGGAGCGCGTTGCCGCGGCTGCCCGAGCCGAGGACGGTCAGCCGCACGGCGTCGAGCGCGTGGCGGCGCCCCAGAGCGCGGCGAGGTAGCGCCGCGTCCGGTCGTCCACCGCCACGTCGCGGCGCGGCATCACGCGCGCCGCGATCTCCACGAACCGCCCGCACTCCAGCACCCGGCCGGGCTCGTCCGTGCCCCAGGCGAAGGGCGGCACCTCGGCGCCGGGCCGCGTCGAGCCGAACAGGTTGGCGCCGACGCCGATCGCGCAGCCGGTGGGCAGCATGGTGCCGATCGCCGTCTTGACGTGGTCGCCGATCAGCGAGCCCATGAACATCAGCCCGGTCTCGAAGCGCCGGCCGCCGAGCGTGACGCGCACCGGCCCGTAGGTGTTCTTGAGGTTGGAGTTGATCGTGCCGGCGCCGAGGTTCACCCAGCGGCCGACGACGGCGTGGCCGAGGAAGCCGTCGTGCGACTTGTTCGCGTAGCCCAGGAACGTCGAGGTCGACACCTCGCCGTGCACCACGCAGCGCGGCCCGATCGCGCTGCCCGAGATCGGGCCGCCCATCAGGCGGCTGTCGCGCGCGACGGCGAGCGGGCCCACCAGCCGGCTGAAGGCGCGCACCTCGACGCCCGGCGCGAGCACGATGGGGCCGTTGCGCACGTCCAGCACGACGTGGGGCTCCACGAACGCCTCGCCCGTCAGCACCAGCGCCGGATCGCCGAGCACCGTGGCGCCGCGCGGGATGCTCGCCGCGCCCCCCTCGGGCTTGAGGGCCTCGAGGTCGACGGGCAGCACCGTGGGGAGGTCGCCCACGAGGTCCCACGCGCCGGCGAGGCGGCGGCCCGCGAGCTGCGCGGCGGGCCAGGCGGCGGCGGCCTCGAAGCCGGGCCAGTCCGCGCGGCGCGGCACGGCGAAGCCCACCGTGGCGCCGCCCTCGTCCACGAACCGCGCCGGATCCTGCGCCCGCGCGTGCGGCCCGAGGTCCGCCGCCGCCACGAACGCGGCCCGCAGCAGGAGGCGCGCCTCGTGCTTCTCGGCGGGCGCCGCCACGACGGGGGGCGCGCCGGGCTCCACGAAGTCGGCGAGGTGCGCGTGCGGCGTGAGGTAGCCGGCCACGGGCAGGTCCACGCGTGCCGACCAGCGCTCGCGCAGCAGGAAGGCGCCGTAGCGCAGCTCGCCCAGCGGCCGCGAGAGGGAGAAGGGCAGGAACGGCGGCAGGTCGTCGGGCGCGTCGTACAGGAACAGCTGGGTGCTCACCGGCGCTTCCCCTTCCCGGCGGGTGCCTCGCCCGCGCCGGCGACGTCGGGCGGCAGCCGCGCGAGCAGGTCCTTGAGGTGCGGCGCGCGCTCGCGCGTCGTGACCAGGGTGACGCCGCGGGTCCGCACGACGACCAGGTCGCGCACGCCGTCCACGACCGTCGCGCCGTCGTCGCTCCAGATCACGCAGCCCGCCGCGTCCACCGCGTGGGCGTCGCCCACGGTGACGTTGCCCGCCGCGTCGGCCGCGCGCACGCGCGGCAGCGCGGCCCACGAGCCGACGTCGTCCCACGCGAAGTCGCCGGCCAGCACGGCCCCGCGCCGCGTGCGCTCGTAGAGACCGACGTCCACGCTCACCGGCTTCACCGCGCCGTAGAACGCCGCGACGTCGCCGCGGTCCAGCGCGGGCAGCGCGCCCGCGAGCTCGGGCGCGTGCGCCTCGCACTCGGCGCGGAAGCGCGCGGCGGTCCACGCGAACATGCCCGTGTTCCACAGCGCGCCCGCCGCGATGAGGCGCGCCGCCTCGGCCTCGGACGGCTTCTCGACGAAGCGCGCGATGCGGCGCGCGGGGCCGGGGCCGACGGGCTCGCCGGGCACGACGTAGCCGTAGCCGATCTCCGGCCGCGTGGCCCGCGCGCCCACGGTCACGAGCACGTCCTCTCGCTCGGCCAGCTCGAGCGCCGCCGCGGCGGCGGCGCGGAAGCCCGCGGGGTCGCCGACGGTCCAGTCCGCGTGCACGCTGAGGACGCTCGCGGCCGGGTCCGCGGAGCGCGCGTGCGCGGTGGCCCAGGCGAGCGCCGGCGCGGTGGACGCGGCCGCCGGCTCCGCCAGCACGTTCGCCTTCGGCACCCGCGGCAGGGCGCGGCGCAGCGCCGCCTGCAGCGCGCGCGAGCCCACCAGCAGCACCCGCTCGGCCGGCACCAGCGGCAGCAGGCGCTCCACCGCTTCGGCCACGAGGGGCCGCTCGCCCGCGAGCGCGAGGAGCTGCTTGGGCCGGGCCGCCGTCGAGACCGGCCAGAAGCGGGAACCCACGCCGCCCGCGAGCACCACGGCCCAGCGCATCAGCCGTCCTCGCCGTCGGCGCCGTCGGCGGGCTCGCCCAGCAGGCCGGCGACCTGCCGGAGCAGCTTGCGGGGCGAGAAGGGCTTGGTGACGAAGGCCGCGGCGCCGAGCGCCTTCGCACGCTCCGCCGTCGCGCTCTGCCCGGTCGCGGTGAGCACGATGAACCGCACCTTCCCGAGGTGCGGGTCCTGCCGCGCCTCCTCGAGCAGGTCGAGGCCGGAGCGGACGGGCATGTTCACGTCGAGCAGCACGACCTCCACGTCGGGGTGCTCGCGCAGGAGGCGCATCCCCTCGTCGCCGTCGTGCGCCACGGAGACGCGGTAGGGGCCGCGCTCGAACTCCAGGCGCACAATGCGTCCGATGAAGGGTTCGTCGTCGATGACGAGCAGGTGGTGCGGCGTGGGCACCGCGCTAGAGCAGCCGGCCGATCGCGGCGCGGTGGCGCGTGAGGTCGTAGAGCAGGGGGCCGAGGTTGGCGCCGGGCTTCAGGAGCACCAGCAGCTTGGCGTCGGACGAGAGGTCCGCCACGACCGCGAAGCCGCCGTCGTACTCGAGCACGCCGGTCACCAGCTCGCCGCGCCAGGAGTTGCGCCCCAGCTCCTCGCACGACTGCAGCACCGCCGGCAGGTGCGCGGCCACCGTTTCGGGGTCGAGGCCCGGCGCCGCCGTGCTGTCGATCGGCAGCCCGTCGTTGCCCAGAATGATCACCGCGTCCACGCCATCGCGGCGTGCCAGCGCCTGCACGACGTCGCGGATGGTGGGCATGCGGCTCCTCGCGGTTGGCGGCGGTCCAACGTAGGCCGCCGCCGGGGCGGTGTCAAGCGCGCCGAGCGGTTGACACTGGGCGCGCAACTCGTCTATTCTTCGCCGGTTAGCCGATGTCCGGCCCCCGGAAATTTCCGCCCCTGGCCGCTCTCCTGGGCCTCACCCTGTCCGCCGTCGGGCTGGGGTGCAACGCCACCATTCCCCTGGCGCCCGCCGTCTCGTCGGTGACCGCCGGCACCGTCACGCTGTGGGCCATCACCGGCACCGCGCTGGCGAATCCGTCGGCGTATTCCGTGAGCGGCCAGCAGGTCGTGCGGACCGACCGGAGCTCCGGGTTCGACTTCGCGTTCGACATCCAGGTGGACACCGCGCGGGACACGATCGGGGTCTTCCTTCCCCGGGGCACCCTGGGCCTGTACACCAGCGGCGGCCTCCAGGCCACGACGCAGGCGTACGACTCGATCACCACGGCGCCGACGACGGGCTACCAGGACACGCTGCCGGTCACGGTGAAGGTGGGCACGGTGGTGCTGGCGGCCTCCATCGAGCAGACGTGCCCCAACGGGCAGGTCGAGCCGTACTACGCGAAGCTGCAGATCGACACGCTGGACCTCGTGAACCGCAAGGTCGTTTTCGCCATCACGTCGGATCCGAACTGCGGCTACCGCAGTCTCGTCGTCGACTCCCTGCCGCCGACCCACTAGCCGTGCTCGATCCCCGGGTCTTTCGCGACGCGGAGGCCTTCGCGGCCCTGCGCGTCCGGCTGGCCGCGCGCGCCGCGGGGCCGGAGCTCGACGCGCTGCTCGAGCGGCTGCGCGCGCTCGCCGAGCGGCGGCGGGTCGCGGTGGGCGAGGCCGACGCGGTCCGCGGCGAGCTGAACGCCCGGAGCCGCGAGGTGGGCGAGCGGAAGCGGCGCGGCGAGGACGCGGCCGACCTGCTGGCCGGCCTCGGCGAGCTGTCCGCGCGCACGGAGGCGTCCGCGGCCGCGGCGGCCGAGGCGGAGGCGGCGTTCGAGCGCGAGCTGGCCTACGTGCCGAACGAGCCGGCCGACGACGTGCCGGCGGGCGACGCGACGCACAACGTCGTGGCGCGGGCGTGGGGCGAGCCCGTGGAGCCGCAATCGTGGCACCGCCCGCACTGGGAGACCGGCAAGGCGCTCGGCCTGTTCGACCTCGAGCGCGGCGCCGCGCTCTCGGGCTCGGGCTTCCCGCTGCTGGTGGGGATGGGCGCGCGGCTCGAGCGCGCGCTGATCGGCTTCATGCTCGACCTGCACACGCGGGAGCACGGGTACACCGAGGTGTCGCCGCCGTTCGTCGTCACGCGCGAGACGATGACGGGCACCGGGCAGCTGCCCAAGTTCGAGGACGACCTGTACCGCACGTCGGACGACCTGTTCCTCGTGCCGACGGCAGAGGTGCCGGTCACGAACCTGCACCGCGGCGAGGTGCTCGCCGCGGAGGCGCTGCCGAAGAAGTACGTCGCCTACACGCCGTGCTTCCGGCGCGAGGCGGGGGCGCACGGCGCCGACACGCGGGGGCTGACGCGGGTGCACCAGTTCGACAAGGTGGAGCTGGTGCGCCTCGAGCGGCCGGAGGCCGGCGCGGCGGCGCACGAGGAGCTGACGCGCCACGCGGAGACGGTGCTGCAGCGGCTCGGCCTCGCGTACCGGGTCGTGCGGATCGCGGCGGGCGACATGGGCTTCGCGAACCACCGCCAGTACGACCTGGAGGTGTGGGCGCCCGGCGTACGCAAGTGGCTCGAGGTATCGAGCTGCAGCACGTACCGCGACTTCCAGGCGCGGCGGATGAACACGCGCTTCCGGCCGGCCCGCGGCGCCAAGCCCGAGTTCGTGCACACCCTCAACGGGTCCGCGCTCGCCCTGCCGCGCACGGTGATCGCGCTGCTCGAGACCGGCCAGCAGGCGGACGGCAGCGTGTGCGTGCCGCCCGCGCTGGTGCCGGCCCTGGGGGTGGAGCGCCTTGAGCCGGCCGCGTCCTGACGCGCACCGCCCGGCCTGGCTGCGGCGCCCGGCGACCGTGTGGGTGCTCGCCGCGCTGGCCGCCGCGCTCACCCTCGTCTCCGCGTACCTGACGGCCGAGCACCTCACCGGCGACGCGCGCCGGGCCTCCGAGCTGTACTCGCGCGTCTTCTCGGGCCTCGCCGACTCCGGCGAGAATGGCGCCACCGACGCGCTGTTCGCGCTCGCCGCCGAGATCCGCCGCCAGGGCATCCCGCTCGTCGTGACGGACGCGCACGGCGTGGCGACCGACACCGCCAACCTCCCGCGCCCCATGCCGCTGAAGTCGCCCGAGCTCCGGGCCTTCGTGGCCGCGCTCGACCGCCAGACGCCGCCCCTCGCGGGCAGCGGCGGCACGGTGCACGTGGGGGCGCTGCCGGTGCGCGCGCAGCTCAGGCTGGTCTTCGTGCTCGAGCTGGCGACGGTGGCGGGCCTGGCCGGCGTCGCGGTGCTGGCGCACCGCGCGTCCGTGCGCGCGGCCCGCGACCGCGTGTGGGTCGCGATGGCCCGCGAATCGGCGCACCAGCTCGGCACGCCCCTCACCTCGCTCGCCGGCTGGATCGACCGGCTGCGCGAGCGCGCCGACCGGCCGGAGGAGATCGCCTGGCACCTCGCCGGCGACTACGAGCGGCTCGACCGGGTGGCGCGGCGCTTCGAGCGCATCGGCCAGCCGCCGCGCCGCGAGAGCGTGGACATGGCGGCCGTGGCCGACGCCGTGGCCGGGTACTTCCGGCCCCGCCTGCCCACGCTCGGCCACAGGATCGACCTCGCGCTGGCCACCGACGGCGCGCCGGCCGACGTGCAGGGCGACGCGCTGCTCCTCGAGTGGGCGCTGGAGGCGCTGGTCCGCAACGCCGTGGACGCCCTGAAGGGCCGCGACGGCCGCATCGAGATCGCCGTGGCGGCCGGGCCCGACGCCGTCGTCGTGACGGTCGCGGACGACGGCCCCGGCGTGCCGCGCTCGGTGCGGCACCGGTTGTTCACGGCCGGCGCGAGCACGAAGGCGCGTGGCTGGGGCCTGGGCCTGGCGCTGGCGCGTCGCGTGGTCGAGGAGGGGCACGGCGGGCGCCTGTCGCTGGAGCCGTCGGCCGTGGGCGCGCGGTTCGCCCTGCGCGTGCCGCGCGCGCCCGCCGCGGGATGATCCCGGTCTCCCTCAACGAAGCGCAGCAGGAGGCCGTGGCGCACGTCACCGGCCCGATGCTGGTCCTGGCCGGCGCGGGCTCGGGGAAGACGCGGGTGCTCACCGTGCGGCTCGCGCGGCTGATCGACGAGCACGGGGTGGACCCGCGCCACATCCTCGCCGTCACGTTCACCAACAAGGCCGCCGGCGAGATGCGCGCGCGCGTGGCGCAGCTGCTGGGTGCGGAGCCGGAAGGCCTGTGGATCGGGACGTTCCACGCGGTGTGCGCGCGGCTGCTCAGGCGCGAGGCGCCGCTCCTGGGCTTCTCGCGCGCCTTCTCCATCTACGACGAGGACGACGTCGAGGCGCTGGTGCGCCGCCTCGTGGACGACCTCGGCCTGCCGCCCCGCCTCTACGGCGCACGCGGCGTGCGGCACGAGATCTCGCGGGCCAAGAACGCGATGCTGAGCCCCGAGGCCTACGCCGCCGAGGCCGCGGACCCCTACCACGCCAACGTGGCGCGCGTGTTCGCCGCGATGGGCGCCGCGCTCCGGCGCGCCAACGCGATGGACTTCGACGACCTGCTGCTCCACCCGCTCACCCTGTTCGCCGAGCAGCCGGCCGTGCTGGCGCGCTACCGGGAGCGGCTGCGCTTCCTGCTCGTGGACGAGTACCAGGACACGAACCGCGCGCAGTACCTGTTCCTGCGCGCCCTCGCGGGCGAGGGCGGCAACGTGTTCGTCGTGGGCGACGACGACCAGTCCATCTACGGCTGGCGCGGCGCCGACCTCCGCAACATCCTCGAGTTCCAGCGCGACTATCCCGGCGCGCGCCTCGTGCGCCTCGAGCAGAACTACCGCTCGACGAAGGGCATCCTGGACGCGGCCAACAGCGTCATCGCCGCGAACCGCGGCCGGCTCGGGAAGACGCTGTTCACCCGGCGCGAGGGCGGCGAGCCGCTGACGGTCGTGTGCGCGGCCGACGAGCGCGACGAGGCCGAGTTCCTGGTGCGGGAGTTCCAGGAGCGGGCGCGGCGGGCGGAGCACGGCTTCGACGAGATGGCCGTGCTGATGCGGACCAACTCGCAGACCCGCGCGTTCGAGGACGAGCTGCGGCGCCGCGCCGTGCCGTACCGCGTGGTGGGCGCGGTCAGCTTCTACGACCGGCGCGAGGTGAAGGACGTGCTCGCGCACCTCAGGCTGGTGGTGAACCCGGACGACGACGCGGCGTTCCGCCGGGCCGTCGCGGCGCCGCGCCGGGGCATCGGCGAGCAGAGCCTCGACGCGCTCACCCGGTCGGCGGCGCAGTGGGGCTGGTCGCTCGCGCGCACGGCCGCGGCGGCCGGCCGCCTGCCCGATCTCCGGCCCAAGGCGCGCGAGGCGCTGGCGCAGTTCGCGGCCGACCTGGCCGCGGCCCGCGCCGAGCTGAAGGACCTGCAGCCGGCCGAGGCGCTGCGGGCGATCGTCGCACGGACCGGCTTCGAGCAGTTCCTCCTCGAGGAGGACGAGACGGGTCCCGAGCGGGCGGAGAACGTCGCCGAGCTGATCAACGCGGCCGCCGCGTGGTCGGAGGAATTCGGAGCCCTGTTGCCGGACGGCGACGGCGCGAGCCAGGTGCCGGACGGTGAAGACGGCAAGGGGGAGGGGGAGACGCCGCTCCAGCGCTTCCTCGCGCAGACCGCGCTCACGAGCAACGCGGAGGTCGAGCGCGGCGAGAACGGCGTCACGCTGATGACCCTGCACGCCGCCAAGGGCCTCGAGTTCCCCGTGGTGGCCATCGCCGGGCTCGAGGAAGGCCTCTTCCCGCTCTCGCGGGCCGACACGCCCGAGGCGCTGGAGGAGGAGCGTCGCCTCTGCTACGTGGGCGTGACGCGCGCCAAGGACAAGGTGTTCCTCACCTACGCGACGGCGCGGCGGCGGGGCGGCGAGCTCAGGGCGGCGTTCCCGTCGCGCTTCCTCGACGACGTGCCGCCCGCGCTGGTGGAGCAGCGGGTCACCCGGCCGAGCTGGGGCCTCGCGCGCGAGCCGCGGCGCCGGCCGGCGCCGCGCCCCGGCGGGACGCTCGCGCTCGTGGCCCCGGAGGAGCACGACGCCGCCGAGGTGTCGGACGACGCGCCGCTCTACCGGAGCGGCGAGCGGGTGCGCCACCGCCGCTTCGGCAGCGGGACCATCAAGCGCGTGGAGGGACGCGGCCGCGAGCTCAAGGTCGCGGTCCAGTTCGACGACGAGACCGTGGGCCTCAAGCAGCTGCTGGCGGCGTACGCCGGCCTCGAGCGGGACTGGGACTAGGCGATGCGCGTGAGCCGCAAGGACGTCGAGAAGATCGCGGCACTCGCCGAACTCGAGCTGGACGACGCCGCGGCGGCCGAGCTGGAGCGCCAGCTGAGCCGGATCCTCGACTACGTCGCGCGGCTGGGCGAGGTGCCGGGTGACGACGCGGCGCGGGGCGACGAGCGCGCCGCGCGCCTGCGGCGCGACGAGCCTTCGGCGGACCCGCTCGCACGGCCGCCGAAGGACATCGCGCCCTCGTTCCAGTCGGGCCTCTTCACCGTGCCGCGCCTCGGCGAGCTGGACCGCGGCGACGACGCGCCGTGACCGACTTCCGGAAAGCGGCGCGGGCGGCGGCGGCGCGGATCGCCGCGTGCGAGGGGAAGGGGACGCACGCCTTCCTCGCGTGGTCCGAGGCGGCGCTCCTGGCTGAGGCCGACCGGCTCGCCGCCTCGCCCGACGCCGCGGCGGGCGCGCTCGCCGGCGAGGCCGTGGCCGTCAAGGACGTGATCGCCGACGCCGACTTCCCGACGACCTGCGGCTCGCGGATCCTGGAGGGCTGGCGCTCGCCGTTCGAGGCGACGGCGGTGCGCCGGCTGCGAGCGGCCGGCGCGCTCGTCGCCGGCAAGACGGCGTGCGACGAGTTCGCGATGGGCTCCTCGACGGAGTGGTGCGCGTACGGCCCGTCGCTGAATCCGGTGGACCACGCGCGCGTGCCCGGCGGCTCGTCCGGCGGCTCCGCCGCGGCCGTGGCCGCGGGCGCCGTCACGATGGCCCTGGGCAGCGAGACCGGCGGGTCCGTGCGGCAGCCCGCGGCGTTCTGCGGCGTGGTGGGCATCAAGCCGACGTACGGCCGCGTGAGCCGGTACGGCCTCGTGGCGTTCGGCTCCTCGCTCGACCAGATCGGCACGCTGGGGAAGGACGTCGCGAGCGCGGCGCGGCTTCTCGCCGCGATCAGCGGGCGTGACGACCGCGACGGCACCACGCTGGACCGCGTGCCCCTCGGCGCACCGGGCCCGGCCGCGGGTTCGCTCGCCGGCACGGTGATCGGCGTGCCGCGCGAGTACTTCCCGGATGGGCTGCACGCCGGGATCCGGGCGGCCGCCGGCCGCGCGCTCGACCGGCTGCGCGGGCTCGGCGCGGAGATCCGCGACGTCTCGCTGCCCCACACGAAGTACGCGGTGCCGACCTACTACATCGTCGCGCCGGCGGAAGCGTCGAGCAACCTCGCCCGCTACGACGGCGTGCGCTACGGGTTGCGCGACGGCGGCGCGACCGACCTGCGGGCCATGTACCGCGCGACGCGCGGCCGCGGCTTCGGACCCGAGGTGCGGCGCCGCATCCTGCTCGGCACCTACGTCCTGAGCGCCGGCTACTACGACGCCTACTACCGGCAGGCGCAGCGGGTGCGCGAGCTGATCCGCCACGACTTCGCCCGCGTGTTCGCGTCGGGCGTGCACGCGCTGTTCACGCCCACCACGCCGACCCCGGCGTTCAAGTTCGGCGAGAACACGGCCGACCCGCTCGCGATGTACCTGAGCGACGTGTACGTGTGCACCGCCAACCTGGCGGGGGTGCCGGCGCTCTCGCTCCCGATCGGCCGCGACGCGGGACTGCCCATCGGCGGCCAGCTGATCGGGCCGTTGGAAGGCGAGAGCACGATCGTCCGGATCGCGCTGGCCCTCGAGCGCGCGCTCGACGCCGCGGCGGAGGTGCGATGACCTGGGAGACGGTCGTCGGCCTCGAGGTGCACGTGCAGCTGCTGACCAGGACCAAGATGTTCTGCGGCTGCTCGGCGAAGTTCGGCGATCCGCCGAACACCAACGTGTGCCCGGTGTGCCTGGGGTTGCCCGGCGCGCTGCCCGTGCCCAACGAGCGGGCGGTGCGGCTCGCCGTGCGCGCCGCGTACGCCTTGGGCTGCACCGTGCACCCGCGCAGCCGCTTCGCCCGCAAGAACTACTTCTACCCGGACCTGCCGAAGGGCTACCAGATCAGCCAGTTCGAGGAGCCGCTGGCCACGGGCGGCGCCCTGGCGTTCGTCTCGCCAGAGCGCGGGCCGGTGACGGCGCGGATCAAGCGGCTCCACCTCGAGGAGGACGCGGGCAAGTCGTTCCACGACCGCGTGCCCGGCAAGACCGCCGTGGACTTCAACCGCTCCGGCGTGCCGCTGATCGAGATCGTGAGCGAGCCCGATCTGCGCTCGCCGGCCGAGGCGCGCGCGTACCTCACGGTCCTGAAGCAGCTGCTGGGCCCGGGGTACCTCGCGGTTTCCAACTGCAACATGGAGGAGGGGAGCCTCCGGGTGGACGCGAACCTCTCCGTCCGGCCGGCGGGCTCCACCGGGCTCAGGACGCGCACGGAAGTGAAGAACATGAACTCCTTCTCGGGCGTCGAGCGCGCGCTGAGCTTCGAGCGGGACCGGCAGATCGCCGCGGCGGAGCGGGGCGAAGCGGTCGTGCAGGCGACGATGCTCTTCGACGCGGCCTCGGGTGAGGTGCGGCCGATGCGCAGCAAGGAAGAAGCCCACGACTACCGCTACTTCCCCGAGCCGGACATTCCGCCGCTCGTGCTCGCGGAGGCGTGGCTCGCCCGGGAGAAGCAGGCGCTGCCCGAGCTGCCGGCCGCCAAGCGCGCGCGGCTCGAGGCGACCTACAAGCTCTCGCCGGCCGAGAGTGTCGTCGTGAGCGCGACGGCCGCGCTCGGCGATTACTTCGAGGCGCTGGCCGCCAGGGCGGGTCCCGCTGCGGGCAAGGAAGTCTGGAACTGGGTCGCGAACGACCTGCTGGGCCTGAGCCGCGACGGCGAGACCATCCCGGTGCCCGCCGACCGCGCGTACGAGACGCTCGCCCTGGTGCGGGGCGGCACGATCTCGCGCCAGGCCGCGAAGCGCGTGCTCGCCGAGCTGGTGCAGCACCCGTCCGAGG
>DATKNX010000116.1:0-8597 GCA_035541085.1 Gemmatimonadales bacterium | reverse complement strand
CCTGCTGACCGGGATGATGACGGTGTTCTTCTACGCCCGGATGTGGCGGCGCTCGGCGGTCCTGACCGACCTCGAGTTCTACGAGATGCGCTACTCGGGCAAGGCCGCGTCGTTCGTGCGCGGGTTCCGCTCGATCTACCTGGGCCTGTTCTTCAACTGCGTCATCATGGCGACGGTGAACCTCGCCGCGGCGAAGATCGCCAGCATCGTCCTCGGCTGGCCCGCGTGGCAGACCCTGGTCGTGGCGTCGGTCATCACGGTCTTCTTCGCGTCCGTGTCCGGCCTGTGGGGCGTGCTCGTGACGGACTCGATCCAGTTCACCATCACCATGACCGGCACCATCGCCGTCAGCTACTTCGCCCTCCAGCAGCCGGCGGTGGGCGGGCTCGCCGGCCTGCTGCACAAGATCGACCCGAAGGTGCTGAACCTCCTGCCCGACTTCGGCGACTGGCACGCCGCGCTGCTGGTCTTCATCATCCCGATCACCGTGCAGTGGTGGTCGGTCTGGTACCCGGGCGCGGAGCCGGGCGGCGGCAGCTACATCGCCCAGCGGATGCTCGCGGCGAAGAGCGAGCGCGACGCGCTCACGGGCACGCTGTTCTTCAACGCGATGCACTACGCGCTGCGGCCCTGGCCGTGGATCATCACCGCCCTGGCCTCGACGCTCGTCTTCCCGCAGCTCGCCGACATCGCGCGCGCCTTCCCGCACGTCGAGCCGCGCCTGATCGGCAACGACACGGCGTACCCGGCGATGTTCCTGTTCCTGCCGGCGGGGTTCCTCGGCCTGGTGGTGGCGGGCACGCTGGCGGCGTACCGCTCGACCATCGAGACGCACCTCAACTGGGGCACCTCGTACCTGGTGCACGACTTCTACCGGCGGTTCCTGAACAAGGGGAAGGACGAGAAGCACTACGTGCTGGTCGGCCGCATCACCACGGCGCTCCTGATGGTGGCCGCGGCGTCGCTGAGCCTCGCACTGAGCACGGCGAAGGAGGCGTTCGACCTGATCCTCAGCCTGGGCGCGGGCACGGGCCTGATCTACCTGCTGCGCTGGTTCTGGTGGCGCATCAACGCGTGGAGCGAGATCGCCGTGATGGCGAGCGCGCCGGCCTTCGCCGTCGGCTTCTTCCTCGCCGGAAAGGCGGGCCACCCGGTCGAGATCTACTGGTCGCTGCCCGTGACGGTGTTGGGCACGACGCTAATCTGGCTCGCGGTCACGTACTTCACGAAGCCGACCGATCAGGCGCAGCTCGTCGCCTTCTACCGGAAGGTGCGTCCGGCGGGGCCCGGCTGGCGCGCGATCCGCGCCGCCGCCGGCGGCGAAGGCTCGCCCGACCGGCTCTCGCTCGCGCTGCTGGGCTGGACGCTGGGCTGCGTGCTCATCTACTCGGCGCTGTTCGGCTTCGGGAGCTTCCTCTACGGGCGCACCGCGCAGGCGCTGACGTTCGCGGTGCTCTTCGGCGTCAGCGCGCTGGGGCTCACGCGGGTCCTGCCCCTGGTGTGGGGCAGCCGGGAGGGGGCGTCGTGACGAGCGCTCCGCCCGGCGCGGCGGGCGAGGCGGGAGACGCGGCGCGCGCCGCCCGCGCCGCGGGCTAGCAAGGCGGGCTCAGCGGGCCGCGCTCAGCGCGGGCCGGGATCGTTCCAGGTCGCCGGCGGAACCGAGCCCGTGCTGAAAGCCGCCAGGCGGCGAATGCGCGGCGCCGCCGCGCTCGCCGTGACCCGGAGCCGCACCGCCGCGACCCGCGCCGGCCCCACCGGCTGGATGCGCTTGTGGCCGATCGCCGTGCCGTTGCCCAGCGGAATCCAGCTGCCCGCCGCGAGTCCTTCGAGCCGGTACTCCCTCACGCGCTCGCCGCCGGCCAGATCCTCCTCCAGCACGACGTGGTCGATCGAGGCGCGCGCCGGGAGCTGCAGCGTCACCTCCTCGCCCGAGCCCGCGCACTCCGCCACCGGCCGGCCGAAGCGCCGCCGCACCTCGTCGCCCAGCGCCCGCGCCCGCGCCGCGTCGGCCGGCGGGATGTGCCCCGTGCGGTCGGGCGGGATGTTGAGCAGCAGCTGCGCGCCCCGACCCACCGAGCGGTAGTAGATCTCCAGCAGCGCGTCGAGCGAGAGCAGGTTCGCCTCGTCGCTCGTGCTCCAGAACCAGTTCGGCCGCCGGATGGAGACGTCCACCTCGTTCGGGAGCCACGCGTCGCCGTCGGGCGTGCCGTCCTTCGCGGTCGCCTCGCCGGTGGCGGCGGCCGCGTGCGGCAGCGCGTTCCAGCACGGATACGGCGCGAACCCGTCCTCGTTGCCGACCCAGCGGATCGTGGCGGCCGGCCCCTGGAAGATCGCCGCGTGCGGCGCGTACGCCGCGAGCAGGTCGCCCACCGGCACCACGCAGCTGCCGTCGAACCAGATCTCCGCCAGGTCGCCGTAGCGAGTCAACAGCTCGGTGAGCTGCGTGCGGTAGTAGACGTTGTACAGCGCCTGCTTCGCCGCCGAGCCGCACTTGCCGCCGTCGCCGGCGCCGAACGTGTCGTCGCGCGGCGAACAGTAGACGCCCAGGCCGAGACCGGCGCGCCGGCACGACGCCGCGAGGTCCGCCATCACGTCGCCGTGGCCGGCCTTCCAGGGCGTGTTGATGATGCCGTAGTCGGTGGTCTGCGTCTGCCACATGCAGAACCCGCCCACGTGCTTGGCGACCATCACGATGTACCGCGCGCCGAGGCTCGCGGCCACGTCGGCCCACTCGTCCGTGTCGACGTCCGGATCGATCACCGCCAGCGGCGTGGTCCGGTCGTCGTACTCCCGGTCCTGCCACGTGTTGGGGGCGAAGTGGACGAACATGCCCATCTCGAGGTCCGCCCAGCGGAGCTGGTCGGAAGTGGGAAGGGCGAGAGGCGCAGACCCGACCCTTCCCCCGTGGCGGTGGCGGATGAACGGCGGGAGCGTGAGGCCCGCGGCGAGCGCGGCGAGGAAATCGCGGCGACCGGTCATGCACGGGAAGATATCGCGCGCTGGGGACGCCGCACTACCGCTCCGCGCCGGCGCGCAGTTACTTGTCTCGCGTGAGCTCCCTGACCACCAAGGCCGTCATCCTGGCGCGCGGGCTCGGCACGCGCATGCGGAAGAAGGACAAGAACGTGGACCTGGAGCGCCACCAGTCCGCGGTGGCCGCCGCCGGCCTGAAGTCCATGATGCCGCTGGGCGGCCGCCCCTTCATCGACTACGTGCTGAGCGCGCTGGCCGACGCGGGCTATCTCGAGGTGTGCCTCGTCATCGGCCCCGACCGCGAGGTGCTGCGCGATCACTTCGAGCGGGACGCGCGTCCGCGCCGCGTGCGCATGAGCTACGCCATCCAGGACAAGCCGCTGGGCACCGCCGACGCGGTGCGGTCGGCCGAGGCCTTCGCCGGCGAGGACCGCTTCCTCGTCATCAACAGCGACAACTACTATCCGGTCGAGGCGTACCGCGACTTGCGCAACCTCGACGGCGCCGGCATCGCGGCCTTCTGGCGCGAGTCCCTCGTCTCGAAGGGCAACCTGACGATGGAGCGCGTCGCATCGTTCCCGGTGATCGAGAGCGACGCGAACGGGTACGCCACCCGGCTCCTGGAGCCCGCCGAGGCGGGCGTGGCGCCCACCGACGACGCCCTCATCAGCATGAACTGCTGGATGTTCACCCCGGCGATCTTCCGCGCGTGCAAGGCCATCAAGCCGTCGCCGAACGGGGAGCTGGAGATCCAGGTCGCCGTGCGCCACGCGATGGCCACGCTCGGCGAGCGCTTCCGGGTGCTGCCGTACCGGCTTCCCGTGCTCGATCTCACGTCCCGCGGCGACGTCGCCGTCGTCACCGAGCGCCTCGCCGGGCTCCGCGTCATGCCCTAGGCCGACCATGCCCGCCCATCCCCTCCAGGACCGCGCGCTCGCCGCGCTCCGCCAGCTCGACGGCGTCGCCGCCGACGTGCGTCACTACTTCGTCCCCGGCCGCATCGAGGTGCTCGGCAAGCACACCGACTACGCCGGCGGCCGGAGCCTGCTGTGCGCGGCCGAGCGGGGGATGTGCTTCGCCGTGGCGCCGCGCGCCGACGAGCGGATGCGCATCGTGGACGGGCGGCTCGGCCAGAAGGTCGAGTTCGTCATCTCGACGGGCGTGCGGGCCGAGCCCGGCCACTGGTCCAACTACCCGATGACGATGGCGCGCCGGCTGGCGCGCAACTTCCCGGGACGCCTGCGCGGCTGCGACATCGGCCTCGTGGGGGATCTGCCGCTCGCGGCCGGCATGAGCAGCTCGAGCGCCGTCTCGGTGGGCTTCTACACGGCCCTGGCCGACGTGAACGGCCTCGAGCGGCGGCCCGAGTACACGTCCAACATCCGCGCGCTCGAGGACCTGGCGGGCTACCTCGGCACGGTGGAGAACGGGCGCACCTTCGGCACGCTGCGCGGCGACACCGGCGTCGGGCTCGCCGGCGGGAGCGAGGACCAGACCGCCATCCTGTGCTGCAAGGCCGGCGAGCTGAGCCAGTACTCGTTCTGCCCCGTGCGGCACGAGCGCCAGCTGCCGCTCCCCGCCGGCTGGGTGTTCGCCGTCGCCGTGAGCGGCGTGGTGGCGGACAAGAACGCCGCCGCGCAGGAGAAGTACAACCGCGCCGCGCGCCTGGTGGACGACGTCCTGCGGGCGTGGCGCGAGGCGACGGGCCGCGACGATCTCTGGCTCGCCGACGCGGTCGCGTCCTCGCCCGACGCGGTGGAGCGGCTGCGCCGGATCCTGGCGCCGAGCCCCGCGCTGCTCGAGCGGTTCGAGCAGTTCCACGTCGAGAGCAACGAGATCGTCCCGGCGGTGGGCGACCGGCTCGCGGCGGGCGACGTCGAGAGCATCGGGCCGCTGGTGGACCGGTCCATGGACCGCGCCGTGCGGCTCCTCAAGAACCAGATCCCCGAAACCATCGCGCTGGCGAAATCGGCGCGCACGTTCGGCGCCACCGCGGCCTCCGCGTTCGGCGGCGGCTTCGGCGGCGCCGTCTGGGCCCTCGTGCGGAACGGCGACGCCGAGGGCTTCCTCTCGCGGTGGAGCGCCGAGTACCGGCGCGCCTTCCCCGGTCCGGGCACCGCGGCGGAGTTCTTCCTCACGCCGCCCGCGCCCGCGATGCGCCGGTTGTAGCCCGTCCTCGCGGCTCGGTCGCCGCGCTCACACCAGGAGTTCCCGATGCACGTCCCAGGCTCCGTCCTCCGGCAAGCGCTCCGGCTCGCGGCACCGCTCGCCCTCGCAACCACGCCGCTCGTGGCGCAGACCAAGCTGCTGCGCTTCCCCGACATCCACGGCGACAAGGTCGTCTTCACGTACGCGGGCGACCTGTGGACCGCGCCGGTCACGGGCGGCACCGCCATCCGCCTCACCGCGCATCCGGGGCTCGAGCTGTTCGCCAAGTTCTCGCCCGACGGCCAGTGGATCGCGTTCACCGGCCAGTACGACGGCGACGAGCAGGTGTACGTGATCCCGGCCACGGGCGGCGTGCCGCGCCAGCTCACCTTCTATCCCACGCGCGGGCCCCTGCCGCCGCGCTGGGGCTACGAGGACCAGGTCTACGGCTGGACCCCCGACGGCAAGGCGGTCGTCTTCCGCTCGCTGCGCGAGGGCTGGGACCTCGGGCAGGGTCGGCTGTTCACCGTCCCGCTGACGGGCGGGCTGCCCACGGCGCTGCCGATGCCGGAGTCGGGCGCGGGCGATCTCTCGCCCGACGGCCGGCGCATCGCCTACTCGCCGCTGTTCCGCGACTTCCGCGCCTGGAAGCGCTACCAGGGCGGCTGGGCCGAGGACGTCTGGACCTTCGACCTCGCGACGCACGAGGCGCACAACATCACGAACAACCCGTTCACCGACCGCGACCCGATGTGGGTCGGCGACCGGATCTACTTCGCCAGCGACCGCAGCGGCACGCTGAACCTCTACTCCGTCAAGCCGGACGGCAGCGACCTCGCCCAGCTCACGCACTCGACCACGTGGGACGTGCGCTGGCCCAGCAGCGACCACGCCGGCCGCATCGTGTACGAGCTGGACGGCGAGCTGCACGTCTACACCATCGCCGACGGCGGCGACCGGAAGCTCGACATCGACGTCCCGGACGACGGCCTCGCCGCGCGGCCGGGCCACCGTTCGGTGGCGGGCTTGGTCGAGGACTTCGCGCTGAGCCCGCAGGGCGCGCGCGCGCTGTTCGTCGCCCGCGGCGACGTGTTCACCGCGCCGGCCGAGCACGGCCCCACGCGCAACCTGACGCACAGCTCCAACGCGCACGACAAGGCGGCCCGCTGGTCGCCCGACGGCCGCAAGATCGCGTTCATCTCCGACGCGACGGGCGAGGAGGAGCTGTACCTGATCGACCAGGACGGCGCCGGCGCGCCCGAGCGGCTCACCACCGACGGGGCCGTGATGCGCTACGCGCCCGTCTGGTCGCCCGACAACCGCCGCCTCGCCTTCGGCGACAAGAACGGCCGGCTGTGGGTGCTCGAGATCGCGACCCGCCACCTGACGGAAGTCGCGCGCGACTCCGGCGGCTACATCGGCGACCAGCACTGGTCGCCCGACGGCCGCTGGCTCGCGTTCACCATGAGCCACGTCAGCGGATTCAACTCGATCTGGATCTGGGGCGTGGGCGAGAGCGCGCCGCGGCAAGTCACGGGCCCGCTCAACAACGCCTACAACCCGGTGTTCGACCCCGACGGGAAGTACCTGTTCTTCCTCGGCGACCGCGAGTACCACCCGCTCTTGAGCTCGCTCGAGTGGAACTTCGCCGGCGACCGCAGCACCCTGATCTTCGCGCTGGCGCTGCGCCGCGACGTGCCCTCGCCGTTCCCTCCGCAGAGCGACGAGGTGAAGCCCGAGAGCACCGCCGCCGCTCCGGCGCCCGCCGCGACGCCCGCGCCGCGCGGCCGCCACGGCGCGCCCGCGCCCGACACGGCGTCGGCCGCCAAGAGCGGCCCGGCGCCCGTCCAGATCGACTTCGACGGCCTCGCGGACCGCATCACGCCCGTCCCGGTGCCCGCCGACAACATCGGCGGCCTCGAGGCGGTGAAGGGCAACCTGCTGTTCGTCCGCCGGCCGCCCAACTACTACGGCCGCGACGCGGCGACCGGCGCCGCGCTCGTCGTCTTCGACCTGGCCGAGCGCAAGGCCACCACGCTGGCCGACAGCATCGACGGCTACGCCCTCTCGCCCGACGGCGCCAAGGTGCTGGTGCACCAGGACGGCGCGTACGTCGTGTACGACGCCACCGCCAAGGGCGCCGGGTCGAAGAAGACGGTATCCACGGCCGGCCTCGCGGCCGACATCGTGCCGCAGCAGGAGTGGGCGCAGATCTTCGAGGAAGTGTGGCGCCGGTTCCGCGACTTCTTCTACGTGCCGAACATGAACGGCTACGACTGGAAGGCGCTGCACGACCGCTACCGCCCGCTGCTCCAGTACGTCGGCCACCGCTCGGACCTGGACTACGTCCTCCAGGAGATGATCGGCGAGCTCAGCAACTCGCACACGTACATCTCCGGCGGCGACTTCGACGTCCCCGCCCGGCCGCCGGTCGCGCTGCCCGGCGCGCGGTTCGCGCTCGACTCCGCGTCGGGCCGCTACCGCATCGCCGCGATCCTGCAGGGCGACAACGCCGAGGCGCAGTACCGCTCGCCGCTCACGGAAGTGGGCGTGGACGCGCGGGTCGGCGACTACGTGCTCGCCATCGACGGGCAGGACCTCAGGGCGCCCGAGAACCCGTACCGCGTGCTCCGCTTCAAGGCCGACCGGCCGGTCACGCTCACGCTGAACGCGCGGCCCGTGGCCGACGGGGCCCGGCAGGTCACCTACCGGCCCATCACGAGCGAGACCGAGCTGGTCTACTACGGCTGGGTCGCGCGGAACCGGCACCTGGTGGACTCGCTGACCCAGGGCCGGGTCGGCTACCTCCACCTCCCCGACATGGGCGCCGACGGCATCAACGAGTTCGTGAAGTGGTACTACCCGCAGGTCCGCAAGGAAGGGTTCATCATCGACGTGCGGGCCAACGGCGGCGGCAACATCTCGGCCATGCTCATCGAGCGGCTGAGCCGCCGGCTGCTCGGCATGGACTACTCGCGCAACAGCGAGTACCCGTACCTCTACCCCGACGGCTCGGTGTTCGTCGGACCGATGGTGGCGCTGCTCAGCGAGACGTCCGCCTCGGACGGCGACATCTTCCCCTACATGTTCCGCCAGGCGGGCCTCGGACCGCTGATCGGCAAGCGGTCGTGGGGCGGCGTGGTCGGCATCTCGGACCACGGCCCGCTGATCGACGGCGGGCACGTGAACGTCCCGGAGTTCGGGCTGCTCGACACCACGGGCCACTGGGTGGTCGAGGGGCACGGCGTGGACCCCGACATCGTGGTCGAAAACGACCCGGCATCGGTCATCGCGGGACACGATCCCCAGCTCGAGCGCGGCATCGCCGAGGTGCTGCGGGCGATCCAGGCGCACCCGCCGCGCCTGCCGCCGCGACCGGCCGCGCCGGTGAAGGCGCCGGCGGGCATGCAGTAGGCCGCGCCGGCGTCCCGACGCGCGAAGGCCGGGGTCCGAATCGGGCCCCGGCCTTCGTGCGT
>DATKNX010000115.1:0-22387 GCA_035541085.1 Gemmatimonadales bacterium | reverse complement strand
GGCGCCGACACGGGCAGCCCGGTTGACGCGTCGGCCCAGGCCAGCGGTTCGAGTGCGAGCGTGTCGAGCGGCAACGCAATCACGACGTCGGCCAACGACGTGCTGACCGCGTTCTGCGTGGGCGACAACTCCTGCAGGGTGGGCTCCGGCTTCACGGCGCGCTCGACCTTCAACTCGAACCTGGTGGAGGATCGTGCGGCCGGGGCCGCGGGCAGCTACGCCGCCACTGCCACGGCCAGTTCGGGCTGGGCGATCATCATGGCCGCGCTGCGGCCGGCCGGCGCTGGGGCGCCGGTGCCAGTGGCGACGGTGACGGTGGCGCCCAATCCGGCGTCGGTGGTGGTGGGCGGGACGGTGCCGCTGACGGCGACGACGAAGGATGCCGGCGGGAACGTGCTGACGGGGCGGGTGATCACCTGGGCCTCGAGCAACACGGCGCTGGCGACGGTCAACGGCAGGGGGGTGGTGACGGGGGTAGCGGCGGGCGGGCCGGTGACGATCACGGCAACGAGCGAGGGCCAGAGCGGAACGTCCAGCGTGACCGTCAGCGCGTCCGCGAGCGTCTCGTTCGTCCAGGTGAAGGCCACCTCCGGAGCGACGCGCACCGTCACGCTGACTCTGTCGAACGCAACGGCGGCGGGGGATCTGATCGCGGTCTCGTTCGACTTCGCGGGGACGACCTTCTCGTCCATCAGCGACAATCAAGGCAACGCATTCGCTCAGGTCGGGTCGGAGATCGCGACGCCGGGCGGCGCCAAGACGCGGATGTACGTGGCAAGAAACATCAAGGGCGGCACCGAGGCCGTCACCGTGACGTTGGCGGCGACAGCGTCCTACCTCGAGGTGTACGCCACGGAGTACCGCGGCGCCGACACGGGCAGCCCGGTTGACGCGTCGGCCCAGGCCAGCGGTTCGAGTGCGAGCGTGTCGAGCGGCAACGCAATCACGACGTCGGCCAACGACGTGCTGACCGCGTTCTGCGTGGGCGACAACTCCTGCAGAGTGGGCTCCGGCTTCACGGCGCGCTCGACCTTCAACTCGAACCTGGTGGAGGATCGTGCGGCCGGGGCCGCGGGCAGCTACGCCGCCACTGCCACGGCCAGCTCGGGCTGGGCGATCATCATGGCCGCGCTGCGGCCGGCCGGCGCTGGGGCGCCGGTGCCGGTGGCGACGGTGACGGTGGCGCCCAATCCGGCGTCGGTGGTGGTGGGCGGGACGGTGCCGCTGACGGCGACGACGAAGGATGCCGGCGGGAACGTGCTGACGGGGCGGGTGATCACTTGGGCCTCGAGCAACACGGCACTGGCGACGGTCAACGGCAGCGGGGCGGTGACGGGCGTGGCGGCGGGTGGGCCGGTGACGATCACGGCGACGAGCGAGGGGCAGAGCGGGACGTCGGCCGTGACGGTGACGGCGGTGCCGGTGGCGAGCGTCACGGTGGCGCCCAATCCGGCCTCGGTGGTGGTGGGCGGGACGGTGGCGCTGACGGCGACGACGAAGGATGCCGGCGGGAACGTGCTGACGGGGCGGGTGATCACCTGGGCCTCGAGCAACACGGCGCTGGCGACGGTCAACGCGAGCGGGGTGGTGACGGGCGTGGCGGCGGGCGGGCCGGTGACGATCACGGCGACGAGTGAGGGGCAGAGCGGAACGTCGGCCGTGACGGTGACGGCGGTGCCGGTGGCGAGCGTCACGGTGACGCCGAACCCGGCGTCGGTGGTGGTGGGGGCCACGGTGCCGCTGACGGCGACGACGAAGGACGCCGGCGGGAACGTGCTGACGGGCCGGGTGATCACCTGGGCCTCGAGCAACACGGCGCTGGCGACGGTGAGCACCAGCGGGGTGGTGACGGGGGTGGCGGCGGGTGGGCCGGTGACGATCACGGCGACGAGCGAGGGGCAGAGCGGGACGTCGGCCGTGACGGTGAGTGCGGTGTCGGTCGCCAGCGTCGTCGTCAGCCCGTCCACGGCGAGCGTGTCCGTGGGCTACACGGTGCCGCTGACGGCGACGACGAAGGATGCGAGCGGGAACGTGCTGACGGGGCGCACGGTCACGTGGACCACGTCGAACGCCGCCATCGCCACGGTGAGTGCGACGGGGCTGGTGACGGGGGTGGCGGCGGGCGGGCCGGTGACGGTGACGGCGACGAGCGAGGGGCAAAGCGGGACCGCGGCCGTGACGGTCGTCAGCGCGACCGCGCTCGGGCTATTGCAGGTGAGCTCGGTGAACCCCCGCTACTTCACCGACGGCACGGGCCGCGCGGTGTACCTGACGGGCTCCCACTACTGGACGAACCTGCAGGACGCGGGGCTCACGTCGCCGCCGCCCGTCTTCAACTGGACCAACTACCTCAACTACCTGGTCCAGCATCACCACAACTTCACCCGGATGTGGGCCTGGGAAAACGTGAAATGGCAGACCGACACCAAGCTGCCCTACTACTACGACCCGCTGCCGTTCGCACGCGTGGGGCCCGACACGGCTCCCGACGGCCTGCCGAAGTACGACCTGACGCAGTTCAACCAGGCTTACTTCGACCGGCTGCGCCAGCGGGTCATCGACGCCGGGCAGCGCGGCATCTACGTGCAGATCATGTTGTTCGACGGCTGGTCCATCGAGGACAAGGGCGAGGGGCTCGGCAATCCGTGGAACGGGCACCCGATGAATCGTGCCTGGAACGTCAACGGGATCGACGGTGATCCGAACAACACCGGCTTCGGACTCCTGACGCAGACGCTGCAGATTCCGGCCATCACGGCGATCCAGGAGGCGTACGTCCGCAAGGTGATCGACGCGGTGAACGACCAGAACAACGTCCTCTACGAGATCAGCAACGAGTCGCGCGGCGGGTCGGCCGAAGTCGCCTGGGAATACCACATGATCCAGGTCATCAGACAGTACGAGGCGGGCCTGGCCAAGCAGCACCCGGTCGGCATGACGGCGCTCTATCCCAACGGCAACGACGCCGACCTGTTCGCCAGTGCGGCGGATTTCATCTCGCCCGCCGGGACGGTGGGGACGTCGGACGTGCCGGCGGCGACCGGCGCCAAGGTCCTGCTCTACGACACCGATCACCTGTGCGGGCTGTGCGGCGACGAGACCTGGGTCTGGAAGGCGCTCACGCGTGGCGTGAACCCGACCTTCATGGACCAGTACGACGGGTCGTACGTGGTGCAGGGCGGGAACCCCAACGACCCGCGCTGGGAGCCGCTCCGCCTCAACCTCGGCTATGCCCTCACCTACGCCAACCGGATGAACCTGGTGGCGATGACCCCGCACGGCGAGCTGGCGTCCACGGGCTACTGCCTGGCGAACCCGGTGGCCCAGGGCGGCGAGTGGCTGGTCTACCTGCCTTCGGGGGGCTCGGTCACCGTCAACCTCGCGGCGGCGGTGGGCTCACTGACGGTGGAGTGGTTCTCGCCGTCCACCGGGCAGACGACGGCCGGAGGCTCGACGACGGGCGGCGCTTCCCGTACGTTCACCGCACCGGGCGGCGGTGACGCCGTGCTGTACATCCACTGACCGCCTGACGGCGCGGGCCGCGACCCTCGCGGCCGCCCAGTCGTCCATCACCAGCCGGAACTCGCATGACCGCGCATGCCTCGGATTCAACCGCCGACTGGCCGGCCGCCGCTCCCGGAGTGCCGCGGCGCGGCCACTGCCGCTTCTGCGGCACCCCGCTCCGTCGCACGGTCGTCGACCTCGGCATGTCGCCGCTGTGCGAGAGCTACGTGAGCGCCGAGCACCTCGACCGGATGGAGCCCTTCTATCCACTGCACGTGTGGGTCTGCGATGCCTGCTACCTCGTGCAGCTCGAGGAGTACGTGAGTGGGGAAGCGATCTTCACCGACTACGCGTACTTCTCGTCGTACTCGGACTCCTGGCTGGATCACAGCCGCCGCTACGTGGACCAGATGATCGAGCTGCTGGGCCTCACGGGCCGCAGCCGGGTCGTGGAGGTGGCCAGCAACGACGGCTACCTGTTGCAGTACTTCGTGGCGCGGGGCGTGCCCGTGCTCGGCGTGGAGCCGGCGGCGAACGTGGCGAAGGTCGCCGAAGAGAAGGGGATTCCGACGTTGGTGAAGTTCTTCGGCCGCGCGACGGCGCGCGAGCTGGTCGCGGAAGGGCGGCGGGCGGACCTGATCCTCGGCAACAACGTGCTGGCGCAGGTGCACGACATCAATGACTTCGTGGCGGGCCTCCAGATTCTCCTGGCGCCGGGCGGCACCGTCACCATCGAATTTCCGCACCTGGAGCGCATGGTCGCGGAGAACGAGTTCGACACGATCTACCACGAGCACTTCTCGTACTTCTCGCTGTACGCCGCCGAGCGCATCTTCGCGGCGCACGGCTTGACGCTGTTCGACGTGGAGGAGCTGCCGACCCACGGCGGCTCGCTGCGGATCTACGCGCGCCACGGCGACGAGCCGGAACGGCCCCGGACGCGGCGGCTCCTCGCGCTGCGCGACCGCGAGCTGGCCGGCGGCGTCAACACGCCGCTCTACTACGCCGCGTTCGAGGAGCGGGTCCGGGAGACCAAGCGGCAGTTGCTTGAGTTCCTGATCCGGGCGCGCCGCGAGGGTAAGCGGGTCGTGGGGTACGGGGCGCCGGGCAAGGGGAACACGCTGCTCAACTACTGCGGCATCCGGACGGACTTCCTGGAGTTCACGGTGGACCGCAGCCCCCACAAGCAGGGGAAGTTCCTGCCGGGCACGCACGTCCCGATTCTCCACCCGGACCGGCTGCGCGACGCGCGGCCGGACTACGTGCTGATCCTGCCGTGGAACCTCAAGGACGAGATCGCGGCGCAGCTCGCGTACGTGCGCGAGTGGGGCGGGCGGCTCGTCGTGCCGATCCCCGAAACGACGGTGCTGCCGTGATCTTCACGCCAACGCCGCTCGCGGGAGGCTGGGTCGTGGATCTCGAGCGCCACGCGGACGAGCGGGGTTTCTTCGCGCGGACGTGGTGCCGGCACGAATTCGAGGAGCACGGGCTCGATCCCGCGGTGGTGCAGTGCAACCTGTCGCACAATCCGCGGCGCGGGACGCTGCGGGGCCTGCACTGGCAGACGCCGCCGCACGCGGAGGTCAAGCTCGTGCGCTGCTCGCGCGGCGCCATCTGGGACGTGATGGTGGACCTGCGACCGGATTCCGCCACGTACACGCGCCACTTCGGCGCGGAGCTGACGGAGGCGAACGGGCGCGCGCTCTACATCCCGGAGGGCTTCGCGCACGGCTTCGTGACGCTCGTGGACGACAGCGACGTCGTCTACCAGATGTCGGCTCTCTACGAGCCGTCGGCCGGCCGGGGGGCGCGTTGGAACGATCCGGCGTTCGGCATCGCATGGCCCGTGCGGGAGCCGATCCTGAACCCGCGGGACGCCTCGTACCCCGACTTCGTGCCGGAGCGGCGGCCGTGACTGCGCCCTACCGGCCGGAACCGGGCGCCGGCGAGGCGATGTACGCGCTCGCCACGGAGCTGTATCCGATCTGCCGCAGCATCACCGGCGCGGGCCTGCGCGAGACCCTCCGCCGGATCCAGCGGCTGGTGTCGCTGGAGCTGCACGAGGTGGCGAGTGGGACGCGCGTCCTCGATTGGACGGTGCCGAAGGAGTGGAACGTCCGCGACGCGTGGGTGGCGGACGCGCGCGGCGAGCGCGTGATCGACTTCCAGCGCCACAACCTGCACGTCCTCAACTACAGCGTCCCCGTGCGGCGGCGGATGACGCTGGCGGAGCTGCGACCGCATCTGTTCACGCTCCCCGAGCGCCCGGACTGGATCCCGTACCGCACCTCCTACTACGCGGAGAACTGGGGGTTCTGCCTGGCGCAGCGGGTCCTCGACGCCCTTCCGGAGGGCGAGTACGAGGTCTGCATCGACGCGACGCTCGAGCCCGGGCACCTGACGTACGGCGAGCTGTTCCTGCCCGGCGCGACGACGGACGAGATGCTGTTCTCCTGCCACGTGTGCCACCCGTCGCTGGCCAACGACAACCTGGCGGGAGTCGCCGTCGCCGTGTGGCTGGCGCGGCAGCTGGCTGCGCTGCCGCGGCGGCACGGGATGCGCTTCCTGTTCATCCCGGGCACGATCGGCGCCATCGCGTGGCTGGCCGCCAACGACGCCGCGGTGGGCCGGATCCGCCACGGCCTGGTCCTGAGCTGCCTGGGCGACGCCGGGCGTTCGACGTACAAGCGGAGCCGGCGCGGCGACGCGCTCGTGGATCGGGCTGCCGCGCACGTGCTCCGCCACGGCGGCGATCACGAGGTGACGGATTTCGTGCCGTACGGCTACGACGAGCGGCAGTACTGCTCGCCGGGGTACGACCTCGCGGTCGGCAGCCTGACGCGCACGCCGAACGGCCGCTACGCCGAGTACCATACGTCCGCCGACGATCTCGGCTTCATCCACGCGGGAGCGCTGGAGGACTCGCTCGCCAAGGCGCTGGCCATCGTCGAGGTGGTCGAGCGCGACGCCGCGTTCGTCAACCTGAGCCCGAAGGGCGAGCCGCAGCTCGGACGCCGCGGGCTCTACGGCAACACCGGCGGCACAACGCCGCCGGGCTTCGAGATGGCGCTGCTGTGGGTCCTGAACTTCTCCGACGGGCACCACACCCTGCTGGACATCGCGGATCGCGGCGGCGTGCCCTTCGCGCTGGTGCGCCGCGCGGCGGAGGCGTTGAGCGAGCACGGCCTCCTGGCGCCGGTGCGATAGCGCGCCGTCCGCCTTGCACTCCTGCTATCTTCGTTCCACGATTGAGGCGGCTGGGCTTCGCGAGGGGGAACGCGCGTGCGGGTCCTGATCACCGGGCACAACGGCTACATCGGCTCCGTGATGAGCGGAATGGTGCGGGCGGCGGGTCACGACGTCCGCGGCCTCGACACGTACTTCTTCGAAGGCTGCACGCTCGGACCGGAGCCGGCGGACCTGCCGTCCCGCAGGATCGACCTGCGCGACGTCCGGGAGGAGCATTTCGCCGGGATCGACGCGGTCATCCACCTGGCGGCCCTGTCGAACGACCCGCTCGGGGACCTCGATCCGGAGCTGACGTACGCGATCAACCACCGTGGCTCGCTGCGCCTGGCGCAGCTGGCCAAGGCGGCCGGCGTGACGCGCTTCCTGTTCGCGTCCTCGTGCAGCCTCTACGGCGTGGCTGGCGACGACATGCTGGACGAGCGGGCGGCCTTCAACCCCATCACGCCGTACGGTGAGTCGAAGGTGCGGCTGGAGCACGATCTCCACGGGATGGCGGACGACGCGTTCAGCCCGACCTACCTGCGGAACGCGACCGCGTACGGGGCGTCGCCTCGGCTGCGCTTCGACGTGGTGGTGAACAACCTCGTGGGCGTCGCCCTCACCACGGGCGAGATCCGGGTGCAGAGCGACGGCACGCCCTGGCGGCCGCTCGTGCACGTGGAGGACTTCAGCCGGGCCTTCATCGCCGTGCTGAACGCGCCCCGCGAGCGGGTGCACGACGAGGCCTTCAACGTGGGCCGGACCGAGGAGAACTACCAGGTGAGCGCGCTCGCGGAGATGGTCCGCCAGGAGCTGCCCGGCACGGTGGTGCGGTACGCGGAGGGCGGCGGCCCGGACCCGCGAAGCTACCGCGTGAGCTGCGACAAGCTCGCGCGGACGCTTCCCGAGTTCCGGCCGGCGTGGACGGTGCGGCGCGGCGTCGCGGAGCTGGTGCAGCGGTTCCGTGCGGCGGGCCTGAAGGCGGAGGATTTCACGGGGAACCGGTACGTGCGGCTGCGGCGCATCCGGGAGCTGCAGCAGCTGGGCAAGCTGGACGCCGCCCTGCGGTGGGTGCCGGCCGCGGCGCCGGCCCGGGCGATGGAGGCGTCATGAAGGTCGTGCTGTTCTGCGGCGGCCTCGGCATGCGGCTGCGGGACTACGCCGAGAACGTCCCCAAGCCGCTGGTGCAGATCGGCTACCGCCCCATCATCTGGCACCTGATGAAGTACTACGCCCACTTCGGGCACAAGGACTTCATCCTCTGCCTCGGCTACCGGGGCGACCTGATCAAGCACTACTTCCTCAGCTACGAGGAGTTCGTCACCAACGACTTCGTGCTCTCGGAGGGCGGGCGGCGCCGGGAGCTGCTGTCGTCGGACATCGAGGACTGGCGCATCACCTTCGTGGACACCGGGCTCGCGAGCACCATCGGCGAGCGGCTGCGCCAGGTGCGGCGGCACGTGGCGGGCGAGGAGCTGTTCCTCGCCAACTACGCGGACGGCCTGACGGACCTGCCGCTGCCGGAGCAGATCGCGCACATCCGCCGGCACGACAAGGTGGCGAGCTTCCTGTGCGTGAAGCCGAACCTCAGCTACCACGCGGTGTCGCAGGACAAGGACGGCGTGGTCACCGGCTTCCGCGACATCGTGGACGCCGGCGTGCGGGTGAACGGCGGCTTCTTCGTCTTCAAGCAGGACATCTTCCGCTACATCGAGGAAGGGGACGAGCTGGTGATCCAGCCGTTTCAGCGCCTCCTGCGGGATCGCCAGCTCCTCGCCTACGACTACGACGGGTTCTGGATGGCCGTGGACACGGCGAAGGAGAAGCGCCGGGTGGACGACCTCTTCGCGGCCGGCAACCCGCCGTGGGAAGTCTGGAACCCCAAGAACGGCGCGAGAAAGAGGTAGGCCGCGTGCGCGCGCTCGCAGTCCCCTCCGGACCGCTCCAAGTGCTGTGTCTCGGCGCGCATCCCGACGACATCGAGATCGGGTGCGGCGGCACGATCCTGCGCCTGCTGGCGGAGCATCCCGGCTCGGCGTGCCGCTGCGTGGTGCTGAGCGGCGCGGGCGGCGTGCGCGAGCGCGAGGCGCACGACGCCGCGGCCCGGTTCCTCGCGGGCGCGCGCGAGCACTCGGTGAGCGTGGCGGCGCTGCGCGACGGCCACTTCCCGGTCGCGCTCACCGCGCTGAAGGAGCTGCTCGAGGGCGTGCGCGGCGGGTTCGCGCCGGACGTGGTGTTCACGCACTACCGCGACGACCGGCACCAGGACCATCGCGCCGTCTCGGACGTGACGTGGCAGACCTTCCGAGACCACCTGGTGCTCGAGTACGAGGTGCCGAAGTGGGACGGCGACCTCGGGACGCCGAACTGTTACGTCGAGCTGCCGGAGGCGGTACGCCGGCGCAAGGCGGAGCTGCTGCTCGCGGCATTCCCCAGCCAGCGAGCGAAGCGCTGGTTCTCGGAGGAGACGTTCGCGGCGCTCTCGCGCCTGCGGGGGATCGAGTGCGGCGCGGGCGAGGGGCACGCCGAAGCGTTCTACGCCCGCAAGCTGCTCGTGGCGCCGCGCTGACATGCTGAGCCGGGTCCGTTCGCTCGCCGCCCGCTGGGATCTGCTCTACATGCTGACCTGGCGCGACATCGCGATCAAGTACAAGCAGTCGGTCATGGGCTTCCTGTGGGCGCTGCTGATCCCGCTCGTGATCGTCAGCGCCGGCGTGTTTCTGCGGGCCGGGATGTCGATTCTCACCGGGAAGCCGCTCGCCCTGGAGGACGTGGCCAGCGTGTCGGTGAAGGCGGTGCCCTGGGCGTTCATCGTCTCGGGCATCCGCTTCGGCACCGGCAGCCTCGTGGCGAACGCCACGCTCGTGACCAAGATCTACATGCCGCGCGAGATCTTTCCGGTGGCGTCGGTCCTGTCGCAGTTCGTCGACTTCCTGGTGGCGTGCGTGCCCCTGGTCGTGCTGCTCGCGGTGGCCAAGGTCGGCGTGTCGATCGAGCTGCTCTGGGTGCCGCTGGTGGTGGTGCTGCTGCTCGTGCAGGTCCTGGCGCTCGGCATCGTGCTGTCGGCCGGGAGCCTGTTCTTCCGGGACGTGAAGTACCTGGTGGAGGTCGTCCTGACGTTCGCCATCTTCTTCACGCCCGTCCTCTACGATGCCGACACGTTCGGCCGCTGGCGCACGGTGCTGCTGCTGAACCCGGTCGCGCCGCCGCTCGAGGCGCTCGCGGCCACGGTGGTGCATCACCGTCCACCCGACCTGCCGTGGCTGGCCTACAGCGGGGCGGTCGCGCTGCTGTGCCTGATGGTGGCGCTGGCGTTCTTCAAGCGGGTGGAACCCTACTTTGCCGAGAACATCTGAGCCGTGAGCAGCGCCCTCGCGATGGACGGCGTCTCGAAGAAGTTCCGCAAGGGCGAGCTGCACGACTCGTTGCGGGACTTCATCCCCAGCCTGGTGCGGCGCGCCCTGCACCGGCGGCCGGCCGGGGCGCTGGAGCTCCGGGAGTTCTGGGCGTTGCGGGACGTGTCGTTCGACGTCGCGCCGGGCGAGGCGTTCGGCATCATCGGCTCCAACGGCGCCGGCAAGAGCACGATCCTCAAGGTCCTGGCGGGCATCATGCGCCCCACGCTGGGCACGCTGCGCGTGGGCGGCCGGCTGTCGGCGCTGATCGAGGTGGGGGCGGGCTTCCATCCCGATCTGACCGGGCGCGAGAACGTGTACCTCAACGGGACGATTCTGGGCATGTCGCGCCCCGAGATCCGCCGCAAGTTCGACGAGATCGTGGACTTCTCCGGCCTCGAGGAGTTCATCGACACGCCGGTCAAGCGCTATTCATCGGGCATGTTCGCCCGGCTCGGCTTCTCCGTCGCCGCGCACGTCGATCCGGAGGTGTTGATCGTCGACGAGGTGCTGTCGGTCGGGGACTACATGTTCCAGACCAAGTGCCAGGAGAAGATGCACGCCATCCTCGGCGGCGGTGCGACGGTCATCTTCGTGTCGCACAACCTCCGCGCGGTGACCGAGCTGTGCCACCGGGTGCTGCTGCTCGAGCACGGCCGCGTCGTCGAGACGGGGCCGGCCGAGCAGGTGGTGCAGACCTATCTCCGCCGCGCCCTGGCCGGCGTGCGGGACACCGCGAACAAGGACGTGTTCATCTCGAAGGTCGCGGTCCGCGGCGCCGGCGGCGAGGCGGTGGCGTTCCGCTCCGGGGAGCGGGCCTGGGTGGACATCGAGCTGACGGCGCGCCGCGAGTGCCAGAAGCTCTCGCTCTCGCTGTTCCTCCGCGACGAGGGGTACCAGGACGCGTTCAACACCTCGACCGAGCGGCTCGGCCTGGGCACCTTCACGCTGCGGACGGGCGAGAGCTTCCGCTGCACCTACCAGATCGACCTGCACCTCGGCCAGGGCACGTACCACCTGGGTGTGTCGGTGGTGCGCTACGACATCCAGCGGGAGTTCGATCGCTGGATGCCCGCGGCCTCGCTGTTCGTGAGCGCCGACCGCGACGTGCGCGGGGTGGCCAACTGCTACCCCGAAGTCCTCGTGCTCGGCACGGCGCGGCCGCCGGCGGCGGCGGTCCCGCCGCGGCCGTGACTCGGCGGCGGGCGTGCGCCGCCGCGGCGCGCGCGTGGGCGGGAGCGGCGCTGGTTCTGCTTGCAGCGGCCTCGGGCTGCCGGCGCGGCACGCCGCTCGGCGCGCCGGCCAGCGAGCCGGCGGCCGGACCGCTGCGCGTCGACTCGGCCAACCCGCGCTACTTCACCAGCGGCCACCGCGCGGTGCTGCTCGCAGGGGCCCACACGTGGACCTCGCTGCAGGACGCGGGCAGCTCGGACCCGCCGCCGCCGTTCGACTACGACGCCTATCTGCGCTTCCTCGTCGCCAACGGCCACAACTTCTTCCGGCTGTGGATGTGGGAGCAGGCGGAGGGCTCCACCGAGGTCGTGACGCCGTACTGGTTCGCGCCGCTGCCGTGGGCGCGGACCGGGCCGGGCCTCGCGCTCGACGGCAAGCCGCGCTTCGACCTCACCCGCTTCGACGACGCGTACTTCCGGCGGATGCGCGCCCGGGTGCAGGCGGCGGGCCGGCTGGGGATCTACGTCTCGATCATGCTGTTCGACGGATGGAGCGTGGAGCCGAAGAACCGGCGCGGCGGCAATCCGTGGCGGGGCCATCCGTTCAACCGCGCCAACAACGTCAACGGCATCGACGGCGACCCGCACCACCACGGCGAGGGCAAGGAGACGCAGACGCTCCAGATCCCGGCCGTGACGGCCGTGCAGGAGGCGTACGTGCGCCACGTGGTCGACGTCGTCGACGACCTCGACAACGTGCTGTACGAGATCAGCAACGAGAGCGATACGGCCTCGACCGCGTGGGAGGACCACATGGTCGATGTCATCAAGCGCTACGAGGCCGGCAAGCCCAAGCAGCACCCGGTGGGCATGAGCGTGGCGTGGCCCGGCGGGAGCAACGCGCCCCTCTACGCGGGGCCCGCCGACTGGATATCGCCGAACGGGGACGCGAACCGGCCGCCGGTCGGCGACGGACGCAAGGTCGTCGTCTGGGACACCGACCACCTGTGCGGCATCTGCACGCCTCGCGGCTTCGCGTGGAAGGCACTCCTCAGCGGACTCAACCCGCTGCTGATGGACCCGTACACGCCGCCCGACACGGGCATGGGCGTGCCCGGGGACTACCGGTTCAACGACCGCCTGTGGCAGCGGGCGCGCCGCGCGCTCGGCTACGCGCGCAGCCTGGCCTCGCGCGTCGACCTCGCGGCGATGCGCCCGCGGCCGGACCTCGCCTCGAGCGGCTACTGCCTCGCGCACCCGGCGGGGCCCGGCGCCGCGTACCTCGTCTACGCGCCGGATCGTGCGGCGCTCACGGTGGACCTGTCGCAGGCGAGCGGCCGGCTGGCGGTCGCGTGGCTGCGCCCGGACGAAGGCATCCTCGTGGCGGCGGACTCCGTGTCGGGCGGTGCGGCGCACAGCTTCCGCGCACCGTTCGGCGGCGACGCCGTCCTCTACATCCACGACGCGCTCGCTGAAGGGACGGCCCATGACTGATACCGGCGGCGTGCCTCCGATCTCCGATCAGCAGCGGTTCTGGAACGAATGGAACGCCGTCCATCGGGAGGGCGCGAAGTACGATGCGATCGCCGCGGATCCGGAATCCCGGCGTCGCGCCGAGGTGGTCCTCGAATGGCTGCGGCGGCTCGGGCTGAAGAGTCCCCGCATCCTGGAGGTCGGGTGCGGCTCGGGCTGGCTCTCGGAGCGGCTGGCGGCCTTCGGCACGGTGACGGCCGTGGATCTCGCCGACGAGGTGATCGCCCGGGCCCGCGCGCGCCTGCCGCACATCGCCTTCCACGCCGGCGACTTCACGCAGCTTGAGCTGCCGGACGCGTCCTTCGACGTCGTGGTGTGCCTCGAGACGCTGTCCGCGCTGCCGCACCAGGCCCCGTTCGTCGCGCATCTGGCGCGCGTCACCCGGCCGGGCGGCTACCTGCTGCTGACCGCGCACAACCGGTTCGTCTACGAGCGGCGCGACGACGTGCAGCCGCTGGCCCCGGGCCAGGTGCGGCACTGGATGACGCGCGGGGAGCTGAAGCGTTTGCTGAAGGCGCACTACCGGCTCCGCCGCGTCACGACCGCCGTCCCGGCCGGGCACAACGGCGTGCTGCGGATCGTGAATTCCTACAAGGTCAACAAGCTGCTGGGCGTGGTGCTGTCGGAGCGACGGCTCGCGCTGGCCAAGGAGCGGCTGGGCTTCGGAACGACGATCGTGGTCCTCGCGCGGCGCCGCGGCTGACGCCCGCGCGCGGTCAGCGCCGAGCCGCTAGGCGCGTGAACGTGTCGAGCGGATTGAGCACCAGCCGGGCGGCGCGGCCGACCGCGTGCAGCAGCACGCGTCCCCACGACAGTCGCCGGCCGGCGGCGCGCATCCCGGCGCGGTGGAACGCCCAGAACGCCGCCGGGCGCAGCCGCAGGAACGCTTCGCCGAGCAGGTCGTAGTACGCCCGGCGCGCGCGGCGGGTGCAGGCCCGCCGCTCGTCCGGCGCGAGGAGGGTCGATCCGTGACGCTCGAGGGCGATCACCGCGGCCAGCCTCAGGCTCCCGTAGGATTTCATCCTCGTCATGAGCGAGTCGTTCTCGCGCCGGGTGAACGTCAGGACCTGGTGGACGAAGCCGAAGTCGGAGTGCTGCAGCAGGTCGAAGCAGACGCTCACGTCCTCGACCGGGTCGGCCTCGTCGTAGAACGCGGCGCGGGCGCGGACGAGATCGGCCCGCACCAGCGTCGCGGTGGGGCTCCCCCACACGAAGGTGCCGTCGAGCAGGAAGCGGCGGCAGATCTCGCTGCCCGGCACGAACGTGCTCGGGTAGGGGAGGCCGTCCAGGTACAGCGTGCGCTCGATCAGGGTGTACGCGCCAACCATGCCGATCGACGGATGCGCCTGGGCGACGGCGACCATCTCCTCGAGACAGCGCGGGAAGATCCAGTCGTCGGCTTGGACGATCTTGCAGTACCGGCTGCCGGGCGCGATCTGGCGTAGCGCGTGGTTGTAGTTCGGGATCTGGGCGCGATGCTCGAGGCTGCGAACGAGGCGGACCCGCGGGTCCGCGGCGGCGTAGCGTGCCGCGATGGCGCCCGAACCGTCGGTACTCCGGTTGTCCACCAGCAGGTATTCGAAGTCCCGGTAGGTCTGACCGAGCACGCTTTCGATGCATGCCGCGAGATACCGCTCCGTGTTGTAGAACGGAGTGACGACACTCACGGTGGGGCGAGGCGGGACAGCGCTCACGGTCGGTGGCTCCCGGTCGCGAGGTCGGCGAGCTGGTCGAACTGGGCGTCCACGGCCCGCCGGGCGGTCGCGGCCGCCGAGCGGATGCGCTCGCGGACGAGGGTGGCGTCGCTGCGGAGCCGCTCGAAACCGCTGCGCAGCTCGGCGCGGCTCACCGAGGCGATGTGCAGGCAGTAGGAGCGCTGGCCGAAGTCGTCCATGTGCGCCTCGACCTTCCGGTCGAACGACACGGCGAGCACGGGCTTGCCCAGCAGGTGCGCCAGGATGACGCCGTGCAGGCGGCTCGCCACCACGAGGTCCAGGGCCGCCAGCTCGGAGAGCAGCGCGTCGAGCGTGGCATCGTCGGCCCGCCGGACGCGAGCGACCTGGCCGCCGGCTTCGGCCGTCGACGCGACCTCCCGCACGATGCCGGACGCGATCGACCGATCCGAGCCCGACGACGCGAACAGCACCACCTCGTCGCCACGGCCGGCGAGCCAGCGCACGAACGCGGTCAACTCCGCGAGATAGCGCTCGAAGACCTGCCGCTTCTCGGTCGGCCAGCGGTCGGGGTCGCCGAAGGCGATGGGGCTGACGCCGATGCGCGCCGCCACGCCCCCGCCGGATCCGGCGCCCGGCGCATCGAGCCCGAGCGCGAGGTCCGGCACGCACGGATCGCCGCGCGTGAGTGCGACGTCGCCCAGCATCGCCTTCGATCCTGCATCGCGGTAGGAGCGGTAGGCCGCCAGGCCCAGCGCCCGCCGGACGAACCAGCGGCTGAGGCGCCGGTCCAGACGTCCGACCCCCACGCTGGCGAGCGCGAAACGCGCGCCGGCGAGGCGCGCGAGGCAAGCCCACTTGAAGAGCGCGTACGGGTGCCCCCAGGGGCCGCCCCACTCGTCGTCGATCTGGCCGCCGCCCGAGGCGAGGATCAGGTCCTGACCGCGCGCATACGTCCAGCTGCGGGCCAGGTGGGGCACCTCGAGCCTCACGGCCCACATTCGTCGCGCGAAGCGGGCCGCGACACGGAGGGATGGTCCGAGCAGGGGCAGGCTCTTGAGTCGTGCGCGGGCGGTGCCGGGCGAGCGGCGGGCGCCGGTCATCGCGGCCCCCGGCACGTCGGGCGCCGGGGCCGCTGACGCCGGTCGCGAGAAGTAGAACTCCACCGGCACCCCGGCGATCGGCACGCAGGGTATGCCGTGGCGTCGGGACGTGAGCGCCGCATCGAGCGTAATCCCCGAGATCCGGACGTCGGGTAGCCGGCGGCGGAGGTGGCGAATCACGGACTCCTGGATGGCGGCGTCACCGAGGTTGGTGCCCGAGTACGGCGTCAGCAACGCGACGCGGGCGGCCGGGTCGGTGCGGGGCGAACCCTTCGCGCGCGCTTCAGTGGCCACGCGCGGCTCGTCGCAGCCAGGCGCGAGTCACACCGCGGTCAGCATCTTCCGCAGCCGACGCCGCACGCCCCTGGCCGTCTCGAGGGCCCAGGGCAGCGGGTCGCTGAAGCGCAGCACCGGCTGCTCGGCCGCCAGCCACGAGCGTGCCCACGACCATGGCGACAGCTCCCCGCGGCGCCACAGCTCCCGCACGGCGCCGTAGTCGTAGTACGGGTACACGCAGGCCCGTCCCACGCGGTACGCGCTCACCGGCCGCACGGGGAGGCCGAGCGCGTCATGATAGGCCATCGTACAGACGTCCACTCCGCAGCGGGCCGTGAACTCGACGAACCACCACGGCCGGGCATTGACCTCGAGGATCTTGAACCGGCCGTCCCGCTCGTCGTACTTGAACTCCGCGCTGAAGATGCCCCGGAATCCAAGGTGCGCGAGCAGCTGTCGAACGCACGCGACGGCGGGCTCCACCTCGTCGCAGGAGATGCTGACCATGTAGGAGCTGTTGCCGAAATCGGCCGGAAACATCCGTAGCCGCTGGCGCGCGAACACGCCCTGCATGTGACCGGCACGGTCCACGAAGCCGTCGACGAACACGTGATTGCTCGCGGGACCCGGAATGTACTCCTGCAGGACGACCGCGAGGCCGGCGGCGGCGATCTCCCCCATGCGGCGGACGGCGTCCGCGCGCCCGATCACGCGGAAGCCCTTCACGTTGAAGCGGCGGAAGAACCGCTGGGAGTCCCGCGGCTTGAAGAACGAGTTCGTGAACGCGCCGTCGGGGAGAGCGGCCAGGTCGTCGAGGCCGGCGACCTCGCGCGTGCGCGGGTGCGGCACGCCCGTCGCATCCAACGCCGAGGCGAAGGCGCCCTTGTCGAGCAGCGTCTCGAGCACGGTGGAATGCGATTGATAGGATGCGAACCTCCGACCCGAGGCCGCCGGCAGCCGGGCCACGTGCATGGCCCAGATGTCGGAGCAGGGCATGAGCACGGCGCGCTCGAACGGCAGCGCTTCGAGGAACCCGGTGAGGTCGCGCTCCGCGATGTCGGCCGCGTGCGGCACGGGCAGGGGCCGGAACCAGCGCGAGTGGCGCGCGAGGCCGGCGGTGTCCGCGACGATGTAGGCCGTGACGCCCGCGCGGCCGAGCGTCCGGATCACGCCGAGCGTGGTCAGGCCGAGACCGCCGCCGAAGACCAGGACGGGCACCGCCGCAGGGTGCGGACTCACGCGCGGTTGAGCATCGGGGCGACGCTCCCGAGGCCCTGCGGGCGGCGGCGAGGGGGGCAAGTCACGAGCGCGCCCACGCGGTCAGAGCTTGGTCAGGTCGGCCGGAGATCTTGGCTTCAGCATCCAGGTGCCGGTACCGGTGGGCACGAGGACGCCGACGATGTTGAACCTGTTGTTCGGGATATACGGCCCGGGCAGCGGGGCGAAGCCGATCCGCTGGTCGAGCAGCACCGTGAGGTTGCCGGTTCCGTCGGACACCGTGAGCTGGAAGCCCCCGATGACCGTCGCCGTGTCGTTCACGGTGGCGTTCAGCACCTGGACCAGCTGCGCGTCGCGCGTGGCGCCTGCGGCCGAGGCCGCGGCGGCCGTCGTCAACCCGACGGCGGCGGGCAGGAGTCCGACGCCAAGCGGCGTGGTCGTGCCGGCGTCGAGCGTCGGCTGGCCGGCGCGGATCGCCGTCACGGCCTTCACCTTGACCGAGTCCTGGGCCGAGATGGACGAGCGCAGCCGCGTGAGGCGGATGGCGCCTGACGTGTCCGCCAGGTGCACGGTGGTGTCGGAGAACGTGTTCAGGTTGTTGAGCGCCACTCCCACGACCACCACGATGCGGCCGGGCGGAAGCAGCCGCGCCGCCGCGACGCTGATCACGGGGAGCGGGATCAGCGTCAGGTCGGCCGAGGAGCGCGGGCGGAGCTGCCACGTGCCGGCGCCCGTGGCCATCAGCACGCCGAGCATGTCGAACGTGTTCCCGGGCACGAAGTTCCCGGGCAGGTTTCCACTCTGGAAGGCGGGATCGGCCGTGCGGTCGAGCTCCACCTGCAGCGGGCCGCTGCTGTCGGTGACGGTCAGGAGGAACGTCGTTGCGGTGCGCGCCGTGTCGCTGATCGTGGCCGCCGCCACGTGCACCAGCTGGGCGTCGCGCCGGCCGCTGTCGGCGGCGGCGGCCTGGGCCGTGGTCAGCGTCGTGGCCGCGGGCAGGGACCCGATGCCGAGCGGGAAGAACGTCGGATTGTCGAGGCTCGGCTGCGTGCCGCGCAGGCCGGTGGTGCCGAGCACCCGCAGGCTGTCGCCGGCGGCGAACGTGCCGCGCACGTGCGTGAGCCGGATGTAGCCCGACGTGTCGGTGAAGTCCGCGGTCGAGTCGGCGAACGTGGTGGCGGCGTTCAGCGCGACCCCGGTGATGAACACGCGGTGCGCGAGCGCGAACGAGCGGGCCGCGCGGATCGAGAGGCGCGGGTAGCTGATCGCCACGTTGACGACCAGCGACTCCGACGGCAGGACCGTGAAGTTGGCGCTGTCGATCTTCTCGACCAGGATGCTGTCGCCGAACGTGGTGGTGTCCACGACGAGCGTGTAGCTCCCGACGGGCAGGTTCGGGACCTTGAACGAGCCGGTCGCGGCCGAGGTCGCGCGCGCGACCGTGTCCGCCGTGCCCTTCGCCAGCAACCTGACGCGGAAGCCGGAAAGCACGGAGTCGCCGCCCGTGGGCTCGAACGCCTTCGTCCCGTTGGCATCGAAGTAGACGATGCCCTGGACCAAGCCCGTCGCCTTGACCGCGAGAATACGGTCCTGTCCGGCGTTCGAGCAGCCGGCCAGCAGTGCCGCCGCGCAGAGGGCCCGCATCCGGGGAATGGCGCGCATCAGTAGCTCACGCGGATGCCGGCCCGCAGGACCTGGGCGCCGGTCTGGCGCACCAGGAGCTTGCCGAAGTTGGGATTGGCCACGAGGGGCACGGTCACGACGCCCGTGGCGGGATTGACGCTGAGCGTCTTGGTGCGGTCCACGAGGTACAGCGCCTGGTCCACGATCCCGACGTTGGACTGGACGAGGTTCAGCCCGTCCACCACCAGCTCCAGCGGGTAGCCGCCGATGCGCACCAGTCCGACGACCAGGCGTGCGGCGAGATCCTGGACCGCCGAGCTGCGGCACGAATTGCGCGCCGCGAACCGGCCGATCTGGGTGCGCAGGCAGCTCCACTGCGCGACCACCGCGTCCATGCCGGTGACCTTGTTGTCCACGAACGCCGGGTCGTTGGCGGCCGAGCCGTCGCCGTTCGCGTCCACGCCGGTGCGGAAGCCGGGCGTGAACGGATAGCCCGAGCGGTACTCCCACAGGAAGCCGATCCGTACGCCGGCGCTGCCGGCGATCGCCAGCTCGGCGCCCAGCTGGAGACGGCTGGGCACGTCGAAGTCGGAGGTGCCCTTGGTCCAGTCCGCGCCGTTCAGGCCGCCCGGGAACGGTGACAGCTGCGCGTCCGGCGTGCCGGCCCTCGCGCCGAGCCAGTTGTCCGTCGTGCGCGAGTAGGTGTAGCTCGCCAGCAAGTCGAAGCCGCGCAGGACGGTGCGCTGGAGCGTGACCGTGACGCCCCAGTAGTCGGAGAAGCCGTCCGCGTTCCACGCCGAGACCACGTCGAAGGCGGCGAAGCGGCGGTTGGAGCCCGGCTGCGCCGCGAGGACGGAGCCGTCCTGCACCAGCGTGCCGTAGATCGGGCGGCCGTACTGGTCCGACGCGCTCGCACTCGTCACGAGGTTGAGATCGGTGCGCCGCGAGAGGAAGTCGGTGTGGCGGTACGTGCCCGCGACGTCGAGCGAGGTGCCCGAGCCCAGTGCGCGGTCCAGTCCGAGCGTCACGCGCCCGGTGCGCGGCGGCTCGAACGTCGGGGTCAGCAGGTTCAGCGTCGGGCCGGTCACGGGCGCCGCCGTCGAGTCGGGCACCGTGGGCCAGGCGCCCAGCACGCCGATGCCGCGCCGGACCTCGGTGGCACCGGACTCGGTGAGGAGCCCGGCCATGACGCCCGGATCGGCGCCGCTGAAGTAGAGGCCCGCGCTGCCGCGCAGCGACCACTGGCGCGTCGCTCCCGCCGCCCAGCGGAAGCTGAACCGCGGGCTCGCCTGGCCGCGGCTCGACGGCACGTTCGTATTGGCCAACCCCGTCGCGTTCTGCCACGCCTGGTTCGGAATGACGTCCGACTTCGGCCACTGCTCCACGTCGTAGCGCACGCCGAGCAGCAGCTCGAGGCCCGGCATCAGCGTCCACAGGTCCTGGACGTAGACCGCGGTCTGCGGCATCTGGAACGTCGCCACCGGCAGCGGCCCCACCGTCTGCGTGAACACGCCGCTGTCCCGCGCGAACTGGCTCGCACCCGCGAACGTGAACTGCCCGCTCGTGCCCGCGGCGTACGTCACGTCGTGGGTGGCGAAGCCCAGCTCGACCCCGGCCTTGAGCTGATGGCCGCCCGTCGCGAAGTGCCCCGTGACGCCGACGCGCACGTCGGTGCGCTGGAAGCGGCCCGGCAGAGCGCCGTCGGCCCCGAAAGAGAGCCCGTCGTCCACCACGGTGGTTCCTGCGAGCGCCGGGGCGCCGTAGTTGCGCACGCTGCGATCGAAGCCGACCCGCATCTCGAGGCCGGCCCGCTCCGACAGGCGCGAGGTGAGCCAGGCCTCGGCCGACACGTCGGTGGTCTGCAACTGGGATCCGAGGCTCGGCGCGAGGCCGGGTCCGAGGTCCGGATTCGTGATGGTGGCTGAAGCCGCGCTCGCGCGCACCGCGAGCGCGTAGGCGGGAGCGATCTGCCAGTCGAACCGGGCGAACCCGTTCACCAGCTGCGTGCGCGACTTGTACGAGCGCAGGTAGGCGCCGAGGTCGGTCCCTGCGGAGTCGCGGGCCTGCGTCACCAGGAACGACGTGAGCGAATCCTGCTTCCAGGGCGCGGGCAGCGTGCGGTCGAGCTGCGCGGCCTCGACGCCCGCGACGAAGCTGGCGGTGTCCCGCACCACCGGCCCGGACAGCACGAGGCCGCCGCGTGGCCCCTCGCTGCTGTAGTCGGCGTACGCCTTGGGCTCGAACGTGCGGGCGCCGCGCAGCGACTGCGCGGTGAGGAAGTTGCCGGCGAAGCCCGACCACTCGACGTCCGCGGCCGTGGCGGGCAGCGTCGCCTGGCCGAAGGCGGCCAGCGGGAAGGCCAGGCCCCCCAGACCGGCGTCGGCGACCTGCGGGTGCTGCGCGGCCGTGCGCGGCAGGGCGTCCACCACCAGGCCGCCCAGCCACCCCGGCAGGCCCTCGGCCTCGAGGTCCGGCGCGCTGCGCGATGAGAGGCCGGCCACGTTGGTCAGGAGGCGCCGGTCGTCGAGCAGGTCCGCGAAGTCGAGCGGGGCCGGCGCGCCGCCGAGCGCGAAGCCTGCCGGCTCCACGCCCCCGGCGTACTGCACCGTGTCCACCGTGGTCACTGGGGGCGGCACGGCGACGATCGCCACCGTCACGTCGACGTTGGCGCCCGCGTAGACCGGGACCGCCTGCACGAGCCTGGGCCGGAAGCCGAGTTGTTCGACGTAGACGTCGTACTGGCTCGGCGGAAGCAGGGTGAACGAGAACCGCCCGTCGCGGTCCGTCTCGGTCGTGCGCGCGAGCCCGGTGCCGCGATCGGTGACCGTGACGCTCGCCTGGTAGAGGGGCGAACCGGCCGAGTCGAGCACGGTTCCACCCAGCGATCCCGCCGTCAGGCTTTGCGCCGAACCCGGCACGGCGGTGGCGGCCGTCAGGATCGCCACCCCGAGCAGGGCCAGCAGCGGGAGTTTCAAAATGGCGGCAGCGTCGCGGGAGCGGACCAGTGCCTTCCTCCGGAACCGAAAATGGGCGAGCGGGAAGCATACTGCAAAGCGTAGCCCGAGAGCAACGCGTCGCCGCACGGCAGCGTTGGGACGGTGGGCGCCGCCCGCTACATTCACGGTAGTGGACGCAGGCGGGTTGCTCCGCGACAGCGTGCGGGCCCTGATGGACGGGCCGCGCCGCCTCCTTCACGCCCGGAGGCGGGAGCGGCTGCTGCGCCGGTTGCGGCGTCAACCGCCGTCCTCCCTGCTGTTCGTCTGTCACGCGAACCTCTGCCGGAGCCCCTACGCGGCGCGCGTGATGAGCAGGCTCCTGCCGCGGCCGCTGCGGACGGCGATACCCATCGAGTCCGCGGGCTTCGCCGCAGCCGGGCGCGCCCCCCCTCCCGAGGCCATGGCGGTCGCGTCCTCCAGGCAGGTGGACCTGTCGAGCCACCGATCGAAGCACCTCAGCCCGGCCATCGTCCTGGCGGCGGATCTCGTTTGGGTCATGGAGCCGTCGCAGCGCCGCGAGGTCTGTGCGCAGTACCGGCGCAGTGCGAGCCGCGTCCTGCTGCTCGGGGATCTGGATCCGGATCCGCCGCCCCCCCTGACGAGGGCGATCGCGGATCCGTTCGGCCGCTCGCGCGACTTCTACGCGGCCACCTACGAGCGGATCGA
>DATKNX010000114.1:0-2096 GCA_035541085.1 Gemmatimonadales bacterium | reverse complement strand
CTGAGAGGAAGGATTTCATGATGCATCTCATCCGATTGGCGACGGTCACTATCGCGCTCGCGGCGTGCCAGGACCAGCCGGTGCGCTCCACGGGGCCGGTGACGCCCCCGCCGCCCGAGCAGGGCGTGGCCGCGTTCGTGTCGGTGGACCGTCTCGACGCTCCCGTGGGCGCCGTGGTGCGCGTGCGGGTCGAGGTCCAGGTGGGCACGCAGCAGGACTTCAAGCTCGGCAGCTACACGGGCCGGCTGCACTTCGACCCGGCGCAGCTGCAGCTCCAGCAGGAGAACCCGATCAGCGACGGGCTGCGCATCGCCAACCCGGCGAACGCCGCGAAGGGCGAGATCCGCTTCGCCGGCGCCTCGGCCGCGGGCTTTACGACGCTGGTACTCTACGACGCGAGCTTCACGGTGAAATCGGCCAACTACGCGTCCGGGCTCTCGCTCGTGATGGAGGAGATGTCGGCGGCCAAGTCGCTGACGAACCTGCGGCCGACGCTCAACGTGAGCCGGCAGATCTTCCTCAGCCGGGTGGCCGAGCACTAGAGAGGGTTTATGCGGCGGACCGTCGCACTCCTCCTGGCCGCCGCGGCGCTGCTGGCGCCCAAGCCGGCGCGCGCGCAGGCCATCAGCGCCGGGCTCGGTGGCAACGCCAGCGGCATCGTGGGGCAGCCGGTCGACATCCCGGTCATCGTGGACATGACCGGCCGGCCGGACCGGCTCGGCGCGTTCGCGCTTACGATCCGGTGGAAGCCGAGCGTCCTGCAATTCCAGCAAGGGCTCGGGGGCAGTTTCGGGGCCGTGACCTCGAACACCGATTCCGCCGCGCAGGGCGTCATCCGCCTGACGGGCGCGAATCCGGCTGGCGTCGGCGGCCTCGTGACGCTCGGGATCGGCCGCTTCGTGCCGCTCTCGGCGGACACGACCACGCTGGCCTTGAGCTTCTCGCAGCTGTACGCCGCCGGGTCATTCGCCGATCTCCGGCCCAGTCTCACCGTCACGAGCGGGGAGTACTGCGCGGCGGTCGGCCGGTACGGGGACATCAACGGCGACGGCGTGATCAACAGCGCGGACGCCCTCATCGCACTGACGAACGCCGTCGGGCTCCCCGTCGGCTCGTACCCCATCGCCCTGGGCGACGTGGACAGCAGCGGCGTCACGGACACACGCGACGCGCTGATCATGCTCTCCGACGCGGTGGGCATCGACGTGAGTGCCTTCCCGCGCGTGGATCGGATGCTGGGTGGCGCGTGCGCCACGTCGGCCCCGGTCACGATGGCGATCACGCCGACCAGCGTGAACGGCGTCCTGGTCGGTCAGGAGGTCACATTCGAGGCGCGCGCCACCGGTCCCACGGGCGCGCTCGTGGCGATACCGACGGCCGTCTACCGCAGCAGCAACTCCGCGATCCTGGCGTTCAACGACGATTCGGGCCCGTCGTCGGGCACCGCACTCGCGCCGGGCACCGTCACCGTGACGGCGGTACGCGACGCGAAGGACTCCGCGCAGACCACGGTGACCGTGGTGGCGCGGCGCACGACGCACTGGGTGGACGCGGCCGCGGCGGCGGCACCGAACCAGCTCGGGACGCAGGGGCTGCCGTTCGCCACCATCGCCGCGGCGCTGGCCGTCGCGCAGGCCGGTGACACGGTACGGCCGCAGCCGGGGCGCTACGGGGAGTCCGTGGTCGCCGACAGCGCCGTCGTGCTGCTGGGCGATACGCTTCCCGACGGGACCCGCCCCGTGCTCGCGGGCCAGACCATCGGCATCGTGCTGGCCGGGCAGGGCTCGAGCGAGCTGCAGAATCTCGAACTCGACGGCTATGCGGCCGCGGTCACGATCGCGGGACCCTCGCAGGTGCTGCTGCGCGGCCTCCGCACCGCCGGCGTCGGCTTCGGGGTCCTCACGGGCGCGGGCGCACTGACCCGGTTGCAGATCGAGTCCTCGCGGCTGGTCGGTGCCGGGCCGTCCACGGCGGGCGACGGCGTGAACCTCGGCAGCACGGAGGTGGACAGCCTGATCGTCAGCGGTACCGAGATCAGTGATTTCGGGACCGACGGCGTGTACGGCAACGAGGTGCTCTACGTCGCGGTGCACGGC
>DATKNX010000113.1:0-3154 GCA_035541085.1 Gemmatimonadales bacterium | reverse complement strand
CCGAGCTTGGCGCGCAGGCGCTGCACGTGCATGTCCACGGTGCGGGTCTGGATGTCGGGCTGCGACTCCCACACGGCCTGCAGCAGCTGCGGGCGGGTCTGCACGCGCCCGCGGCGCTCGAGGAGCAGGACGAGCAGCCGGTACTCGAGGGCGGTCAGCGGGACCGGCTGGCCCTGCACGGTGACGGCGTGGGCGGCGCGGTCCACGGCGATCCCGCCGGCGCGGAGCACCGGGCCGGTCGACGCCGGCGCGGCGCGCAGCCGGCGCAGGACCGCGCCGACCCGCAGCACCAGCTCCTCGGGACTGAACGGCTTGGTGAGGTAGTCGTCCGCGCCGCCCGCCAGGCCCTTGATCCGGTCCGACTCGTCGCGGCGGGCGGTGAGCACGATGACGCCGATGTCGCGCGTGTCGTCGCGCCGCCGGATCTCGTCGAGCACCTCGTAGCCGCTCCGTCCCGGCAGCATGAGGTCCAGCACGAGCAGCTCCGGCGGCTCGGCGGCGATGGCCTCGAGCGCGGCCACCCCGGTGCCCGCCGTGGTGACGCGGTAGCCGGCGCGGGCGAGGTGGTAGGCCACGAGCGCCGTGATGTCGCGCTCGTCGTCCACCACGAGGACGTGCGCGTCACCCGTGGCGCGCTCGCGCGCGGTCGGCGCAGTGGCGGCGGGCATCGCGCACAGTATCGCCGCGCGGCGCGAACGCGGCAACTCGCGGGGAGGCGGCGTGCCGGGCCGGCCGGCCGGCGGCGGGCCGCGAGGCCGGCCGCGGCGGCCCGCCGGAGCGCCGGAAACCGCGGCCGGCAGGCATTTGCGGGCCCCCGGGCGGCGCTTACATTTCCTTATGGCTATCCTCTCTGCGGCCGCGGGTGCCCTCGTCCTGCTCCTCCAGGCGCGCGCGCCGGCCGACTCGATCCTGCTGCGCGTCCTCGCCACCAACGATTTCCACGGCTCGCTCGAGGCGAAGGTGCAGGCCTGGAGCAACCGTCGCCCGGTGGGCGGCGCGGCCGCCGTGGCCGGGATGATGGACCGGCTGGCCGGCGCCTGCGGCTGCACGAGCATCCGCCTCGACGGCGGCGACGTGATGCAGGGCTCGCCCGTCTCGAACCTCTCGTACGGGCGCCCGACGGTGGCGGTCTTCAACGCGATGGGCTACGCGGCGTCGGCCATCGGCAACCACGAGTTCGACTGGGGCGTCGACACCCTCGCGGCGCGGATCCGGCAGGCGCGGTTCGCGTGGCTCTCGGCCAACCTGCGCGAGCGCGCCGGCGGCGCGGTGCCGGCGTGGACCGCGCCCTGGCGGATGCTCTCGGCGGGGCGGCTCAGGATCGCGGTGGTGGGCTACAGCACCGAGGACACGCCGTCCACCACGCGGCCCTCGAACGTGGCGTCGCTGGCGTTCGACAGCGGGGCCGCGCGGCTCGACGCCGCGATCGCCGAGGCGCGCGCGGCGCACCCCGACTACGTCATCGTCGTGGCGCACGCCGGCGCGTTCTGCGTGCCGACCGGCGGCTGCGCCGGCGAGATCGTGGACGTGGCGCAGGCCCTCACGCACCGGCCCGACCTGATCGTCAGCGGCCACACGCATTCGCTCGTCCAGACGACGGTCAACGGCATCCCGATCATCCAGGCCCGCTCCAACGGCACGGCCCTCGGCGTGGTGGACTTCGTGGACAGCGCGGGCGCCCGGGTGGCGCACCTGCGCGTCGAGACGGTCTGGGCCGACCGCGAAGCCCCGGACACCGCCGTCGCGCGCGTGGTGGACGCGTACGTGGCGAAGGCCCGGCCCCTGGCCGACCGCGTGGTCGCCACGCTCGCGGGGCCCCTGGGCCGCACCGGCGACCAGTACCCGCTCGGGAACCTGCTCGCCGACGCCTACCGGGACGCGGCGCACGCCGACGTGGCGATCGTCAACAACGGCGGCATCCGCGCCGACCTGCCGGCGGGCACCGTGACCTGGGGCCAGCTGTTCGAGGTGGTGCCGTTCCAGAACTTCGTCGTGCGGCTGCGCGTCACGGGGGCGGTGCTGCGCTCCGCGCTCGAGCACGCGGTGGGGATGGCGGAAGCGCGGGCGCACGTCTCCGGCATCATGGTGAAGGTCTCGCCCGCCAACCCGGCGGGCCAGCGCGTGACCGCGGTGACCCTCGCCGACGGGCGGCCGGTGCTCGACACCGCGACCTACACGCTCGCGGTGCCCGATTTCATGGCGGCCGGCGGGAGCGGCTTCGCGATGCTGCGCCTGCCGGCGGAGAACACCGGCGTCGTGGACGTGGAAGCGTTCGTCACCTACCTGCGGTCGCTCCCGCAGCCGGTCCGCGCGCCGGAGGAGGTGCGCGTGGACGCCGGGAGGTCGCCGTGAGCGCCCGGACCGGGCGCGCGAGCGCGCTCACCCGGGACCTGATCCGGCGGATGCCCAAGCCGGAGCTGCACGTCCACCTCGACGGCAGCCTGCGCCCCGCCACGCTGGCCGACCTGGCCCGCGACCAGAAGATCAAGCTGCCCACGACCGACCTCGCCGAGCTGACGGACTACCTGCAGGTGCACGACGCGCGGAACCTGATGGACTACCTGCAGCGCTTCGACGTGACGCTCTCCGTGCTCCAGGTGCCCGAGGCGCTCGAGCGGGTCACCTACGAGCTCGTGGAGGACGGCGCGGCCGACGGCGTGCGCTACATGGAGATCCGCTACTCGCCGATCCTCTGCACCAAGAAGGGCATGCCGCTCACCGAGGCGGTCGAGGCGCCGCTGCGCGGGATGCGCCGCGCCGAGAAGGACTTCGGCGTGAAGACGGGGCTGATCATCTGCGGGATCCGGAACATGAGCCCCGCGACCTCGATGGACCTCGCGAACCTCACCGTCGCCTTCAAGGGCAAGGGCGTGGTGGCGTTCGACCTGGCGGGGGCGGAGTACAACTATCCCGCCAAGAAGCACCGCGAGGCCTTCTACACGGTCGTGAACGCCAACATCGCCGCGACGATCCACGCGGGGGAGGCGTACGGCCCCGAGTCCATCGCGCAGGCGCTGCATTACTGCCACGCGGACCGCATCGGCCACGGGACCCGGCTGTTCGAGGACCCCGATCTCGAGCGCTACGTCAACGACCGGCGCGTGCCGCTGGAGGTGTGCGTCACCTGCAACGTGCAGACGCACGCCGTGCCGTC
>DATKNX010000112.1:0-5988 GCA_035541085.1 Gemmatimonadales bacterium | reverse complement strand
GGGCTTCGGCGTCCCCGCGGTGGAGGCGATGGCGGCGGGGCTCCCGATCGTCACCAGCGGAGCGGGCGGCCTGGCGGAGGCCGTGGGCGACGCCGCGCTCGTGGTGGCGCCTGAACCGGACCGGCTCGCCGAGGCGCTCGCTCGCGTGCTCGAGGACGCCGCGCTGCGCCGCACGCTGGTCGAGGCGGGGCGCCGGCGCACCGACGCCTACACCTGGCGCGCCGTGGTCGCTAGACTCCGCGCCGTGTACTCGGAGCTCGCGCCGGACGCACTGGTCGGGGGTCGTGAGTCATGAGCGTGCATCCCCTACACCCTTCACCCGACACCCTACACCCGCCTTTGCTTCCGGTCGCCTGCATCTCCGTCTCCGCGGCGCTGGGCGGCTCGGAGTGGGTCCTGCGCGACTTCGCGACGCGCGCGCGGCGCCACGGCGTCGAGCCGCTCGTGGTGCTGCCCAAGGAGGGCCCGCTCGGCGAGCTGCTGCGCGAGGACGGCGTCACGCTCGCCGTCGCGCCCGCGCCGGACGATTTCCTGGAGCTGTCGCAGCGCGAGATGCGGCGCTCGCCGGAGGTGATCGTCCGCTTCGGCCGCGGGCTGTGGCACTGGTCGCGCGCCATCGTCACCGCGCTCGACCGCGCCGCGGCGCTGCCTCCGGGCCGGCCGCGCGTGCTCTACTCCAACGGCTTCAAGGCGCACCTCGCCTGCGCGCTCCTCACCGGCTACGAGCGCGTGTGGCACCTGCACGAGTTCCCGCCCGAGAAGATCGGCCTCCTCTGGCGCACGGTGGCGGCCTCGCTGCCCGAGGCGTCCATCGCCGTGTCGCAGGCGGTGGCCGCGGCGTGGCACGCGCCGTTCCTCCATCCCGACGTCGTCCTCAACGGCGTGGACCTCGAGCGCTTCAAGCCGGCGCCGCCCACGCGCTGGATCCACGACCTGCTCGGCCTGCCGCACGAGGCGCGCCTCGTGGGGATGCCCGCCGTGTTCGCGCGCTGGAAGGGGCACCTGCAGGTGGTCGAGGCGTTCGAGCGCATCGCCTCGCGCGTGCCCGACGCGCACCTGGTGCTCGTGGGCGGTCCGATCTACGACACGGTGGCGGAGTCCGGCTACGCGCAGGAGCTGGCGCGCCGCGTGCGGCGCTCGAGCGTGGGCGGCGCGCCCGTGGCCGGCTCGCTCGGCGAGCGGATCCACTTCGTGCGCTTCCGCGACGATCCCTGGCGGCTCTATCCGGAGTTCGAGCTGGTCGTGCATTTCTCGATGCGCCCCGAGCCGTTCGGGCGCGTGATCCTGGAGGCGATGGCGTGCGCCACGCCCATCGTGGCCGCGAACGCGGGCGGCCCGACCGAGATGATCCAGGACGGCGTGACGGGCTGGCTCACGACGCCGGGCGACGTCGCGGCCCTCGGCGAGCGGATGGTCGCCGCGCTCGGCACGGACACGTCGGCGCTCAGGGCGGCGGCGCGGCGGGCGGTGGAGGAGCGCTTCTCCGCCGAGCGGTTTACGGCCGAGGTGGCGGCGGTCCTGCAGCGCGTGGGGCGGCCCAAGGCCGCAGCGCCGCCAGCGCCAGCCCCGCCGCCGCCGTAAACGCCCACTCTGCCGCGAGGCGGTGCCTCAAGCCCACCGCCGTGAACGCCATCATCAGCATCCAGCCGGCCACGATCCCGATCAGCGCCCTTCCCTCCGCCAGGCGCCGCACGCGCCACAGCCCCGCCAGCGCCAGCCAGGTCAGCACCAGGTAGAGCGCGGCGGCCACGCCGCGGACCACGGGCCAGCGGCCCCAGTAGCGCGGCACGGGAACCAGCTCGAGCGCCAGACGCAGCGCCGACACGCCGGCGAAGGCGAGGGGCCGGCTCCGCACGTAGTCCAGCGCGAGCGCCTGGAGGTGCCGGTCGGCCTGCGCCTCGTTCAGGCCGGGCACCGGTCCCGGCGGCGGCTCGGGATCGGGCGCGCCGTCCCACACCTCGCGCCACGGCGCCGGGCTCGGGTGGTCGAACAACCACAGGGCGGCGCCGGCCTTCGTGTCGAAGGGCACGAAGGCGTGGAACACGCGCTCGTTGCGCGCCGCCCACGGCGCCATGCAGGCGGCGAATGCGACCAGTGCGACGGCGAGGTGCGCGGCGAACGGGCGCCACGCGAAGCCGCGCCACGGCAGGCTCAGCACGACCATCAGGCCGAGCGCGAAGAGCGAGGGCGAGCGCGTGAGGCACGCCGCGGCGGCCACCAGGCCGAACGCGGCCGCGCGCCCCGCCGAGGGCCGCTCCAGGTAGCGCACCCACAGGAGGTAGGCGCCGAGGAGCAGCGGCACCGCCAGCGCCTCCGACATCACCCACGCCGAGTCGAGCGCGAGGCCGGGGTGCACGGCCGCCAGCACGCCGGCCGCCAGCGCCGCGCGCTCGCCGCCGAGCCGGAACGCCGCGAGCGCCACGCCGGCCACGACGAGGGTGCCGATCAGCGTCTGGACGAGGAACAGGACGAGCGCGTCGTCGTGCGTCGCCGCGTAGACGGCGCCGACGAACGCCGGATAGAGGAAGCCGCCGTAGGCGGTCGGGACGCCGGGCTGCGCGATGACCCAATCCTGATCGACCCGGTAGCCGCTGCCCGCCGCGATGCTCCGGCCCAGCGCGTCGTAGCCGATCTCGTCCTCGGCGAGGACCGCGCACTGCGGGCGCCGCGTGATCAGCTCGCTGAGCGACGCGCACTCGCCGCCGTTCGCGGCGTAGGCGCGCAGGGCCAGGGCGCGCGGCGCCGCGTACGAGGCCGCCAGCACCACGAGCCTGACGGCCAGCGCGGCGAGCATCAGGCGAACGACGATGCGGCGGGTCACGCGGGTGAAGCTACGGTGCGGTCTCCGTAGCAGCGAGGGAGTGGCTGATTCGCTCCGCTGCGTGCCGCGCCTCTCAGCGACGCACCAGCCGCAGGGTCTCCTCGTAGATGCGCTCGCGCGGCCCGACTGCCACGATCTCCGAGACGCCGCCGACCTGCCGGTAGATCACGCGCACGCGGCCGACGCGCAGGCTGCGGAGGCCGGCGAGCTCCCCGCGGAGCGCCTTGCCGACCAGAGGATTGTCCGCCAGTCGGTCGAAACCGGCGCGAATGCGGCGCTTGATCTCTGGATGCAAACCCCGCAGGAGCTTCGCCACCTCCGGCGCAACGCGCAGCCGGTGCGGAACGCTCACTGCGGCCGCGAAGGCCCGAACAGGTCGTCGAGGGTGTAGAGCCTGCGGGTCCGGCGCAGCGCCTTGAGTCCGCGGCGGATCTCCCGCATCAGGGCGGCGTCGGACCGGATGGCGATCGTTTCCTGCCAGCTGTCGAATTCGTCCTGGCTCACCAGGACCGCCGCCGGCTTGCCGTGCCGCGTGATGGTCACACCTTCCTCCCCGCTCTCCACGGCGTCCACCAGGCTGCTGAGCTTCGCCTTGGCGACCGCGAGGGGCATGGTCTTCATCGGCGGCACCTCAATATGGTCATAAGTATGACCAATTTAGGCGCGCGAGCCCGGCGCGGCAACGCCGGGACGACATTAGGGGGTCACCGAGCTGGAGCGTCATCCGAGAAGTGCGTGGCGGTGCCGCCTGATGCGACTGTGCCGCGTCCCTACGCGCCCGCCGCGATCTCCTTCACCGCCGCGATCACGCGGTCCACCTCGGCGTCGGTCCGCCCGGGGCCCGACGGCAGGTAGAGGCCTCGCGTGCCGAGCTGCTCGGCCACCGGGCACTGCGGGTTCTTGAAGCGCCCGCGCAGGGCGGGCTGCAGGTGGACCGGGTGGAAGAAATCGCGCGTGCCGATGCCGCGCGCGCTGAGCCCGGCCCGGAGCGCGCTGCGCGTGACGCCGAAGCCCTCCTCGATCGCCACGCCAAAGACCCAGTACACGTGCTCGGCCCACGGCGGCGCCACCTGGCTCCGGAGGCCGGGCACGCCGCCCAGGGCTTCGAGGTAGCGCAGCCCCACGGCGCGTGAGCGCGCCACCAGCGCCTCGGCGCGCTCGGCCTGGCCGAGCCCCACGGCCGCCTGGAGGTTCGAGAGGCGGTAGCTGAAGCCGATCTCGTCGTGCAGGTAGCGCTGCGCGTCCGGGCCGAACGCGTGGTCGCGCAGGCGCCGGCAGCGCGCCGCCACGGCCTCGTCGTCCGTCGTGACCATCCCGCCCTCGCCCGTGGTCACGATCTTGTTCGCGTAGAACGAGAACGCGGCCCCGCGGCCCAGCGAGCCCACGCGCCGCCCGCGGCAGCGCGCCCCGTGCGCCTCGGCCGCGTCCTCGAGGACCGGGATGTTGGGCGCCGCGGCCTGGATGGACTCGACGTCCGCCGGCAGGCCGTAGACGTGGGTGACGATGATCGCCTTGGTGTGCGACGTGACGACGGCGCGCACGCTGTCGGCCGTGACGTTCCACGTCCCCGGGTCCGCGTCGGCGACGACGGGCGTCGCGCGCAGGTACAGCACCGGGTTCACGGTGCCGATCATCGTGAAGGCCGGCACCACGACTTCGTCGCCCGGACCGATGTCGAGCGCGGCCAGCAGGAGGTGCAGCGCCGTGGTGCCGCTCGAGCAGGCGACCCCGTGCGCGGCGCCCGAGAACTCGGCGAACGCGCGCTCGAAGCGCGCGACGAACGGGCCGCGACCCGAGATCCAGCCCGACGCCATCGCCTCGGTGACGTAGCGCATCTCCAGCTCGGAGAGGTCGGGCGCCGCGATGTGGATCACAGGTACGTCTTGTCCTCGGTGCCGAGGTAGGGCCCCTGCTTCACCTCGAGCAGGCGGCAGGCGGTGACGAAGGTGAAGCCGTGGCCGCCCTCCATCAGGAGGATCGTGTCGCCCTCGCTCAGGCGGCGCGTCGCGACGGGCGCCGTGCGCGTGCCGTAGAGGTCCACCTGGAGGACGCCCGAGCACACGTGCAGCACCTCGTGCGTCTCGAGGATCACGCGCTTGCCGAGGTTGTGCGCGTGGGCCGGGATGACGTGGCCCGCGGGCCGCTCGATCTCGCCGAGCTGGAGCGGCGCGTCGGGCGAGGAGGCGAACCGGACCCCCGGCTCGCCCGGGCCCGCGTGCAGGATGATGGCGAGGGTGCGGCCGTCCTGCTCGACGCGCTCCACCCTCGGTCTCTCGCTCGGCGCCATCCGAACAAGGAAATCTGTGTCGGCCGTGCGAGCAAGGCGTTACTTTGGCGCATGACCTGGCTCCGCGAAAACCGCCTCGGCCTGGCGCTGGCGTGCGTCGTGCTCGTGGCTGCCCTGGCCGCGTCCTCCCGCGTCACGGGACTGGCCTGGGACGACGGCGTTTACGTCGCGGCCGGGCAGTCCCTGGCGGCCGGCCACGGCTACGTGCTGGCCGACCGCATCGGCGACCAGTCGGTGCCGCTCTACCCCGCCGGCTATCCGCTCGTCGTGGCCCTCGTCTGGCGGCTCGTGGGCTCCCAGGCGGCCGCGCTCGGCGTGCTGGCGCTGATCTCGGCGCTGAGCGTGGCGGCGGCGGCGTTCCTGTGGTGGCGCGTCCTGCGCGAGGAGGTCTCCTCTCGGATGGCGGCGCTCCTGGTCGCCGTCCCCGCGTTGAGCTACGCCACGCTCATCACCGGCGAGCTGCGGATGGCCGATGCGCCGTACGCGCTGCTGGTGGCGGCGGCCGCGACGCTGTGGCGACGGGCTCTCGAGTCGCGGCGCGCGATGGCGGCGCTGGTCGTGGTGGCCGCGCTCGCGGTGCCGCTCCGCACCGCCGGCGCCGTGCTCCCGATCGCCGTGGCGTTGCTCCTGGTGGCGCGCCGGCGCTGGTGGCCCGCGGCCGGCGTGCTCGCGGCGAGCGTCGCATTGCACCTCGTGCTCGGTCTCGCCCTGCGGCCGCCGGATCCGTCGTACCTCGAGGTCGTGCGCGTGGCCTGGGCGGCGGGCGGATCGGGCCTCGAGACGCTGCGCGCCACGCTCGGCGGCGACCTGTGGACGAGCCTCGTCGCGCTCGTGGCCCCGCCCTTGGTCTACTCCTCGGCGGTCCAGCGCCTGGCGCACG
>DATKNX010000111.1:0-6688 GCA_035541085.1 Gemmatimonadales bacterium | reverse complement strand
CGGCCGGCGTCCGCCGCCCGCACCTCGCCGCACCAGTGGGTGCGCATCGTCGTCGCCGCTAGCGAAGCCATCGCGCCACTCTCGAAGTCATCAACCGTGTCCCCACCCAGAGACCGAGCGATGCGCCGATGGTGTCGGCCGCCCAGTCGCCCACTTCACAATCCCGGCCCGGGATGAACCGCTGGTGCAGCTCGTCCAGGGCCGCCCAGGCCGAGAGCGCCACGCCGAGCCAAACCAGGTGCTTGAGCCGCCAGCCGCGGAAGAAGGCCGCCCGCGCCAGGAGGGCGCCCAGCCCCCCGTACATGCAGAAGTGGCCCACCCAGTCCACGGGATGCGGGAGACCGACCGGAATGGCCTTCCCGGGCAGCGACGTGAGCGTCAGCTGCAGGGCGAGCCACAGCCACACCGCGAGCCATCCCCGGTCGGTCCTTTCCGCCCCCACGCGCTAGCGTCCCTCGGCCTCGCGCACCACGCGGCAGAACGCCTCCGACGTCCCCGCTTCCAGCAGCCGGTCCCGCACGTACTCGCGCCGCACCAGGCGCGCGATGCGGGCCAGGGCGCGAACCTGCGACGCGGCCATCGCCTCGGGCCCGGCCAGCAGGAAGAAGAGCCGCACCGGCTTGCCGTCCAGGGCCCCGTAGTCGATGGGCTGGGTGGTCTGTCCGGCGACGAGAGTCAGGCCAGGCAAGGTCGGCGTTCGGGCGTGCGGGATGGCCACGCCGTGCCCGAAGCCGGTGGACTGGCAGGCCTCACGCTCCCGCACCGCGTGCAGGATGTCGTCGGCCGAGCCGCCCGTCGTGAGGACGAGCAGGTCCACAAGCTCGCGCAGGACGCTCGACTTGTCCCGCGAGGTGAGGGGGACTCGGACGCGATCCGGGGCCAGCAGCTCGCTCAGAAGCACGACGGCGGGAGGCGCCTCATGACGCGCGGAAGTTAATGGCGCGCCATAACTTGAGCAAGCAACGCATCGCTTGACATCACCTCCGGCGCCGGCCAAAGTTCGCCCATGCCCCGACGGACGTTCGTGGCCCTCCTTGGGCTCGCCGCGTCACTGGCGAGCGCCGGGAGCGCAACCGCCCAGGCGGCCGTGGCTTCCGACCTGTGGCAGGTCGCGGCCGGAACGCTCGTCGTGCCGTCCTCGCTGGCCAACGACGCGTCGGCGGCCCTGTGGACGCCGGCCACGCTGCTCGCTCCTTCGGGCCCGTCGGTCCGGCTCGGCGTCGAGGCCGTGCACGCGCCGTCCGACGTGGGGCTGAGCGGCGGCATCGCGAGCGCGTCGATCCGCCTCGGCACGCTGGGAACGCTCAACGCGATCTACGGCCGGATGGGGTTCGACGGCCTCGTGCGCACGGAGACCAGCCCCGAGGGCATCGGCGACATCCCGGTCTATGCGGAAGTCGTCTCCATCGGCTTCGCGAGGGCGGTCGCGCCGGGCCTGGTCACGGGCGTCGCGCTGCGGAGCGTGGCCGGCCAGCTCGACGCCAGCTCGCGCGATCAGCTGGGGGTGGACTTCGGCGCCCGGTATTCCGTGGCCTCGCACCTGACGCTCGGGTTCTCCACGCGCTTCCTCGATCCCACCTTCCGCCAGGCTGCGGAGGCAGCGAGCTACAACCTCGGCGCGTCGTTCGAGACGGCGCCTGCGCTGCTGTGGGGCACCTACGTGAAGGCGGTGCTCCGCTACGGCGCGACCTTGATGCACGGCGAGGGCATGCAGCACCTGCTGTCGGGCGGGCTGAGCCTGGGGGGTGGGCTCCAGGTGGATGCGGGAGCCGCCCGGGAAACCGAGGCCGGCACCGCCGTGTGGCGCAGCCGGTTCGGTCTGGCGGTCGCCGTGGGCAAGTACCGGATCTACCTGGGACGGGACGGCGGCGTGAACGATTTCGGTGCCACCTACCGTTTCGGCCTGATCGCGGGGGTCCGGTGACGAACCTCCTCGACCTGGCGCCGGAGGCGGCCCGCGCCGAGCTGCAGGCGTGGCTGGCGGGGCGCGGCGAGGCGCCGTACCGGCTCTCGCAGCTCGTGCCGCGGCTGTGGCAGCGGCCCGTGCGGCGCTGGGCCGACGCGACCGACGTGCCGCTCGCGCTGCGCGAGGCGCTCGATGCGGCGTTCCCGCTTCCCTCGCTCGAGCTGGAGACACGGCAGGTCTCGCGCGACGGCACCGAGAAATCGCTGTGGCGGCTGCCCGACGGCGAGGCGGTCGAGTCGGTGCTGATCCCCGAGGGCTCGCGGCGGACCCTGTGCATCTCTTCGCAGGCCGGCTGCCCCCTGCGCTGCGCGTTCTGCGCGACGGGGACGATGGGGCTCAAGCGCGACCTGCAGGCGTGGGAGATCGCGGCGCAGGTGCGGGAGCTGCTGCTCGAGGCCGAGCCGGTGAAGCCCACCAACGTCGTGTTCATGGGGATGGGCGAGCCGCTCCTCAACTGGCCGGCGGTCTCCACGGCACTCACCCTCCTGAACCATCCCGAAGGTCTGGCGATCGGGGCGCGGCACATCACGGTCTCCACGGTGGGCATCCTGCCGGCGCTGGCCGAGCTGGCGAAGCGGCCCGAGCAGTTCCGGCTGGCCGTCTCCCTGCACGCGCCGACGAGCGCGGTCCGCCTGAAGCTGATGCCGATCGAGAAGCGCTACCGGCTGCCCGCCCTGCTGGAGGCGCTGGGCGCGTTCCGGCGCCGGGTGACGTTCGAGTACGTGCTGATCGCCGGCGTGAACGACCGCGACGAGGACGTGGTGGAGCTGGCGAAGATCGCCCGGAAGGCGGGCGCGATGGTGAACCTGCTGCCGCTGCATCCCGGCGGCGCGGCGGACCTGGTGCCGGCCGACGGCCGGCGGCTCGCCGGCTTCGCGGCGAATCTCCGGCGGCGGGGCGTCGAGGCGGTGGCGCGCCGGAGCCGCGGCCTGGACATCGCCGCGGCGTGCGGTCAGCTACGGGCCATGCGCGGCGAGCCGGGCGGCGAAGTCGCCGCCGAGCCGCACGGTGACGTCCACGAGGCGGCTCGAGTCGGGCGCCTGACGCACCGCGCCGACGCCTAGCGCGCGCGCCACGCGGGTCGCGGCCGTGAGATCGCCGCGCCGCAGCAGGACCTGCGTGGAGTCGGCGACCGCGCCCGTGTCGGACCCGAAGTAGACCACGTCGATGCCGGCGTCGCGGAGCACCCGCGTCGCCGCGCGCGCCAGACCCACCGCCCGCGTCGTGTTCAGGACCTCGGCCACCACGTGCACGCGCTCGCCCGGCACCGGGCGGACGGCGTCCGGCGACCGGCCGGCCCGCACGTGCCACCAGACGGCGACCACGCCCGCGGCCACGCCGAGGGCGATCAGCCCGAGGACGACGACGCGTCCGACGCGATGCTGTTCCAGAACTCCCACGTCTCCTGGGCCAGACGGCCCCCGTTCTTGAGCCGCCACGCGATGCGGAACGCGGCCACCTCCCGCAGCACCCGGGCCGGCTCGTCGGGCGTGCGGGCGATCCACGCGTCGAGCGTGGGCCGCTCGTAGGTGCGGCCGGGCTCCAGGTAGTCCGCGAGGTAGAGCATCCGCCCCGCGCGGTCCCAGCCGGCGAAGCCGAACGAGTGGTAGCGCACCGCGTCGAGGACGCCCTGGTCGCGCTCCCCGTCGGCGGCGGCGGCCGCCGCCGCGGCGGGACCGTGCCAGGTCTTCACGGGCCACGACGACTGGGCGCCGTAGCGCCGCAGCGCCGCCTCGTCCGCGTCCCGCAGCGCGTCGTGCAGCACGGCGGCCCGGCGCCAGCGGGCCACCTCGCCGGCGGGAGCGCCCAGCCCCGCTCCCCAGCGCTCGAGCAGCGCGACCACGCGCGCGACGTGCTCGAGGCGTCGCTCGCCGGCGATGGCCCATCGCGGCATCTCGCGTCGAACGTCATCCACCGACACGCACGTCCTCCTCGAGTCCGGCGCCGAGCACCACGTTGTCGATGAGCCGCGTGCCGCCCACGCGCGCCGCGAGCGCGAGGACGCTGGTCCCGTTCACGGCTTCGACCGGCTCGACGGTGTCCGGCGCCACGCAGGCCACGTAGTCGATCGCGACGCCGGGCGCGGCCTCCAGCACCCGGCGCGCGCGGCCGCTCAAGGCCGTCCCGCCGCGCTCCCCCGCGCGGAACGCTTCGACCGCCGTGGCGAGCGCCCTCGAGAGGGCCGCCGCGGCCGCCCGGGCCCCGGCGTCGAGGTAGGCGTTGCGCGACGACATCGCCAGGCCGTCCGGCTCGCGCACCGTGGGCGCCACGACGATCTCCACCGGGAAGCCGAGGTCGCGCACCATCCGGCGGATGAGCGCGGCCTGCTGGAAGTCCTTGCGCCCGAAGATCGCGACGTCGGGCTCCACCGCGTGGAGCAGCTTCGCGACGACCGTGAGCACGCCGGCGAAGTGGCCGGGCCGCACGGCTCCCTCGAGGCGCTCGCCCGCCGGCCCCGGCTGGACGGTGACACGCGGAGGCTCCGGATACATCGCGTCCGGCGCGGGCGCCCAGAGGACGTCCACGCCGGCCCGTTCGGCGAGGCCGCTGTCGCGCGGCAGGTCACGCGGATAGCGCGCGAAGTCCTCGCCCGGACCGAACTGCAGCGGGTTGACGAACACGCTGAGCACGACGGCGTCGGCCCGGGTGCGGGCGTCGGCCACGAGCGCGAGGTGCCCGGCGTGGAGGGCGCCCATCGTCGGCACGAAGCCCAGCCGCCGGCCGCCGCGCCGTACGTCCCGGGCGTGCTCCCGCATCGCCGCCGGATCGGAAATGGACAGCATCGGGGTGCTGCCTAGAAGGAATGGGCGGCGTCGGGGTACGTGCCGTCACGCACCTCGTCGCCGTAGCGGCTCACGGCCTTGCGCACCTCGTCGCCGAGCGCGGCGTAGCGCTTGAGGAACTTGGGGGCGAAGCCGTCGTTGAGGCCGAGGAGGTCGGGCAGCACGAGCACCTGGCCGTCGCAGGCGGCGCCGGCGCCGATCCCGATGGTGGGCACGCCGCGCGCCTCCGAGATCCGGCCCGCCAGGGCGGCCGGCAGCAGCTCGAGGACGATGCTGAAGACGCCGGCCTCTTCGAGGGCGGCCGCGTCGCTCTCGAGCCGGCGCGCCGTCTCCTCGTCCCTGCCCTGCACGCGGTAGCCTCCGAGCGCGTGCACTGACTGGGGCGTAAGGCCGAGATGGCCCATCACCGGGATCCCGATCTCGACGAGCGCGCTCACGGTGGCGGCCATCGCGGCGCCGCCCTCGAGCTTCACGGCCTGCGCGCCGGTCTCCTTCATCACGCGGCCCGCGTTGCGCACGGCCTCTTCGCGGCTCACCTGGTAGCTGAGGAACGGCAGGTCCACGACCAGCAGCGCGCGCTTCACGCCGCGGCGCACCGCCCGGGCGTGGTAGATCATCTGCTCGAGCGACGCGGACAGCGTCGAGGGCTCGCCCGCGAGCACCTGATTCACCGAATCGCCCACCAGCACGCAGTCCACGCCCGCCTCGTCCACCAGGCGTCCGAACAGGGCGTCGTAGGCCGTGACCACGACGATCTTGCGGCCCTTCGATTTCCAGGCGAGGAAATCGCGGGTGGTGACGGCGGAGTCCTTGGCGGGGCTGGACATGGTCGAGCGAACGGTAATCAGGGAGCAGAGATCAGGTAAGTTGCCGGACGCCGAGTTGGCAGTGGTTACCAGGCGGCAGTCCGCGGACCGGCCCCGCGCATCCGATCTCCGATCGCCGACCCCTGGACTGCCACCCGCCATCCGGCCACTTGGAACCACTGGGAACTTGCCGTCTGGCAACTACCCTGCGGCCTTCAGACTGCCGACTGCAGTCTGGAGGTGGAAACCCAGCTCCCGCAGCTCCCTCTGCCAGAACTCGCGGTTGGGCAGCTCCGGGTGCGGCACCACCAGATCGGGCAGATCCACTCGCTGGTGGCCGTAGAGCACGAGGTCGCAGTCGAGCGTCCGCGGTCCCCAGCGCACCGCGCGCACGCGCCCTTCCGCGCGCTCCACGGCGAGCAGCGCGCCCAGGAGCGCGTGCGGCCCCAGGGCCGTCTCGATCCGGAGCATCTGGTTCAGGTAGGGACCCTGCGGCACGGGCCCGAGCGGCGCGGTCTCTTCCACGGTGCTCGCGGCCGCGAGGCGCGTTGCTGGCAGGCGCGCGATCGCCTCGCGCGCGCGGGCGAGGATCGCCGCGCGGTCCCCCAGGTTCGACCCGAGCGCGACCGCCGCGACGACGCTCAGAAGACCAGCTGCAGGCCAGCCGAGAAGATGGTGTCCGTCTTCTTGACGCCGGCCGTGGGCGGCTCGTTGGCGTACCGCACGACGTAGCCCAGCTTGAGGCCGACGTTCGAGAGCACCGGCGCCACCACCGAGCTCTCGGTGTTGATCAGGTAGTTCTTCGTGTTCTCCAAGTCCTCGAGCAGCTCGGCCTTCTGCTCGAAGAAGGCGCGCGACGTGAAGTTGAGCTTGTAGTGGCCGGCGAGCCGCGAGACCCAGAACTGCTGCGTGGTGTCCGCCGTGCTCGTCTGCTGCGTACGGCCCGCGCCGGCCTCGACGTCGAGCACGTTCGTCGGCCCCGTCAGGATGCCGTACGCCAGGCCCGCCGCCTCCTCGAAGCGCCGGGCCACGCCGGCGAACCGGTCGCGCGCGTAGGAGCCGAGCAGGAAGAGGCGGAACCTCGAGCCCACCGCGTAGTCGGCCCGGAGGCCCGCCTTGATCGTGGCCGCCGT
>DATKNX010000110.1:0-4704 GCA_035541085.1 Gemmatimonadales bacterium | reverse complement strand
GTTGTCCCAGTAGAACACGGTGACCAGGTTCGTGGTCGGCACGCCCGCGTCGGCGAAGAAGTGGTTGGCCTCGCCCTTCGCGTCGAAGTGCGGGACCTTGTACTTGCCCATCAGCGTCGGCATGCGATTGTCGCTCAGCGGGACCCACTTCCGCGTGTCCTCGAGCGTGGACCAGACGACGTGCTGCACGCCCGCGCGCTTGGCGGCTCGCGCCATCGCGGCCGCCTCCGCCAGCTCCTTCTCCGGCGACATGTGCGCCCAGTAGAACGTGACGCAGAAGGCGGCGTGAGCGCCGGTGAACGCCTTCACGAGGCTGGCTTCGTCGTCCACGTCGGCCGCGACGACCTCCGCGCCGAGCGCGCGCAGCTCCTTCGCCCGATCCGAGCGGATGTCGCGCGTCACCGCCCGCGCCGTGAAGCCTCCCTGCTCGTCGGCCATGATGGCCCGCACGAGGCCGCCCCCCTGCGCGCCGCGCGCGCCCAGCACCGTCACGATCTTCCGGTCCACGGTATCTCCCTTCCTGCGTGGGTGCGCCATCGGACCGCGCCGACCCCCGGGGCCGGCGCCCCACTCCGGACGAGCGTGTCCGGTCGAGGCGCGATGTCGTTCTTGGAAGACGCCAATATAGCCGGGTGAGACGGGGATGCGGGTTGGCGCGGGCGGCCGGCGCCGCGCGCCCCGCCGGCCTAGCGCACCAGGCCGGGGTAGAGCCGCGCGGCGATGGCGAGGAGCACGACGAACGCGGCCGCGGGGAAGGCGAGGTCGCCGCCGAATCCGAGGGCGCTGTGCCCGCCCTGGATCATCAGCCCGCGCAGCGCGTCCACCACGTAGGTCAGCGGATTGACGCGCGCCACGGCCTGCAGCCAGCGCGGCATGATCGCCAGCGGGTAGATGGCGTTGCTGGCGAAGAAGAGCGGCATCGTCAGCACCTGGCCGATGCCCATGAAGCGCTCGCGCGTCTTGACCAGGCAGGCCACGATCAGCGAGAAGGTCGCGAACAGCGCGGAGCCCAGCATCACGACCGCCACGACGCCGAGCAGTGCCGGCACGCCGAGCTGCAGGCGGATGCCCAGCACCAGCGCCAGCAGGTAGATGATGAACGCCTGCGTGAGGCCGCGCAGGCCCGCGGAGATCGCCTTGCCCATCACGAGCGCGCCCCGGTACGCGGGGCTCACCAGCAGCTTGTGGATGATGCCGAGGTCGCGCTCCCAGATCACCGCGATGCCGAAGAAGATCGCGCTGAACAGGACGCTCTGCGCCAGCACGCCCGGCGCCATGAACTCGAGGTACGACAGGTCGCCCGTGGGGATCGCGCGGATGTGGGTGAACGTCTCGCCGAAGATGATGAGCCACAGCGCCGGCTGCACGGCGCGCGTGAACAGCTCCGTCGGGTCACGGCGGAGCTTGCGGATCTCCGTGTCGGCGATCGCCAGGCTCTGCCGTACGAAGGCGCCGACGGCGCCGGGCTCAGGCGAGGCGGCGAGCGACGCGGCGGGCGCGGCTGACGTCACGGTAGCTTCCTCCGGCTTCGATGGTGCCCCCGGCCACCTGGGCGAACACGTCCTCGAGCGTGGCCTCCGGCCCGATGCCGGCCTTCAGCTCGGCCGACGTGCCGCGGGCCGCGATGCGGCCCTGGTGCATCAGGCTCAGCTCGTCGCACAGGGCGTCGGCTTCTTCCATGTCGTGCGTCGTGATGAGGATCGTGGTGCCCCACTGGCGCCGCAGCTCCTGGAGCCGCTCCCACACGGCGCGGCGCGCCAGCGGATCGAGCCCGATCGTCGGCTCGTCGAGGAACAGCACGACCGGCCGGTGCAGCATCGCCTGCGCGAGCTCCAGCCGGCGGATCATGCCGCCGGAGTACGTGCGCACGAGCTGGTCCGCCGAGCCGGCGAGGCCCATGAACTCGAGCGCGATGGCGATGCGCTCGCGCCGCTCCCGGCGCGGCAGATGGTACAGCCGGGCCGACAGCACCAGGTTCTCGCGCGCGGTGAGGCCGCCGTCGGCGGAGACGAGCTGCGGCACGTAGCCGATGCGGCGGCGCACGTCGCGCGGCCGCGAGCTGATCTCGAAGCCGGCCACCAGCGCGGTGCCCGACGTCGGCGGCAGCAGCGTGGTCAGCATCTTGATGGTGGTGGTCTTCCCCGCCCCGTTGGGGCCGAGGAGGCCGAAGATGAGGCCCCGCCGGACCTCGAGGTCGAGCCCGTCCACCGCCACGAGCTCGTCGTAGCGGCGGGTGAGGGCGGTCGTGCGGATCACACAGTCGTCGGTCATGGTCGCTCGCCGTTAGGTACGGCCGAGCGGGCCGCGCCGTTGGGCCGCCGGCGGCGGGCGCCGCGGCGCATTGACCCGCGCGAACGCCCGTCGGTATGGTGCAGGCTGACAACCACCACGGAGTCACCCCCGATGTCGCGCATCCGTATCACGCACGCTCCCTCGCGCGGGTCCACGGCCTCCCTCGCCGTGCTCGCGCTGCTCGCCTTCGCGCCCGCGCGCACCGTCGCGCAGGGCGCCCCCACGCCGCTGCCGGCCGCGGACCGGCCGCTCAAGGTCCTCGACCCGGCGTTCATCGACCGGACCGCGAACGCCTGCGTGGACTTCATGCAGTATGCCAACGGCGCGTGGCTGGCGCACGACACCATCCCGGCGGCGTACTCCTCGTCGGGGGTGACGCGCGACATGAGCGACCACAACGAGCTGGTAGTGCGCTCCGTGCTCGACGAGGCGATGGCGCGGCGCGACTCGGAGGCGCCCGGCACCACGCCGCGCAAGCTCGGCACCTTCTACGCCTCGTGCATGGACTCGACGGCCATCGAGGCCGCGGGCCTCAAGCCGCTCGCGCCGTGGCTGCGCGAGATCGACCGGATCACGTCGCGCGAGACGCTCCAGGGCGCCATCGCGGACCTCCAGGTGCGCGGTCTCGACCTCGTCTTCCGCTACGGCCCCGACGTGGATCCCCACGACGCCGCGCACTACGTCGCGTGGCTCTCGCAGGGCGGCCTCGGCCTGCCCGACCGCGACTACTACACCGATGCCGGCCCGTCGGCCGACTCGACGCGCACCGCGTACGTCCAGTACGTCGCCCGGACGTTCCGGCTCGCGGGCGAGGGCGCGGCGCAGGCGACCCGCGACGCGCACCAGGTGATGCGGCTCGAGACCGAGCTGGCCAAGGCCTCGCTCACGCGCGTCGCGCTGCGCGATCCGTCGGCCACCGACCACCCGATGACGACGGCCCAGCTCGCCGCGCTCGCGCCGGCCGTCGCGTGGCCGCGCTACTTCCGGACCATCGGGCTCACCGTCCCGGTCGCCCGCCTCAACGTCGCGGAGCCCGACTTCGTGCACCGCGTGAGCGTCCTGCTCAAGACCGCGCCGCTCGCCCAGTGGAAGGCCTACCTCCGCTTCCACCTCGTGTCCGAGTCGTCGCCCTGGCTCAGCACGCCGTTCGTCCAGGCGCAGTTCGCCTTCTCCTCCCGCTTCACGGGCGCCAGGCAGCTGCTGCCGCGCTGGAAGCGCTGCCTGCGCGAGACCGACGGCGACCTGGGCGAGGCCCTGGGCCAGGCCTACGTGGCCAAGACGTTCCCGCCGGAGGCGAGGGCGCGCGCCAGGGCGGTCATCGACGACATCCGCGCCGCGTTCGCCGAGCGGCTGCGCCGCCTCACGTGGATGTCCGACTCCACGCGGGCCCACGCCCTCGACAAGCTCGCGAAGATGCGCGAGAAGGTCGGCTACCCGGACCAGTGGCGCGACTACACCAAGCTCGTGACGGAGCCGGGACCGTTCATCCTCAACGTGGCGCGGGCGAACGCCTTCGAGTGGCAGCGCGTCGTGAACCGGCCCGGCGCCGCCGTGGACACGACGGAGTGGGGCATCACCGTGCCCACGGTGAACGCGTACTACGACCCGTCCAAGAACGAGATGGTCTTCCCCGCGGGGGCGCTCGAGCCGCAGACCTTCGACGCCACCGCCGACGACGGCGCCAACTACGGCTCGCTGGGCGGCAGCTGGGCGGGCCACGAAATGACGCACGGCTTCGACGACGAGGGCCGGCACTACGACGCCGCCGGCAACCTGCGCGATTGGTGGACCGCCGCCGACTCGGCGCACTTCAGCGCGCAGGCCGACCTGATCGTGGCGCAGTTCGACGCCTACCTCCAGGTGGACACGTTCCACGTGAACGGGAGGCTCACCGAGGGCGAGAACATCGCGGACTACGGCGGGCTGCTGACGGGCTACGACGCGCTCGAGCGGGCGCTGGAGCGCGACGGCCGGCCCGGCTTGATCGACGGCTACACGCCCGAGCAGCGCTTCTTCCTCGCCTACGCCCAGAGCTGGCGCGCGCACGACCGGCCGGAGATCCTGCGCACGCGGGTGACCGTGGACCCGCACGCACCGGAGACCTGGCGCAACAACGGCCCGCTGTCGAACATGCCGTCCTTCGCGCAGGCGTTCGGCTGCAAGGCCGGCGACCCGATGGTGCGCGCGGCCGACAGCGTCCCGCACATCTGGTAGCCCGCACCCGGCGAACGAACACCCCGCCGCGGCCAAGCCGCGGCGGGGTGTGGTGTGCCGGCGACTGCGCGGCGACGCCTAGTGCATCCGCGCGTACTTGGCTTCGAGCTGCTCGTGCGACTCCACGTGGTCCGGGTCCTTGATGATGCAGCCGTCCACCGGGCACACCTCGACGCACTTCGGGTTGTCGTAGTGGCC
>DATKNX010000109.1:0-3408 GCA_035541085.1 Gemmatimonadales bacterium | reverse complement strand
GGCGACGCCCGCCGCGCGGCGCCGGCCCGGCGGCCCGAAGTACGCGACGCCCTCGACGATGGGGAATTCCGCGCCGCACTCGGGGCAGCCGACCACGCCGCGCACGATGCGCCGCCCGTCCATCGCGATGGGCGACGCGACCACGTAGGACTCGGCGTGATCGCGCGGGCAGCGGAGGATCTCCGTCAATTCAATGAACACGACGAGACCGGAGAGGCGAGAGGACGGAACTCAGGGGAGTTGCCAGGCACCAAGTTGCCAGCGGTTCCCAGTCTCTGGCCTGCGGACTTCAGACCAGTTCCCAGTCGTCCGTCCACTGGTCCGAGCTCCGTACGCTGGCACCTGGTAACCACTGGCAACTCGGCGTCTGGCCACTCCCCTGCCATCCGTTTGTCTCACGGCCTGAATTCCACCCAGGTGACCTTCCCCGCCTCCACGCGCACGTGCCGGAACACCTTGCGGCCGTCGATCGCGACGCCGAGGTCGTACTCGCCGGCGGGCACGTCGCCGACCGCGAAGTGCTCGTGGTACGCCGGATCGGGGTGCGCCTTGTCGCCGTAGGTCTCCGCCCACAGGAACGGCGTCTCCTGCGGCTCCGGCTTCACGAGGCCGTAGACGCGCGCGCCCGCCACTGGCCGGCCCGCGCTGTCCCACACCTGGCCCGCCACGACGCCGGTGCCCGGCAGCGGCTCGATCCACAGCTCGGGGTTGACGGTGTACGGCGGGTAGCGCTGGGCCGTGTCCACGATCGCGCCGACGGTCTCGGCCGGCGCCACGTGCACCTCGAGGTGCAGGTGCTCGTTGGTCGCGCGGCCCGTGTTGCCGGCGAGCGCGACGGCCTGCCCGCGCGCCACGCGTTCGCCCACGGTCACGAGCAGGCGCGAGTTGTGATAGTAGGTGGAGAAGAGGTGCATCCGGCGGCCGTCCACCGTCAGCGTGGTGTCGTGGCGGATCGCGACCGTGAGCGCGCCGCGCTCGGCCGGCCCGGCCCACACCACGACGCCGGCGCCGATCGCGTGCACCGGCGTGCCCCGCGGCTCGTTGAACTCGACGCCCTGGTGTTGCTGGAACGTCCCGCCCATCGTCGCGCCGTAGCGGTAGGTCTGGTCCACGTACGGCTGGTCGGCGGGGGCGATGGGCCGCTCGAAGATGGAGTGCCGGAGCGGCGCGGGCGCGCTCGCCCCCGCGCTGTCGCCGGCCTGGAGGCACGCGTCCGGCTGCGCGCCGAGGAAGCCGCACGCGGTGCCGAAGATCGTGTCGCCCGGCACGCCGGGCGGCGGCGGCAGCACGGCGTACACGTCGCGCGAGCGCGCCGTGGCGCCGGGCGTCCACATCACGAAGCCGAGCTTGGTGGACACGAACGCGCCGCTGCTGGTGGCGCCGCCGCACATCAGCGTGGGCCGGTCGCACCCCGCGAACTGGCGCACGGCGCGCCCCGACGGCGGCGCGTCGCGCATCAGGAAGCTCGAGCACTGCCAGAACGCCTCGACCTGGCGGCGCTTGGGCCTGAGGCTCCCGGGGCACCGCTCGCCGCCGAGGATCAGCGGCACCACCGCCTTCTCGCCGGTCACGACGAAGATCGAGCGGATCCGGGGGCCGAGGGCCGGCACGGGCGGCGGCGAGTCGGGCACGACCGCCGCCCCCGGACGCCAGCGCACGAGGCCCTTCAGCGTCGAGACCCACAGGCCCGTGTCGCGCGCCGCCGCGACCGTGAGCACGTAGGCGCTCGGCAGCGCGCCCGCCCCCGTGTCGGTGGCGGCGGCCCAGCGCGCGCCGCCGTCGGAGGTCCAGCGGATGCCGTCGGCCGTGGCGACGAACAGCGTGTCGCCGCGGTACAGCAGGCCGTCGGGCGCGACGTACTGCCACTTGTTGCCGAGCACGCGGTAGTCCCAGTTGCGCCACGTGCGCCCGCCGTCCTCCGACACGCCCCAGCCGTTGCCGACGGTGCCGTACCACACGGCGCCGCGGCGGCCGAAGGCGAACGCGTCCACGTAGTCGAACGAGATGCCGCGGCCGGTCGAGTCGGCGCGCAGGCTCTCCCACGCCGGGGCGCCGGGCCGCAGCACGTAGATGCCCGCGCCGTACGTGCCGGCCCAGATGGAGCCGTCCGGCGCGCGCCCCAGCGCGAGCACGGGCACGCCCCAGCCGTCGGGATCGGGCAGCGGCGGCAGGTGGGGCGCGCCCTGGGCGAGCGCGCCGGGGGCCAGCGCCAGCGTCACCACGAGCAACCGGAGCGATCGCACTAGGTCCTCGGCTTCCACGTTTCGGGCATGATGCGCAACTCGGGGATGGCGACCTCGTCGCGGCGGGTGGCGACGAACAGCACGGCCTCCGCGACGTCCTCCGGCTTCAGCATCTGGGCGCGCTTGGTGAACCCGGGACGGCGGTCGGGGTCCACCGGGTCCCAGATCGCGGTGTCCGTCGGTCCGGGGGAGATCAGCGTGGCCCGCACGCCGCTGCCGCGCAGCTCGGCGCGCAGCACCTCGTGGAGGCCGCGCAGGCCGGACTTCGCCGCGCCGTACGCGGCGTTGCCGGTGAAGGCGTGGTGGTCCGCCACCGACCCGATCGTGACGACGAGGCCGCGGCCGCGCGCCGTCATCGCGGGCAGGAACGCCCGCAGCACGAGGAACGGCGCCACCAGGTTGCCGGCGAGCTGCGCGCCGAAGTCCTGCGGCGTCGTCTCCGCGACGGGCGCCACGAGGAAGACGCCCGCTGCGTTGACGAGGACGTCGGGCGCGCCGCGCGATTCGAGCACGCGGCCGGCGGCCCGCGCCACGGACGCGGCGTCGGTCACGTCGCAGCGCAGGTCGCTGCGCCGCTCGGCCTCGCCGTCGGCAAGGCTCCGCGCGAGCCGCACCACGTGCGCGCCCGCCGCCTGCAGCTCCTCGGCGATCGCGAGGCCGATGCCGCGCGAGGCGCCCGTGACCACCGCGGTGCGGCCGAACAGCGGCGGCGCGCTCACCGCAGCGCGGGGGCCGCCTCGACCAGCCGCAGGAACTCGTCGCGCGTCCGCGGGTCGTCGCGGAACGCGCCGCGCAGCGCGCTGGTCACGGTCTTCGAGTGCTGCTTCTCGACGCCGCGCATCATCATGCAGAGGTGCGAGGCCTCCATGACGACGCCCACGCCGCCCGGCTGGAGCTGACGCTCGAGGGCGCGCGCGATCTGCGTGGTGAGGCGCTCCTGGACCTGCAGCCGGCGCGAGAACGCGTCCACGATGCGCGGGATCTTGGAGAGGCCGATCACGCGCCCCTTCGGCAGGTACGCGACGTGGCAGCGGCCGAAGAACGGCAGCATGTGGTGCTCGCAGAGGGAGTAGACCTCGATGTCGCGCACGACGACCATCTCGTCGCAGTCCTCCTGGAAGACCGCGCCGTTGATCAGCTCGTCGACGTCCACGCGATGGCCGCT
>DATKNX010000108.1:0-21041 GCA_035541085.1 Gemmatimonadales bacterium | reverse complement strand
CGTCGCGGTCGAGCTGGGCGCGCAGCTGGGGGTCGAGCTGCCCATCGCCCGCGAAGTCGCGGCGGTGCTGTTCGAGCGCAAGCCCCTGCGCGAGGCGATCGGCGCGCTGATGGAGCGGTCGTTGAAGAGCGAGACGTGGAGTTGACCGTGGCGGATCCCGTACAGGAGTTCTTCTCGATCGGCGAGGTCTGCAGCCTGACGGACCTCAAGCCGCACGTGCTGCGGTACTGGGAGAGCCAGTTCCGGTTCCTGAATCCGGCCAAGAACCGCTCGGGCAACCGGGTCTACCAGCGCCGCGAGATCGAACTGATCATGCTCGTGAAGCACCTGCTGTACACCGAGAAGTACACCATCGAGGGCGCGCGGCAGCGCATCGAGCAGTACCGCCGCACGGGCGATCTGAAGCCGGAGGCGCGGCGCGCGCTGGCCCTCGAGACGGTGCGCGACCTGCGCGCCGAGCTGGCGGGCATCCTCAAGCTCCTCAACGGCGACCGGAAGCACGATGCCGAGTAGCGGCGCCGGCGGCCCGTCCTCCGGGCCTTCGCTCGCCATCGTGATTCCCGCCTTTCACGCCGCCGCCCTCCTGCCGGACGTGCTCGCGCGGGTCCGCCGCCACGCGCCGGCGGCGCGGGTCTTCGTGGTGGACGACGGCTCGGCCGACGGGACGGCCGCGGCCGCCGCGGCCGCGGGAGCCGCGGTGCTGCGGCACGACGCGAACCTCGGCAAGGGCCGGGCGTTGGCGACGGGACTGGCGGCGGCCGTGGAATCGGGCGCCGACCTGGTCGTCACGCTCGACGCCGACGGCCAGCATCCCCCCGAGGCGATCCCGCAGCTCCTCGAGCCGATCCTGGCCGGCTCGGCCGACCTCGTGGTGGGCGCGCGGGCCCGTGACGCGGGCGGGATGCCGGCCGGGCGCCGCGTGACCAACTGGCTCTCGAGCACGCTCGTCTCGCGCGCCGTGGGCTTCGCGGTGCCCGACTCGCAGTCGGGATTCCGGGCCATGCGCGCGCGGGTGGCCTCGAGCGTGCGGCCCGCCGGCGGCCGCTACGAGTACGAGACGGAGTTCCTGTTCCAGGCCGCGCGCGGCGGCTTCCGCATCGCGGCCGCCCTCGTGCCGACGGTCTACGGCGGCGAGCGCAGCCACTTCCGCTACGGCGCCGACACCCTGGCCCTCGCCGGGGTGTTCCTGCGCCACTGGCGTTCCATCCTCCTCGGGCCCGAGCCCACGCCACGATGAGAATCCTCTGCACGAACGACGACGGCCTCCATTCGCCCGGCCTCGAAGAGCTGATCGCCATCTGCTCGACCATCGGCCAGGTGTCGTGCGTGGCCCCCGACCGTGAGCAGAGCGCCACGAGCCACTCGCTGACGCTCCACCGGCCCCTGCGGCCCATTCCGCGCGGCCCCGACCGCTGGCAGGTGGACGGCACGCCCACCGACTGCGTCGTGCTCGCCCTCGGCGCCCTGCTCAAGCCGACGCCGGACTTCGTGGTGGCGGGCATCAACCACGGCCCGAACATGGGCGAGGACGTGCTCTACTCGGGCACGGTGGCCGCTGCGATGGAGGGGCTCATCCTCGGCATTCCGGGCGTCGCCGTCTCGTTCGCCGGCCACGACTACGACCTGATCCGCACCTACCGGGAGCTGCTCCAACAGGTGCTGCGGCGCATCCTGAGCGTCGAGCGCTTCCCGGACGACCTCCTCCTCAACGTCAACCTGCCGCCCGTGCCGGCGTCCGAAGTGAAGGGCGTGCGGGTCACCACGCTCGGCAAGCGGATCTACGCCGAATCGCTGTCGCGGATGAAGGATCCCTGGGGCCGGGAGATCTTCTGGATCGGCGGCGGGCGGCTCGACTGGAGCGGCGGCGACGACGTGGACTTCAAGGCGGTCGAGGACCGCTACGTGTCGGTCACGCCGCTGCACGTGGACCTCACCGACTACCGGCAGCTGGAGAAGGTGCGCGCGTGGCGCCTGGGCGGGGGCAGTTGACCACGGTCCGGGGCGACGCCTCGCGGGCGGCCCGCGCCCGGCTCGTCGAGGCCGTCAGGGCGCGCGGGGTCGAGGACGCCGCCGTGCTCGCCGCCGTGGGCGACGTGCCGCGCCACCTCTTCGTCCCGCACGCACTGCTGGCCCGCGCCTACGACGACGCCGCGCTCCCCATCGGCCACGGCCAGAACATCAGCCAGCCCTCGACCCAGGCGCGGTGCCTCGAGGCGCTGCGCCTGAAGCCCACGGACCGCGTGCTCGAGGTCGGCACGGGATCCGGGTACCAGACGGCGCTCCTCGCGCGCGTCGCCGGCCAGGTCTTCTCGGTCGAGCGCGTGCCGCAGCTCGCGGCGGCGGCGCGCACCGCCATCCTCGCCGCCGGCATCACCAACGTCTCGTTGCTGATCGGAGACGGTACCCTCGGCTGGCGGGACTACGCGCCCTACGACGCCATCGTGGTGGCGGCTGCCTCGCCCGAGGTGCCGCGGCCGCTGGTCGAGCAGCTCGCGCCGGCCGGCCGGATGCTGCTGCCCCTGGGCGAACGCCAGGACCAGGTGCTCACGCTGGTGCGCCTGGTGGCCGGGCGGCCGGTCGGCAAACCGATCGTGGGGGCGCGCTTCGTGCCGCTCCTGGGGACCTTCGGCTTCGATGCTTGAGCGATTCCTGATCTGGCTCGTGGACACGATCGGGGCCCTCGGCTACCCGGGGATCGTCGTCCTGATGGCCATCGAGTCGTCGGTCATCCCGCTCCCCTCGGAGCTGGTGATGGCCCCGGCCGGCTACCTCGCCGCGATGGGGCGGATGAACGCGTGGCTGGCGCTGGCCTGCGGCATCCTCGGCAGCCTCCTGGGCTCCTACGCCAACTACTGGGTCGCGGCCCGGCTGGGGCGCTGGGTGTTCGTGCGCTACGGGCGCTGGGTCCTCGTCAGCGAGAAGTCGCTCGAGCGCTCCGAGCGCTTCTTCTCGCAGCACGGACCCATCGCCGTCTTCACGGCGCGCCTCTTCCCGGTGCTGCGTCACCTGATCAGCATCCCGGCCGGCATCGCCCGGATGCCGCTGGGCCGGTTCTTCTTCTACACGGGCACCGGCGCGGGCATCTGGTGGGCCGTCCTCCTCGCGATCGGCTGGGTGATCGGGAAGGAAGGCAGGAAGTGGAGCCCCGATCTCGCCTACGCGTATTCCCACCGCGCGTTCGTTATCTTGGTGCCGGCGGTCGCGGTCCTCATCGCCGGGTACGTGATCTGGCACCGGCGCCGGGTGCGGCTCGCCGCCTCGAAGGGAGAGGGCAGGGGCGGATGACGGATGCGCCGCGGTCCGAGCTGGTCGGCCGCCGGTGGGTGATCGTGGGGCGGGTCCAGGGCGTAGGCTTCCGCTGGTTTGTCCTCAATCGGGCCCAGGCCCTCGGCGTGCGGGGCTGGGTCCGGAACACGGAGGACGGCTCGGTCGAAGTCGTGGGGCTCGCCGCCGCCGAGACGATCGAACAGTTCGACGGCTACCTCGCGGCCGGACCGCCCGGCGCACGCGTCCTGCGCGTGGACCGGAGTGACGTTCCACATGAGGCTGTGGAAGGCAAGTCGTTCAGTATCAGGCACTAATGCCGAAAGGTGAACAAGACTTATCGGCTCGAATGTGATTTATCGGGAACGGGCTCGGGCTTGAGAAAGCTCTTGCGGCTGGCGAGGTTACGAGGTTGGCCCCTGTAGCTCAGCTGGAAAGAGCAGCGGTTTCCTAAACCGTTGGCCGGGTGTTCGAGTCACCCCAGGGGCATCACCATCCAGGACTCCGAGAGGAAGGGATGACAGCACCAACTGGTGGGCAGACTCCGGCGGGCGCGGCGCCTTCCGGCGAGCGCGACTGGGGCCAGTGGTTCAAGGAGCACAGCCGCGAAGCACTCTTCGTGGTCGGCGGAGCCGTGGTCGTGGCGGCCGGCGTCTGGCTCTACGTCACCAGCGAGGCGAGGAAGGAAGCCTTCGCCGAGCAGGCGCTGAGCAAGGCGCGCGGCGACGCCGAGGCGGGGGACCTGCCGCTGGCCGGCTATGACCTGACCCAGATGATCGACCGGTACGGCGGCACCAAGGCGGCCGACGAGGGCGCGGTTCTCCTTGGTGAGGTCCGCCTCGTCCAGGGCGGCGCGCAGGTGGACGCGGCCGTCAAGGGACTTCAGGCGTTCGTCGAAAAGCGGCATCCGGACTACATTCTCGGGGCTGCCTGGTCGCTCCTGGGCGGGGGTCTCGAGCAGCAGGGCAAGTACCGCGACGCGGCGTCGGCCTACCGCAAGGCAGAGGCGGCCGTGCCGTACGACTTCCTGAAGGCCCAGTATCTCCTCGATGCCGGGCGGTCTCTGGCCCTGGCCGGCGACTCCGCCGCGGCCCGCGCGTCCTACGGCGAGGTCCTGCAGAGGTTCGGCTCCTTGAACCAGGCGGCCGAGGCGCGCGTCCGGCTGGGCGAGTTGGGCGGAACGCCTCCGGCGCCCAAGGCCGAGAGCACTCCGGGAGACTGAGACCTCGTACCGATTGGATCGCGCAGTTTCCGGGGCCCGGCTGCCAGACGCGGTCGGGCCCCGGTCTCGTTCACGGCAGCGAGAATCCACCGTGGCGCCTTTCGTCCGTGCGCCTCAGCTCGGCTGACACGGCCTAGCTGAGCCGAGCCTCCGTCCAACCTCCGATAGGCCGCTAAACGGCCCCGATGGGCCAGCCATCAACCAGCCACTGTCGCGTCATTTCGACTTCGTATAAGATATGTTATGTTAAGTTGATTTGTTTGTAACTGTGGATATCGGTGGGCATATCGCTAATCGCTTGTGGGATTGTCAGTTAGGAGCGACGCCATGATCCCGCGGTAGACAAGTCTGCCCTCTCCACGGAGCCGTATCGACGTTGCCGTAGGCCCCTGTGTGACGAAGGAGACCTCGAGGAGGAGGTCCGAGCGGGTCCAGAGCTTGGCTGGTGAGGTGGTCTGGTTCTGGCTGGCCAGGGTCAGGGCGCACGCCACGGCTCCCGTGCCGCACGCCAAGGTCTCGCCTTCGACGCCTCGCTCGAAGGTCCGCATCTTCCAGCTGCCGTCCCCGCGCGGGGACACCCAGTTCACGTTGGCCCCCTCGGGCCCCAAGGCCGGATCTCGTCTCAGCGCTGGGCCACGAGCCTCCACCGGGACGGACTCCACGTCCGGCACGGTCAGGACGAGGTGCGGGACCGAGGGGCGGACGTAGGTCGGGCGGCCCTCGGTGGGACCTGTCTTCACCTCGGGCGCCGGCTTGGGCGCCGGGCAGTCGGGCAGGTAGATCTCCGACCGGTCGCCCACCACCCTGCCCCGGTGGATGCCCGCCGAGGTGGAAAACCGGACCTCGACGTCGGGCTCGGCGAACTCGAGGAGGACGGCCAGGCGGGTCGCGCACAGGGCGCCGTTGCCGCACATGGGACCGGCGGAGCCGTCCCGGTTCCAGAACCGGAAGGCGAAGTGTACGCCGTCCTGGTCGGTGGGCTCCAGGAGGCCGACGCCGTCGGCGCCGATCCCCAGCCGGCGGTCGCAGATGGCCGTGATGGCGCCGGCCGTCAGCTCCTCCGCCTGCACGTGCCGGCCGTCGAACATCACGAAGTCGTTGCCGGACCCCGTCATCTTGTAGAACACGGTCCCGGGCTTCATAGCCGGCCCAGCAGGGCCCACAACCTCAGGCGCCAGACCATCCACACCGCCTCGCGCACGATCGCTCCCGACATCTTGCTGCGGCCTTCGCTCCGGTCCGAGAATGTGATCGTGATCTCCTTGATGCGAAAGCCCTTGCGCCAGGCCCGGAACGACATCTCGATCTGGAAGGAGTAGCCGTTGGAGCGCACCTGGTCGAGGTCCACGGCGGCCAGGACCTCTCGCCGGTAGCACTTGTAGCCGCCGGTCGAGTCCCAGAGCTTCAGCCCGGTGACCCAGCGCGCGTACACGTTGGCGAAGTAGGAGAGCATCAGCCGGCTCATCGGCCAGTTGATGACGGTGACGCGCCGGTTGAGGTAGCGGGAGCCGATGACGACGTCGGCGTCGCCGATCGCGCCGAGGAACGTGGGCAGGTGCCGCGGATCGTGCGAGAAGTCGGCATCCATCTCGAACACGTAGTCGTACCCGGCCTGGAGGGCCCAGCGGAAGCCGGCCACGTAGGCCGTCCCGAGGCCCGCCTTCCCCTGCCGGTGGATCACGTGGACGCGGTTCGTGGCCGCCGCCAGCGCCTCGGCCAGGTCGCCGGTGCCGTCGGGCGAGTTGTCGTCCACGACCAGCACCTCGAGCCGCGGGTCCTGCTCCAGCACCAGCGGAACGATCCGGGGGAGGTTCTCCCGCTCGTTGTAGGTCGGGATGATGACCAGCGCCCGCTCAGCCAAGCTTCCTCCGCCGGAGCAGGCCGGGCACGAGGAGCACGACGAGCGTGACGCCGAGCGAGGCGACGGACACCGCGCGGCCGGCCACGTAGCCCGGCGATTGGAACCACAGCTCGACCTTCCGGGCGTGCGCGGGCAGCGGCACCGTCAGGAGCGCCCAATCGCCGCGCACGGTCTGGACCCGCACGCCGTCCACGGTCGCGCGCCAGTCGGGATACCAGTTCTCCGCCACCACGAGCCAGCTCGCGCTGTCGGGCGCGGGATCGAGCGCGATGCTCATCCGGCCCGGCTGCCACGCGGTGACGGTGGCCCGCGCCGGGCTCGGCGGCGGCATCGCGGCCAGCGGCGCCGCGGTCACGGCCGCATCGGGCGTGAACAGGACGAGCCGGGCGTAGTCCATCTCCGGGTTCGCGAGCGCCGGGATGATGCGGCTCGTGTCGGCGACCCGGAGGGCGCCCGGCACGACCCGCGCCCACGGGGCCGGGTCGGTGCGCTCGTAGAGGTCGGCCGAGACGCCCGTCGGCGTCGGCACGCCCGTCAGGACGGGCTTGAAGGCGCCGGCGAGCGCGCTGTCGGTGCGCGCGTCGCCGCTGGGCACGATGACGTAGCGCACCGCGTAGAGGTCCCACATCCGCACGTAGCGGATGTTGCTGAATCCCTGGTCGCGATCCCACAGCTCGTCGAAGTAGCGGATCTCGTTGAACGGCGCCTCGAGCGGGAGGAGCTGCGGGATGTCGAACGCCATCAGCGTGACGCCGTAGTGCGGGTACACGCCGAGGTCGAGGACGCGGAACGGGAGCGGCTGCTGGCGCAGGCGGTCCACCACGCCGTCGGCCTGGAAGATCGTCTTCTGCGGCGGCGCCTCGTAGAGCCAGAACGGCCGGGCGTCGAGCCAGAGGTCGGCGCCGACGACGAGCAGGAGCAGGGATGCCAGGAGCGCGGCCCGGCCGGGCGCGCGCAGCCAGGCGCGGGCGATCAGGGCCACCACGAGCAGGGCGGCGCCGCTCGTGATGCCGCCGAGGGCGATGGCGCCGGCGTCGGCACGCGCGATGCCGGTGCGTCCCAGCTCCTCCGCCGCGCCCGCGAGGTTCACCGCGAGCGAGCCCAGGGCGCCGGAGACGGCGAGCAGCATCACGACGCCGGCCGCGACGAACCACGGCACCAGGTGCCGCCTGCCCTCGCCGCGCTCGAGCCGCTCGACGCCGAAGCCGGCGAAGCAGGCGGTCACGAACGCCGGAACGAAGAACGCCATGCCGGGCGCGCGCGTCTTGCTCACCAGCGGCATCACCGCCCACCACACCCGGTAGAACGGCGTGGCCGCGCCCATGCTGATCAGCAGGAAGAGCAGGCCGATGCCGCCGAGCCAGAGGACGAGGCGGCGGCGCGCGGCCGCCCCTGCCCCGAGCACGGCGAGCGCCACGACCGGGAGGCCGAGGTACTCGGAGTGCAGCTTGATCGGGTTCGGGCCCCAGTAGGCGTCGCGCGCGCCGACGAAGTCGCGGAAGAAGAAGCCGGGCACGTGGGCCCACGGCACGGCGTACGAGGTCGAGCCCGCGAAGCCGTGGTAGCCCTGGGCGCGGGGCGAGAACGGGATGTACTGGATGAACGGCAGCACCTGGATCATCGCCAGGCCGTAGCCCAGGAGCACCGCGGCGAGGGCGAGGCCGAGGTGCGCGAGGCGCGCGGGCAGCTCGCCCGGCGTCTCGGGGTCGAAGGTGAGGTAGAGCGCGAACAGTCCCGCGGCGATGAGGACGTAGTACGCGATCTGGAAGTGGCCGAGGAGCGCCAGGGCCACGGCGGCGGCCAGCAGGCCGTAGCCTTCCCAGCGGCGCTCCTTCAGGGCCAGCACGAGCGCGAGGAGCGCCAAGGGCAGCGCCGTCGCGGCGAACAGCTGGCCGTCGTGGCCCGGCGAGGGGTACGAGGCCAGGAGGCCCGTCAGCTCGTAGGCGAGGCCGCCGGTGACGGCGCCCGCCCACGAGAGCCGGAAGCGCCGGAGCAGCAGGTACGTGAACAGGCCGGCCGCGATGAAGTGGATGACGAAGTTCAGGTTCACCACGGTCTGGACGGGCAGCAGCAGCCGGAGGAAGCTCGTCGGGTAGAAGATGTCGCCGTGGCTCGCGCCGACGAACGGCATCCCGCCGAACAGCTCCGGCTCCCACAGCGGCACGTGGCCGAAGCGCTTCCACCACTCGGTGCCCCAGGCGCGGAACGCGTACCCCGTGGCGGTCATGTCGCTATAGGGATTCGCGAGCCACTTGCCGGCGAGCATCGGGAGCGAGAGGACGGCCACCCACAGCGCGAAGAAGCCCGTGGCCGCGAGGGTGGGGCGACGCGGCTCGTAGCCGGCCGCGGGGGTCTGGGGAGTGTCGGTCACGCGGATCCCTTTCCCTTTCGTCCGCCCAGCGCGAGCGCGCCGAGGCCGGCCGCGGCCTCCGTGAGCGTCAGCTCGAGCCGGGATGCGACCGTGAGCGCGGCGGCGCCCCCGACTCCCAGGTACGGCGTGAGGAGCGCCTGGAACGTCAGCTCGCGGATGCCGATCCCGCCCGGCGCGAACAGCGCCAGGAGGCCAAGAATGTAGCCGAGGGCGAAGACCCCCGCAGCATCCGCCAGCGGGAGCCCGGTGCCGAGTCCCAGCCCTCGCCCGAGGGCCCAGAACGCGAAGCCGTACACGCACCAGCTGAGGAACGTGAGGGCGGAGCCGCCGAGCACCGCGCCCAGCGGGAGCGCGCGCCACTCGCCGCCGGCGCCGACCCAGCGGCCGAGCCGGGCGAGGGCGCCGCGCCACGCGAGGAGGCCGACGGTGCCCACGGCCAACAGCACCGCCGCGCCCACGCGCAGGGGCGAGTACGCGTGCGGCGTGGCCGCGGCGACGAGCACCGCCGCCGTCCCGATGCCGATCGCCTGCACCGCGACGGCGGCCGCCGCGGACGCCCAGCGCGCGACGCCCTCCTGCTCGGCCAGCACCACCATGCCGGCCACGCTCCAGACCTTGCCCGGCACGTAGCGGCCGAGGTTGGCCAGGAACCAGATGCGCGCGCCGGCGAGGAAGCGGAGCCGCTGGGCCCAGCCGCGGAGGATGGTGCGCCACGACGCGATCTGGAGCGCCGACACGAGCGCGAGGCTGGCGAGCGAGAGGGCGAGCCAGCCGGGCCTCAGGGCGAGCGAGATCCGGAGCGAGCGGTAGCTGGCCCAGTTCGCCGCGACGCTGCGCGCCACGTAGGCGAGCACGACGGCCGCGACGACGACCTGCAGCAGGACGCGCCAGCGCCTAGGCACGGCGCACCCCGCTCACCGCGCCGCGGTACACCGACTCGAAGCGCTCGGCGACCCCCTCGGGCGAGAGCTGCCGCTTGAGCCGCGCGCCCAGCTCGGCGGCGAGCCGGCGGGCGTCGGGCCAGGCGGCCAGCTCGTCCAGGGCCGCGGCGAACGCCTCGACGTCGCCGTCGGGCACCAGGCGGCCGGGGCCCGAGCGCGGCACGACGTCGGCGATGCCGCCGCTCTCCATCGCCACGACGGGCACGCCGAGCGCCAGGGCCTCGGCCGCCGCGAGCCCGAACCCCTCGCCCTCGGCGGCGAACGCGAAGACGTCGGCGTCGCCCACGGCCTCCGCCACGCGCGCGGGCTCGAAGGCGCCGCCGAAGCGGACCTGCTCCGCGACGCCGAGCGCGGCGGCGTGGTCGGCGATGGTGCGCCGCTCGGGGCCGTCGCCCACGATGCCGAGCGAGAGGTGGCGGCCGCGGCGCTTGAGGGCGGCCAGCGCGTCCACGATCAGCGTCACGCGCTTCTGCGCCGTGAGCCGGCCCGCGGCGACGATGCCAGCGCCGCCGGCGCTGACGCGCGCGAGCCTCGCGGTCTCGAGCGGCATCGGCTGGACGACGATCGAGGCGCGGGGGATGCCCGTGGCGGCGGCCGCGCGGTCGGCGAGGTAGCCGGAGACCGCGGTGACGGAAGCGGCGCGGCGCAGCACCCGGCGCGCGAGCGCGCGGGCCGGCGCGGACTTGCCGAGCACGGCGACGTCGGTGCCGTGCAGCGTCACGACGTAGGGCGGGCCGCCCGGCGCGTGGGCCAGCCAGGCGCTGATGCCGCCGGGGATCCACCAGTGCGCGTGCACGACGTCGAGCGGCGGGGCGGTCCGCCGCGCGGCGCGCACGGCCCTCGCCTGGCCGGCGATCAGCGAGGTCAGCGCGAGCAGGCCGACCGGCGAGCGCACGGCGGAGGCCATCGTGCCGCGGTGCGCCAGCATCTCCCAGCGGGCCGGGGCGTAGCGCACGCGGGTCACGCTCACGCCGCGCGCCTCGACGCGGCCCCCCGCCCCGCCGTCGGCCGGCGTCACCACCTCGACGGCGTGGCCGCGCGCGCGCAGGGCCACGAGGAGGCGCTCGATGAACGCGCCCGCGAGGTCGCCGTCGTGGCGCGGATAGTCGTGCGTTACGCTGAGAATGCGCACGGGCGGGCGCGGGCGGCGGCGCGCGGCACACCGCCGGAACGGATCACGCCTTGACGAACCGGTAGACGATCGAGCGGGCCAGGAGCGCGAACATCGGGATCGGCGGGTGCAGGTACGTGCCGGTGAAGCCGTCGAGCCGGAACCCGTTCATCTCGCCGAGCCGGGTCATGTTCTGGCGCGTCCATCCGTAGATGTGTCCCTGCCGGTCCGGAATGCGCAGCACGTTCCAGATCAGCTCCTTGACGTGGTAGGGGTTCGGGACCGAGAGGGCCAGGACGCCGCCGGGCCGCAGCACCCGGTGGATCTCCGCCAGCGCGCCCCACGGGTTGGGCACGTGCTCCAGGACCTCGATGCAGAACACGTGGTCGAAGGCGGCGTCGGGGAACGGGATGCCGTCGGACACGTCGCGGATCGTGATGTCCGGGCCCGCGAACTCGGGCGTGATGTCCATGCCCTTGTAGCGCACGTCGGAGGGCAGGAAGCGCCGCAGGCCGCCGTCGCGGCAGCCGATGTCGAGCACCGCGGCGCCGGGCGCCACGCGCGCGAGCCGCGTCGCCGCGCGGAAGCGCATCGTCTCCTCGCCGCGGCTCCGCCACGCGCTCCGCTCGCGGTAGAACCCCGCCAGCTCGGCCGAGCCGGGCGCGAGCCGCGTCATCGGGCGGCCCGGGTCACGGCCCCGGCGCCGGCGGCCGGGCCGCGCGCAGCCGGGCCAGCTCGCGCCGCATCTCGCGCACCTCCTCGCGCTGGCCGGCGAGCATCTCGCCGAGGAAGCCGAAGCCGAAGAGCGCGATGCCGGAGATGACCAGCGTCTCGATCAGGTTGAGGAGCGGCCGGAACCCGACGCCGAAGCCGAACCGGACGATCAGCGCCGCGACGCCCGACAGGAAGCCCAGGGTGAAGAGGACCGTGCCCGTCACGCCGAAGAACAGCAGCGGCTTGCGGCCGTACTTGAGCTGGAACCACACGGAGAGCAGGTCCATCACCCCGACCGGGATGCGGCTGATGCCGAACTTGCTCGCGCCGGCGCGGCGCGGGTGGAGCGTCACCGGCCGCTCGGCCAGCCGGAAGCCCTCGGCGCTCGCCACGACGGCGAAGAAGCGGTGCCAGTCGGCGCGCTGCGGCACCACCTCCATGATCTCGCGCCGGTACGCCTTCACCGAGTTGAGGTCCGTGACGCGCACGCCGAACAGCCAGCGGCACAGCCGGTTGTAGATCCCCGACACGAACGCCTTCTCGTACTTGCCCTGCTTCGTGCCCGTCACGAGGTCCGCCTCGCCGGCCAGGATGGGCGCGACCAGCGTCGGGATCTCGTCGGGCAGGTACTGCAGGTCGGCCGGGTAGAAGACGAGCACGTCGCCGCGCGCGGCGTCGCCGGCCGTCTTGAGCGCGTCGGCGATGCCCTGGCGCGTGCGGTGGCGCTCCCAGCGCAGGAACGGGTGTCGCGCCGCGAGGTCGGCCAGGACCTGCGGCGTGGCGTCGGCGCTGCCGTCGTCCACCACCACGACCTCGGCACTGAACGGCGCCGCCGCGAGGGCCCGCGCCGCCTGCGCCACGAACTCCGGGAGGTTCTCCCCCTCGTCCTTGGCCGGCACCAGGACGCTCACCTGCACGGGCCCACGCCCGCTGGCGAGGCTCATACGCGCTTGCGCATCCGCGCCGACAGGATGCCGAGCTGGTCGCGGTACTTGGCCACGGTGCGGCGCGCGATCCGGACCCCCTTCTCCCGCAGCTTCTGCACGATCTGCTGGTCGGTGAGCGGGTCCTGGGTCGTCTCGTCGTCCACCAGCTTCTGGATCTGCGCCTTGATGGCGCGGGCGCTGGCGTCCTCGCCCGTGGTCGTCGAGAGCGCGCTGGAGAAGAAGAACTTGAGCGGCAGCACGCCCCGCGGCGTCTGCACGTACTTCTCGTTCGTCACCCGGCTCACGGTGCTCTCGTGCATGTTGATGACCTCGGCGACCTCCCGCAGGGTCAGCGGCTTGAGGTGCTCGATGCCCTTCTCGAAGAAATCGTGCTGCCGGTCCACGATGAAGTTCATCACCTTGAGCATCGTCTGGCGGCGCTGCTCGATGGCCTGGATCATCCACTGCGCGCTGTTGAGGCGCTGGGTGATGAACTCGCGGTTCTCGCCCACGAACTTCTTCTTGTCGCGGGCGACCTCCTGGTAGGCGCGCGAGAGGCGCAGCCGCGGCAGGTTCGTGTCGTTGAGGAACACCCGGTACTTGCCGTCGATCTTCTCGACGATCAGGTCGGGGATGATGTAGTCGCCATCGGTCGAGCTGAAGCGGAGGCCCGGCTTGGGGTCGAGCTTCGCGATCTCGTCGGCCGCCGCCTGCACTTCCGCCGTGTCGAGGCCGAGGCGCTTGGCGAGGTCGCTCCAGCGGTGCGCGATCAGGTCGTCGTACGCCTCGTCGAGCAGGCGGTAGGCGAGCGAGGCGGTCTCGCCCTTGTCCTTGAGCTGCAGCATCAGGCACTCGCGCAGGTCGCGCGCGGCGACGCCCGGCGGGTCGAGGTCCTGCATCACCGCGAGCAGCGTCTCGGCCTCGGCGAGCGCGAACGGCGCCTGCGGCGGCGCGCCCTCGCGCTCGGCGGCGAACTCGTCGAGCAGCGCGTTGGTGGCGGCGACGATCTCCTCGAGCGTCGCCGACAGGTAGCCGTCGCCGCCGATGTTGCCGAGGAACTCCTCGGCCAGCAGAAGCTGCCGGTCGGTCAGGTCGAGCAGCTGGAGCTGGTCGCGCAGGTGCCCGGCGAGGTCGGGCGCGGCCACGGACACGGGCTCGGTGAACTCGCGCTCCTCGGCCGGCGCCTGGCGCCAGTCACCCTGGTCGAAGCCGTCGAGGAGGATGTCCTCCCAGTTGGTCTCCCCCTTGTCCGCGGGCTCCGACGCCTCCTTCTTCTCGGCCAGCGTGGCGGGCGTCTCCTCCTCTTCCTCGGGCTCGAGGAGCTCGAGGAACGGATTCGCCATCAGCTCCTGCTTGAGGTGCTGCTGCAGGTCCAGCAGCGGCATGTACAGCAGGTCCATCGCCTGGTAGAGGCGCGGATTGATCCGCAGATCCTGCCGGAGGACCGTGTGCTGGCCGAGGGTGGTCTTCACGCGGCCGGCGAGAGGCGCGCCCTGAGGCGCGCCGTGAGGGTGGGCCCGAGGTACAGCTCGGCCACGCGGTCGTCGTAGACGAGGGCGCGCACGGTGCCCGACACCTGCACCTTGCCCTCGAACATGATGTAGGCGCGGTCCACGATGTCGAGCGTCTGCTCGACGTTGTGGTCCGTGATCAGCACGCCGATGCCCTTGTGCCGGAGCCCCGCGACGATGGTCTGGATGTCGTGCACCGCGATGGGGTCCACGCCCGAGAACGGCTCGTCGAGCAGCATGAACTTGGGGTGCGTCACCAGGGCGCGGGTGATCTCGAGCCGGCGCCGCTCGCCGCCCGAGAGCGAGTAGGCCTTGTTACGGCGCAGGTGGCGGATCGAGAGCTCGTCCAGCAGGCCCTCCAGCCGGCGCGCGCGCTCCTCGCCGCCGATGGGCAGCGTCTCGAGGATCGCGAGCAGGTTCTCCTCCACCGTGAGCTTGCGGAAGACCGACGGCTCCTGGGCGAGGTAGCCGATGCCGCGCCGCGCGCGCTGGAACATCGGCAGCGCGCTGATGTCCTGGCCGTCGAGCTCGATGCGGCCGGTGTCGGGCGCGATCAGGCCGACCATCATGTAGAACGTCGTGGTCTTCCCCGCCCCGTTGGGCCCGAGCAGCCCGACGATCTCGCCCTGGCCGAGCCGCACGTTCACGTCGTCCACGACGGCGCGCCGGTTGTACGTCTTCCGGAGGCCGAACGCCTCGAGCACGCTGCCGGCGGCGGCGCCGGCCTCCCCCGCGGCGTGCTCGCCGGTGTCGTGCGTCACCATGCCCTGCGACGCCGCCTCGAACAGCGCCGTGCGCGTCCCCTCGCGGTCCGCGCCGAGGACGGCCCAGGTCTCGGGCCGGAATTGCACGACGGAGCTCTCGCCCCAGCCGCGGCCCGGATCGGCGATCAGGGCCTCCGTCGCGAGCCGCGGCAGCACCGAGGCGGCGAGGTGGCGCCGCACGTCGTCCACCGACAGCGTGCCGGGGTCGGGCCGAGTGGCCTCGCCGCCCGAGCGGCGGAGCGCGGCCAGGTAGTCCTCGCGGTACGCCACCGCCGCCGCGCCGAACGGCGTGGCGCCGGCCTCGTCGGCCGTGCGGATGAGGGCGGCGAGCGCCAGGCAGACGGAGGGATCGCGTCCCCGGAGCTGGGCGAGCAGCGTGTCGGTCACCGGCGCGCGCTCCTTCCCGGCGGCGTCGCCGGGCGGGGCGTCGCATCGGCCGGCACGGGGTGGGCGGTCGTATCGCGCGACGCCGGCCGCGCGGTGCTGTCGCCCGGAACCGGGTGCGCCGTCGAGTCGGGCGGCCCAATCGGATGGCCCGCCGAGTCCACCAGGACGCCGCGCTTGTAGTGTCGCTGATCCCTCGCCCGGGTGGTGTCGGGACGGGCTCCGCGCGTGGTGTCGGGCCGCGCCGCGCGCGTCGTGTCCGCGCCGGCGTGCGTGGTGTCGGCCCGGTGCGTCGTGTCGCGCGGCGGGGGCACCGGCTCGAGGTACACGCCGTCGGTCTGCCCCACCACGTCCACGCTCTGCACCTTCGACGCGAGCATGGCGATGTCGATCCGCCGGCCGCGCGAGTAGTTGATGCCCTTGCGGTTCTTCACGGTCGTGTCGGAGGCGTCCACGTGGTACAGCGCGCGCGCCGAGCCGAACGACGTGACGTGCTGCAGGTCCGACTTGGGCCGCGTGGACGCGCTGTCGTGCACGACCGCGAAGTCGGCCCGCAGCGTGTCGCCCGTCAGCCAGTCCTCGTTCGGGCCCGTCGAGTCCCGCGTGACGCTGCGCGCGTTGCCGTAGGCCCACACGAGGCGCACCAGCTGGTCCGGCATGTGGATGTCGAGCGAGTCGGCGATGATCGTGTGCAGGCCCGACACCGCGTCGGGACGGCGGTGCCTGCCCCAGGCCTCCGCCAGCTGCACCTTGCCGCTGTCCAGCGTCATGTCCAGCGTGTCGGCCGTCAGGCGCCAGTCGGGGCCGCGCGCGTCGGCGCTGTCCTTCGAGACGGCGTGGTGGATCTCGTGCGACGGCGTCAGGGTGAAGTCGATGCGCCGCCCCTTCATGTGGTACGCGTCGTTGCCCTTGCCATCCACCTGCGGCGCGCCGAGCAGCGAGCCGACGTCGCCCGTCAGGTCGAGCTGGCCCGAGTCGCCGGCGGCCGCGAGGTCGGAGCGGTCGATCGTCAGGTGCCCGCCGCCCCACATCCGGTCGTCGCCCAGCATCCGGACGCGGTCCGCCACCACGACGAACGGCTCGGTGTCGGCCGCGCTGGCCCGGGAGGCCGAGTGGAAGTGGATGGTGGGCCGCTGGTTCGCCAGGATGAGCGCCGTGTCCCGGAGCGGCGGCGAGACCCGGTAGTAGTCGAGGTTCGGGCCGCGCAGGTCCGAGCCCGTGTGCCGGTTCCTGGTGAAGACGCTGCCCTCGGCGTACAGCCGCTCCTGGCGCAGGTAGTACGTCACGCGGTCGGCGTCGAGCAGCGAGACGCTGTCGCGGAAGTGCACGTGGCCGATGAGGTGCAGCAGGTCCTGCTCCGGAAACCACGCCAGCGAGTCGGAGTACATGGTCGTCGCGGGCTCGTTGAGGCAGTGCGCCCACATCCCGCCGCCGGCGTACGTGTCGTACGCCCCGTTCGGCGCCTTGAGGTAGTGGCTCTGCCCGTGGCTCGAGTCGATCTGCACGTTGCAGTAGCTGGACTCCGGCTGCGCCGGCCGGGGCTGCTGGGCCGGCTGCGGCTGCAGGGCCGGCTTGGGCCGCCGGGGCTGCTGGGCCAGCGCCGGAACGGTCACGAGACCGAGGGCGAGCGCGAGGAGCGGGCGCACGTCACCGGCCCGGCATCACGAGTTGTCCGGCGTTGCCCCGCGCGCCCACGGTCGTGCAGTTCGTGAAGCCGGGATCGCAGATGAACCCGTGGTCGCCCTCGATGTGCTGGGCGCCCTTGTCGGCCACGTAGGGCTGGTCGGTCCGCACCTGGTTCTTGTCCGGGTCGTACTCGAGGAACTCGGTGCGCAGCTTCGCCTGGTCCGCGGTGCGCACCACGACCACGCTGCCCTTGGCCGACATCTGGTTGGTGCGGGTCCAGTAGGTGCCGGTCAGTCCCGTGAGGACGGACTCCGGGTCGCCCATGGCCGTGTAGAAGGTGACCTTGACGTGCCGCAGGTCCACGCGGCCGCTCGCCTCGTACATGAAGGCGGTGTCGGCCTGCAGGTACGCCTGCTTCACGCCGTCGTTCGTGAGGATCTGGCTCAGGCCGAACATCGTCTGGTCGGCGCTGTCGGCCACGACGCCGGCGGCCGCGACGCCGTGGTCCGTCGGCCCGCAGGCGGCGAAGACCGCGGGCACGGCGGCGCAGAGGCACAGGGACACGAAGCCGATGCTCGGCTTCACGCGGCTCCCGCCCGCAGGAGGTCGTGCAGGTGCACGACGCCGACGAGGACGTTGTGGTCGTCCACGACCGGCATCGCCATGATGCCGTGCTGCTCGAGCCGGTTCACCGCGGTGCTGCCGAGCTCCTCCGGCTTGGCGAGCCGGGGCGTGCGCGTCATCACCTCGCTGACGCGGACGTCCAGGAAGTCGGGGCGGCGCTCCATCAGCCGCGTGAGGTCGCCCGCCGTCACCACGCCCGCCACGACGTTTCCCTCCTCCACGACGACGACGGTGCCGCGGCGCTCCGCGAGGAGCAGCACGCACTCCCGCATCGAGGCGCCGGCCGAGAGCGTGGGCAGGTTGCGCGTCACCATCACGTCCCGCACCAGGAGCAGCAGGCGGCGGCCCAGCGCGCCGCCGGGATGCAGCCGCGCGAAGTCCTCCGCCTTGAAGCCCTTCGCCTCGAACAGGGCGACCGCGAGGGCGTCGCCGATCGCGAGCGCCACCGTGCTGCTCGTCGTCGGGGCGAGGTCGAGCGGGCAGGCCTCGGCCGAGATCGACGCGTCGAGCGTCACGTCGGCGTGGCGCGCCAGGGTGGACTCGATGCCCCCCGTGATGGCGATGACGGGCACGCCGAGGCGCTTGAGGTAGCCCACGAGCGGGAAGATCTCGTCCGTCTCGCCGCTCTTGGAGAGCAGGATCGCCGCGTCGTCGCGGCTCACGATGCCGAGGTCGCCGTGCACGCTGTCCACGGCGTGCAGGTAGGAGGCGGGCGAGCCGGTCGAGGTGAGGGTCGCGGCGATCTTGCGCGCGATCACGCCCGACTTGCCGACGCCCGACACGACGATGCGCCCGCGGCAGGCCAGCAGCAGGTTCACGGCCTCGACGAAACGGCCGTCGAGACGGCGGCCGGCCGCGGCGACCGCCCCGGCCTCCTGCTCGAGGACCTGGCGCCCGCGCTCCAACGCCAGCGCCGGGTCAGCGTGCGACGACATCACCACGCTCCCTGAGGTAGGTGCGGACCAGGTCGGTCCACGCGCCGCGGGCCTTGAGGAAGGCCTCGGCGAACTCGCGGACGGCGCCCCGGCCGCCGCCGGCCTGCGTGACGAACCGCGCGGCGTCCTTCGCTTCGGGGCACGCGTTGGCCACCGCGACGGGCAAGGCCACGCGCCTGAGGAGCGGCAGGTCCGGGAGGTCGTCGCCGATGAAGCAGGCCTCCTCCCAGCGCACCTGCCGGCGCTCGAGCACCTGCTCGAAGGCCGGCAGCTTGCGCGCGCCGGCGTCGGCGACGAACTCGTCCACCTTCAGCTCCTCGGCCCGGAGCCGCGCGGCGTCGCCGCCCCGCCCCGTCACCACGGCCACGAGAAGGCCGGCGGCCCTGAGCAGGTGCACGCCCAGGCCGTCCTGGATGTCGAAGCGCTTGAGCTCGACGCCCTGCCCTCCGGCCGTGCCGATGTAGAGGCCGCCGTCCGTCATCGTGCCGTCCACGTCGAAGCCGACGAGCTTGATGCGCCGGGCCACCGCGGGCTCAATCATCGCGCCGCCGGGCCGCGTGCCACACGTCGAGCGCGCGGGCCACCAGGTCCTCGATGTCCGCGAGCGGGACCATGTTCGGGCCGTCGGAAGGCGCGTGCGCCGGGTCGGGGTGCGTCTCCAGGAAGAACCCGTCGGCCCCGGCCGCCGCGGCCGCCATCAGGAGCGGCGGGATGAACTCGCGCAGCCCCCCGCTCGCGCCCTCGCCGCCCTTGCCCGGCTGCTGCACGCTGTGCGTGGCGTCGAACACCACGGGCGCGCGGCACGCCGCCCGCAGGCGCTCGAAGTTCCGCATGTCCACCACGAGGTCGCCGTAGCCGAAGAACGTACCGCGCTCCGTCACGGCCACCGCGGGCGCGCCGCCGCTCCGCACCTTCTCGAGGGAGCCCGCCATGCCCTCCGGCGTCATCCACTGCCCCTTCTTCACGTTCACCGGCTTGCCGGCCCCGCCCGCGGCGACCAGGAGGTCGGTCTGGCGGCACAGGAACGCCGGGATCTGCAGCACGTCGGCCACGCCGGCCGCGGCCGCCACCTGCCCGGTCTCGTGCACGTCGGTCAGGATCGGCAGGCCGGTCGCGGCCCTGACGCGCGCCAGCGCGGCGAGACCCGCCTCCATCCCCGGCCCGCGGGCGGCCGCGAGGCGCGAGCGGTTGGCCTTGTCGTACGACGCCTTGTAGGTGACGGCGATGCCGAGCTTCGCGGCCAGCCGCGCCAGGCGCTCGCCGACCCGGAGGTTCAGGTCGTCGTCCTCCACCACGCAGGGGCCCGCGATGAGGAACGGCCCCGGGCCGAACGGCCCTCCGCCGGGCACGCTACGACTCGACGGCCACGGCGGTCTGGGCCGGGGCCGGGGCCTCGCCGCGGCGCCGCCGCACGTCGTGGGCGGCCGCGATGAAGCTCGCGAACAGCGGGTGCGGCCGCGTGGGGCGCGACTTCAGCTCGGGGTGGAACTGGCAACCGATGTACCAGGGGTGCTGCGGCAGCTCGATCATCTCCACCAGGGAGCCGTCGGGCGAGAGGCCCGTCAGCCGCATCCCGTGCTCGGCGAACAGGTCCCGGTAGCCGTTGTCCACCTCGTAGCGGTGCCGGTGTCGCTCGCTCGTCTCCGAGGTCCCGTAGATGCGGGCGATCTGCGAGCCGGCCCGCAGCCGGCAGGCGTAGGCCCCGAGCCGCATCGTGCCGCCCATGTCCTCCACGTTGCGCTGCGAGGGCAGGAGCGAGATGACCGGGTTGCCGCACTCCGCCTGGAACTCCGACGAGTTCGCGTCGGGGATGCGGCACACGTTGCGCGCGAACTCGATGATCGCCACCTGCATCCCGAGGCAGATGCCGAAGAACGGCAGCCGCTTCTCCCGCGCCGCCTGCGCCGCCTCCACCATCCCCTCGATGCCGCGGATCCCGAAGCCGCCGGGGATCAGCAGCCCGTCGTACGGCGCGAGCAGCTTGACGGCGGTGTCGAAGTCGGTGAAGCGGTCGGAGGAGACCCACTCCATCGAGACGCCCACGTTGTTCGCGATGCCGCCGTGCGTGAGCGCTTCCTGCACCGACTTGTAGGCGTCCACCAGCTCCGTGTACTTGCCCACGATCGCGATCTTCACGCGGTCGGTGGGCCGCAGGATCTTCTCGACCATCTCCCGCCAGTCCTTCAGGTCGGGCTCCGGCGTGTCGAGCTTGAGGCGCTGGCACACCTCGCGGTCGAGCCCCTGCTCCCGCAGCCTGAGCGGGATCTCGTAGATGCTCTTCACGTCGGGCGACTCGACCACGCAGCCGAAGTCCACGTTGCAGAACAGCGCGATCTTGCGGCGCAGCTCCTCGGGCAGCGGCCGCTCGCTCCGGGCGATGAGGATGTCGGGCTGGATCCCGATCTCCATCAGCTCGCGCACCGAGTGCTGCGTGGGCTTGGTCTTGAGCTCGCCGGTCGCGGCGATGAACGGCACGAGCGTGAGGTGGATGAACAGCGAGTTGTCGCGCCCCACTTCCTGGCGGAACTGCCGGATGGCCTCGAGGAACGGCAGCGACTCGATGTCGCCCACCGTGCCGCCGATCTCCGTGATCACGACGTCGTGGTCGGGCGCCAGCCGGCGCACCGCGGCCTTGATCTCGTCGGTGATGTGCGGGATCACCTGCACCGTGGAGCCGAGGTACTCGCCGCGCCGCTCCTTCGTGATGACCGACTGGTAGATGCGCCCCGTGGTGATGTTGTTGGCCTGCGACAGCGACCGGTCGATGAACCGCTCGTAGTGGCCGAG